>NZ_JBQQBS010000077.1:0-41289 GCF_052245395.1 Streptomyces sp. 4N124
GCTACACGCACCCCCACCCACCCGCACCCCCACCGAAGGCACCGGCACCCACCTGGACGCGTCCAGTTCGACACACCCCCAAAACTCCACTTTTGTATGGGTATCGACTAGTTCGATCACCCCACACAACTGGAGGACGCTGTGCGGCAGCCGGAGGGCTACGACTACGACACCCACAGCCGACTGGCAGGACCGCTCAGGGAGCCGTCGGACAAGGCGTACCGGGTCCAGTACATATCGCTCCTCGCACGCGAGCCGCACCGAATACGGGCGATCCTGCTCATGACCCTCGCGCCGATCCTCACCGGCGCCCTCCTCGTGTACCTCGTATGGCCCAGCCACTGGGTGGACCGCGAAGGCGGCGACGAGTGGATGGCCGCTCTGGACGTCACCATGCTGATATCCATCGGCCTCATCGAGCTCTTCATGGTCGTCAACGTCGCCTCCGTCGCCCACGCCACCATGGTCGCCCGCGACCCCGTCCCGGTGTTCCCCGAACCCGGCACCCGCGTCGCCTTCCTCACCACATACGTCCCGGGCAAGGAACCCCTCGACATGGTCCGCGCCACCCTCGAAGGCGCGACCCGCATCCACCACCCCGGCCCCCTGGACGTCTGGCTCCTCGACGAGGGCGACGACGACCAGGCCAAAGCCCTCTGCACCGAACTAGGCGTGCGGCACTTCACCCGCCGAGGCGTCCCCGAGTGGAACCGACCGGACGGCGTCCACAAGGCCCGCACCAAGCACGGCAACTACAACGCCTGGATCGCGATGCACGGCGCGGAGTACGACTTCTTCGCCTCCGTCGACACCGACCACGTCCCGCTCCCCAACTTCCTGGAGCGGATGATGGGTTACTTCCGCGACCCGGACGTCGCCTTCGTCGTAGGCCCCCAGGTGTACGGCAACTACCACAACCCGGTCACCAAGGCGGCCGAGTCCCAGCAGTTCCTCTTCCACGCGCTGATACAACGCGCGGGCAACCGCTACCGCGCCCCCATGTTCGTCGGCACGAACAACGTCGTACGCATCGAAGCCGTGAAGCAAATAGGCGGCCTGTACGACTCGATCACCGAGGACATGGCCACCGGCTTCGAACTGCACCGCACCCGCAACCCCCGAACCCGCAACCACTGGCGCAGCGTCTACACTCCCGACGTCCTCGCGGTGGGCGAGGGCCCCGCCTCCTGGACGGACTTCTTCACCCAGCAGATGCGCTGGTCACGCGGCACCTACGAGACGCTGATCAAGCAGTACTGGAGGGCCCCGGGCAAGATGCCCCCCGGCCGCTTCCTCTCGTACACGCTCATGCTGGTCTACTACCCGATGACGGCGGTCAACTGGTTCCTCGGCATCCTCAGCTGCGTCCTGTTCCTCTGGTTCGGCGCCTCCGGCACCCAAGTCGCCGCCTCGGTCTGGCTGATGCTCTACAGCGACGCGGCCGCCCTCCAGATCGGCCTCTACCTCTGGAACCGCCGCCACAACGTCTCCCCGCACGAACCACAGGGCTCCGGCGGCCTGGCCGGCATGGCGATGTCGGCCCTCTCGGCCCCCATCTACCTCAAGTCCCTCGGCGAGGCCGTCCTGCGCCGCCCCAGCCGCTTCGTGGTGACACCGAAGGGCGACGACGCCAGCCCGGACCGCCTGCTCACCTTCCGCATCCACCTCTTCTGGGCGGGCCTCCTCGCGACCTCCCTCACCGCGTCCGTGATCCTCGACAACACGCACGCGGCGATGCGCACCTGGGCGCTCCTGGCCACGGCGATCTCCCTGGCGCCGGTCGCCGTATGGTGCTCCACCCTGCTCAAGGAGCGCAGGGAGCCCCCGCCGCTGCCCGTACTGCACGCCCCGCCCCGCAGAGGCGAAGGAGCCGAACCCGCGCTCGCGGGGAACAGCGCGGGCACCACGGTCTCCAGCTCCACGACGGGAGGCAACTAGGCCATGGCCTACACACCTTCTCAGAAGACCAAGAAGACCGTCTTCGGCATCGGCGGCATCGCCGTCCTGCTCAGCCTGAACGCCCCGGCGGCACTGGACTTCGCGGGCGAGCGGTACCACGCGTACAAGATCGCCCAGCCCGGGTACCAAGCGCGGTACGGCAGTTGGAGCCAGGTCGACATCCCCGAGGAGTACCGCACCAACGCCATCCACGCGGCGCTTCTGCACACCGGCAAAGTCCTGATCGTCGCGGGCTCCGGCAACGAGCAGAAGAAGTTCAACAAGGGCGAGTTCGACACCGTCCTCTGGGACCCCAGGACCGACACCTTCAAGAAGATCCCCACCCCCGACGACTTCTTCTGCGCCGGCCACGCCCAACTCCCCGACGGCCGCCTCCTGGTGGCCGGCGGCACCGCCCGCTACGAACTCCTCGACGGCGAGGTCGAGCGTGCCGCCGGCGGTATGCGCGTGAAGAACGAGAGCCCCAACAAGACGGTGTTCCTGAAGAAGGGCACGGTCTTCCGCTCGCCCGCCGGAGTCGAGTACGTCTCCCGCTTCGACGTCACGGTCCCGAGAGCCCAGGCGGTCACCGACCGTCGCACCGCCCGGACCCGGGTCACCGCGAGCGAGGTCCGCGTCTTCGTGGAGGCCGTCGAGAAGGGCCCGCTGTCCGTCACCGAGAACCAGGCCCAGTACGAGATCGTCGGCCTGACCGGCAAGGACGCGAACAACACCTACGGCCTCTCCGAGCGGATCAGCCTCGACAAGCAGGACTTCCAGGGCATCCGCGCCGCCTACGAGTTCGACCCGAAGTCCGAGCGGTACATCCCGGTCGACCCGATGGACAAGGCCCGCTGGTACCCGACGCTCGTCGGCCTGGAGGACGGCCGGGTCCTCGCCGTCTCCGGCCTGGACGACCTGGGCAAGATCGACCCCGGTGACAACGAGATCTACGACCCGAGGACCAAGAAGTGGTCACCGGGCCCCAAGCGGTACTTCCCGACGTACCCCGCCCTCTTCCTCACCAAGGGCGGCAAGCTCTTCTACCCGGCCTCGAACGCCGGTTACGGCCCCGCCGACAAGGGCCGCGAGCCGGGCCTGTGGGACCTGGAGACCAACACCTTCCAGTACGTGCCGGGCCTGCGCGACGCGGACAAGACCGAGACGTCGGCCTCCCTCCTGCTCCCGCCCGCGCAGGACCAGAAGGTGATGATCCTCGGCGGCGGAGGCGTCGGCGAGTCCAAGAAGTCGACCCCGCGCACCGCCGTCGTCGACCTGAAGAAGGACAACCCGGTCTTCGAGGACGGCCCCGACCTCCCCCAGGGCACCCGCTATCTGAACAGCGTGATCATGCCCGACGACACCGTCTTCACCTCCAACGGCTCCGCGGACTACCGGGGCCGCAGCGCCAGCAACATCCTCAAGGCGCAGTTCTACGACCCGAAGGCCAACGCCTTCCGCGAGGCCGCCGCACCGACGGTCGGCCGCAACTACCACTCCGAGGCGCTGCTGTTGCCCGACGGCCGGGTCGCCACGTTCGGCTCCGACCCGCTCTTCGACGACCAGCAGAACACCAAGCTGGGCCACTTCGAGCAGCGCATGGAGATCTTCACGCCGCCCGCCCTGCACAAGAACGGCAAGCAGCGCCCCGTACTCGACCGAGGCCCGAAGGCACTCGGCAGCGACCACCGCGCGACCTTCACCACCGCCCACCCCGAACGGATCACCGCGGCCCGGCTCATGCGCCCCAGCGCGGTCACGCACACCACGGACGTAGAACAGCGCTCCATCGCGCTGGACCTGACCAGGACGGGCGACTCGGTGACGGTGGAGGTACCGAAGGACCCGACCCTGGTCCCGCCCGGCTGGTACATGCTGTTCGTGACGGACGCGCAGGGCACGCCGTCGGAGGCGAAGTGGATCCAGGTGAAGTAGCCGACAAGCGGCCGACTACGTCTGGGAGTTGCGCGCCAGCCCCAGCGCGTACTCCGGCCACCACTGCCCCGCCTGAGGCCCGCCCCCGCACGTACCGTCCGACTCGCCGGGCCGCTTGACCCAGAGATAGGCGTCCAGGGCGGGCTCGCCGGTGTCGAAGGTGGGCGGGGTGCCCAGCGCCCTGCCCGGCGGGTTGCACCAGGCGCCGGGCAGGGGCCCCTTGCCGTTGCGGCTGGTGTCGATGACGAAGTGCTTGCCGCCCAGGTCCTCGGAGAGCTTCAGGCCGTACTTCTTGGTGACCTCGTTGGTCTGGAAGTTGGAGACGTTGAGGGCGAAGCCGTCGGCGCGCGCGACGCCCGCCCGGTAGAGGCGCTGGACCAGCTGGGCCAGCTTCTGGGGCTCCTTGATCCAGGCCGGGTTGCCGGCGTCCAGGTACACCTTCGTGTTCGGCTGCCGCTTCAGCCGGTCGATCGCCTCGCCGAGCAGCTTCTCGCGCTCACCGTGGTACTCGCCGGGCGTGCAGCCGTCCACGACGTGTGCGACCGCGTCGGGTTCGAGCACCACCACGGCCTTGGCCTTGCCCAGGGCGGCCGCGAACTTCCCGATCCAGGCCCGGTAGGCGCCCGCGCTCGCGGCCCCGCCCGCCGAGTGCTGCCCGCAGTCCCGGTGCGGGATGTTGTACGCCGTGAACACCGCCGTCCGCCCTTCCCGGAGCGCCGCCGCGGCGGCCGAGCCGACCACTGAGGCCGGGTCGATCTCACCGGCCGGCCAGAGTGCGGCGGGCCGCTCGGCGATCCGCCGGAGCAGTTCGGCCTCCTCGGTACGGCCTTCCTGCCGCCACTTCTCCATCTGCTGGGCGGCGGGGCTCGCCGGGTCGACCCAGAACGGCGACGCGGAGTCCGCCTTCCTGGAGGCGGCGCCGGCGACGGAGGCCTCGTCGATGTCGGCCGCGGACGTGCAGCCCGCCGCGAGTCCGAGCACCGCGAGAGTCGCGAGGGCGTGGATCAGCCGGGGCATGCTGCTCCCTTGGGCGAGAGTGACGTACAGTGACAACTCATCGGTAATCGTTGCATAGCGGACACATCTCGACCGGTATCGCAATGCCGGGAAAGCCCGGCGGACCGAAGGGCGAGACGGGGCTGACCGCCATATGACCGGCCGGTAAGGTCTGGGGCGTGCCGAAGCCGCTCAGCCTTCCCTTCGACCCCATCGCCCGCGCCGACGAACACTGGAAGCAGCGCTGGGGAAACGTACCCTCCATGGCCGCGATCACCTCGATCATGCGGGCCCAGCAGATTCTGCTCGCCGAGGTCGACGCCGTGGTCAAGCCGTACGAACTGACGTTCGCGCGCTATGAGGCGCTGGTGCTGCTCACCTTCTCGAAGGCCGGTGAGCTGCCGATGTCCAAGATCGGCGAGCGGCTCATGGTGCATCCGACGTCCGTGACGAACACCGTGGACCGGCTGGTGAGGTCCGGCCTGGTGGAGAGGCGGCCCAACCCGAACGACGGCCGCGGCACCCTCGCCACCATCACCGACAAGGGTCGCGAGGTCGTCGAAGCCGCCACCCGCGACCTGATGGCGATGGACTTCGGACTCGGGGTCTACGACGCCGAGGAGTGCGCCGAGATCTTCGCGATGCTGCGGCCGCTCCGGGTGGCCTCCGGCGACTTCGAGGAAGGCTAGCCCGGGGCAAGATCTCCCGGAACCGGCCGTTACGCTCGGCGGCATGAAAAAAAGCGTGCTGACCCGCTACCGCGTTCTGGCCTACGTCACCGGTGTGCTGCTCGTCCTGCTGTGCCTCAGCATGATCGCGAAGTACGGCCTCGAAGTCGACGGCGCCGCCGACTTCACCCGTGTCGTCTCCATCGCGCACGGCTGGCTGTACGTCCTCTACCTGGTCTTCGCCTTCGACCTGGGCTCCAAGGCGAAGTGGCCGGTCAGCAAGCAGCTCTGGGTCCTGCTCGCCGGGACCATTCCGACGGCCGCGTTCTTCGTCGAGCGGAAGATCAGCCACGAGCTGGAGGCCAAGGCGGCCGGGGATTCGCCCGCGGTCGCGAAGGCCTGACCTGCGTCTTACCGGGGCGTTGACAGGGCGCACCGGTAAACGGTCGACATTTACTAGGACGTCCAAGTAAATTTGACGGCATGGACGCTCACGCCATAGAGGACGGCCGCCGTCGCTGGCAGGCCCGCTACGACGCTTCGCGCAAGCGCGACGCAGATTTCACCACGCTCTCCGGCGATCCCGTGGAGCCGGTGTACGGGCCCCGGCCGGGGGACAGGTACGAGGGCTTCGAGCGGATCGGCTGGCCCGGCGAGTACCCCTTCACCCGCGGGCTGTACCCGACCGGCTACCGGGGGCGGACCTGGACCATCCGCCAGTTCGCCGGCTTCGGCAACGCCGAGCAGACGAACGAGCGCTACAAGATGATCCTGGCCAACGGCGGAGGCGGCCTCTCCGTGGCCTTCGACATGCCGACCCTCATGGGCCGCGACTCCGACGACCCGCGCTCGCTCGGCGAGGTCGGGCACTGCGGAGTGGCGATCGACTCGGCGGCGGACATGGAGGTCCTGTTCCGGGACATCCCGCTGGGCGACGTCACGACCTCGATGACGATCAGCGGTCCGGCCGTCCCCGTCTTCTGCATGTACCTCGTCGCGGCCGAGCGGCAGGGCGTCGACCCCGCCGTCCTGAACGGCACGCTCCAGACGGACATCTTCAAGGAGTACATCGCCCAGAAGGAATGGCTCTTCCAGCCCGAGCCGCACCTGCGCCTCATCGGCGACCTCATGGAGTACTGCGCCTCCGGCATCCCCGCCTACAAGCCGCTGTCCGTCTCCGGCTACCACATCCGCGAGGCCGGATCGACGGCCGCGCAGGAACTCGCGTACACCCTCGCCGACGGCTTCGGGTACGTCGAACTGGGGCTCTCCCGCGGCCTGGACGTGGACGTCTTCGCCCCCGGCCTGTCCTTCTTCTTCGACGCCCACGTCGATTTCTTCGAGGAGATCGCCAAGTTCCGCGCCGCGCGGCGCATTTGGGCACGCTGGATGCGGGACGTGTACGGCGCGCAGTCCGAGAAGGCCCAGTGGCTGCGCTTCCACACGCAGACCGCCGGCGTCTCCCTGACGGCCCAGCAGCCGTACAACAACGTGGTGCGTACGGCCGTGGAGGCGCTGGCGGCCGTACTGGGCGGCACGAACTCCCTCCACACCAACGCCCTGGACGAAACCCTCGCGCTCCCCTCCGAGCAGGCCGCCGAGATCGCCCTGCGCACCCAGCAGGTGCTGATGGAGGAGACCGGCGTCGCCAACGTGGCCGATCCCCTGGGCGGTTCGTGGTACGTCGAGCAGCTCACCGACCGCATCGAGGCGGACGCCGAGAAGATCTTCGACCAGATCAAGGAACGGGGCCTCAGGGCCCACCCCGACGGGCAGCACCCGATCGGGCCGGTCACCTCCGGCATCCTGCGCGGCATCGAGGACGGCTGGTTCACCGGAGAGATCGCGGAGTCCGCCTTCCAGTACCAGAAGGCCCTGGAGAAGGGCGACAAGCGCGTCGTCGGCGTCAACGTCCACCACGGCTCGGTCACCGGCGACCTGGAGATCCTCCGCGTCAGCCACGAGGTGGAGCGCGAGCAGGTCCGGGAACTCGGCAGCCGCAAGGCCGCCCGCGACGACGCCACGGTGCGCTCCGCGCTGGACGCGATGGTGGCGGCGGCGCGGAACGGCGGCAACATGATCGAGCCGATGCTGGACGCGGTGCGCGCCGAGGCGACGTTGGGGGAGATCTGCGGGGTGCTGCGGGAGGAGTGGGGGGTGTACACGGAACCGGCGGGCTTCTAGAGCGCCCCGTCCGGGGGCCTAGGCCTCGTCGCTGGAGGTCAGACCCAGGAGCAGGACACGGGTAAAGCTCCGTACCCACTCCTCGTCGGCCGGCTCCGCGCTGACCACGCAGCGGTGGACGACCGCGCCCGCGACCATGTCGAAGATGAGGTCGACCGTGCGCGCCGCCTCCTGCGGATCGGTCTCGGGCGCCAGCTCGCCACGGGTCTGGGCCCGGGCCCGGCCCGCCAGCACCAGCCGCTTCTGGCGGTCGACGATCGACGCGCGGATCCGGGCCCGCAGCGCGTCGTCGCGGGTCGACTCGGCGAGCACCGCCATCAGGCCGCTCTTCGCCTCCGGGCGGGCCAGGATCACCGCGAACTGCAGGACCACGCCCTCGATATCGGCGGCGAGGCTGCCGCGGTCGGGGAGTTCGAGTTCGTCGAAGAGCTCGGCGACCGCGTCGACCACGAGCTCGTTCTTGCCCGCCCAGCGGCGATAGAGCGTCGTCTTCGCAACCCCGGCCCGCGTCGCCACGTCTCCCAGGGTGAGCTTCGACCAGCCCAGCTCCACCAGGGCCTCCCGCGTGGCCGCGAGGATCGCGGTGTCGGCAGCGGCGCTGCGCGGCCGTCCTGTGGCGCGTGGGGCGGAAGTGGGGCTCTGCATCCCCTGACCATAACCGGCGGTTCCTGTGAGGCCGTGAGGGAGATCACCGGGCCGGAGTACCGCGGAGGCGCCCGGTGCCATTACGCTACGGGTCGTAGCGAAATCACTGGTGTGGGGTGGGGACCCGGCGCCGAAACGAACGCTGCGCGACCAGCTTTCTCAACGCTTTTCACACACGCGCGAGAACGGGGGAGGATAGACGCATGCAGCCACGGAACATGTCCATGAGCGGAGTCGTCGACCTCGCCGCGGTGAAGGCGGCCCAGGAGGCCAAGGCGAAGGCGGAGCAGGCGCGCGCCGAAGCGGCCCGGCAGGGCGGCGGGGGAGGAGCCGTCTCCCCGGCCGACCTCGTCATCGACGTCGACGAGGCCGGATTCGAGCGCGATGTCCTCCAGCGGTCCACCGAAGTACCCGTCGTCATCGACTTCTGGGCCGAGTGGTGTGAGCCCTGCAAGCAGCTGAGCCCGGTCCTGGAGCGACTGGCCGTCGAGTACAACGGGCGCTTCGTCCTTGCCAAGATCGACGTCGACGCCAATCAGATGCTGATGCAGCAGTTCGGGATCCAGGGGATTCCCGCTGTCTTCGCCGTGGTGGCGGGACAGGCGCTGCCGCTCTTCCAGGGGGCGGCCGGCGAGGCGCAGATCCGGCAGACGCTCGACCAGCTCGTCCAGGTCGCCGAGCAGCGGTTCGGCCTCACCGGCCTGGCCGTCGACCCCGAGGCCGACCCCGGCGCCGCCGAACAGCAACAGGCTCCCACGGTACCGGCGGGGCCGTACGACGCCCTGCTCGAAGCCGCCGTACAGGCCCTGGACGCGGGCGACTTGGGCGGTGCCGTCCAGGCGTACAAGAACGTACTGAACGACGACCCGGGCAACATGGAGGCCAAACTGGGCCTCGCCCAGGCCGAGTTGCTCCAGCGGGTGCAGGGGCTCGACCCGGCGCAGGTGCGCAAGCACGCCGCCGAGCAGCCGGGTGATGTGCAGGCGCAGGTCGCCGCCGCCGACCTGGATCTGGTGGGCGGGCATGTCGAGGACGCGTTCGGGCGGCTCATCGACACCGTGCAGCGCACGGCGGGCGAGGAGCGGGAGGGCGTACGGGTGCGGCTGCTCGAACTCTTCGAGGTCGTCGGCGCCGAGGATCCGCGAGTCATCGCGGCGCGCAGGGCGTTGGCGCGCGCTCTGTTCTGACCGGGGTGAGGGCCCCGTTCTGACCAGTCGCTAAACGCTGGGGCATGTGATGCCCGAGTGAAAGATTCGCCGACAGAGGACCAGTGCGGCCGCGCTTTACCAAATCTTGGTAATCGCGGCCGCTGTTACTGCGAGTAAGTCAGAGCCGTTGATCTGTCGGAATCTGTCCAGCGATCAACGGCTTTGTCCACCCCTCTGGAGCCACCCAGCGTTGCCACCCGAGACCCGAGGGTCGTTGTTCGGTTATCCGGCCGTTACTAGTGAGTAACGAACCCCCTTGTGCGGGCGGCGAGAATGCACCACGATCGGCGACGCTCGGTCCATTCCCGTACCCCGACAGCCGGTTGGGTCGACGGGAGTCAAGGGTCCCCACCGAGTAGAGCCGACGGCAGTGGCGTCGGCTCTTGGGCAGGGGGGTCTTCGCCTACCGGCGAAGCCTGTCCAGCAAGGTTGTGCGTGATGCGTGTCAGGCGCGACCAGTGGTTGTCGCTCGGGGGTGATCGCCGGTGATCGAGGCGCGTTTCGCGCTTCCGGGCGCGGGCGCTCCCCTTCCCGAGGACGTAGCACTTCTCCCATCCCTGCCCGGCTGAGCCGTCGACTCGACAGGGGCAGCCAGGGCCAGGAGATGTACGTCCGAGAAGGAGGAAATATGGAGTCCCAGGTGCGTGGCGGGACCAGATGGAAGCGGTTCGCTGTGGTCATGGTGCCCAGCGTCGCCGCCACGGCGTGTATAGGTATCGCTCTCGCGCAGGGCGCCCTCGCTGCGTCGTTCAGCGTGTCGGGGCAGTCGTTCAAGGTCACGGCCGACAAGCTCGTCGGCACGGGCTTCTCCCAGTACGGGGCCATTGACTCGGGGTACACCCTCGACGGCAAGAAGACGGCTCACCCCGTCGCGGTCTCGGCGTTCAAGAACGCCTCGATCACGAACATGTGCCAGTCCGTGGTCACGCCGAACATCCCGCTGCTCGGTTCCGTCAGCCTGACGCTGAAGGCGGGCGGCGGCGGTACGCCGGTGCAGGCCGAGAACCTGTACATCGACGTCGAGGAACTCGAGGCGAACGCGACCTTCGAGAACATCGACATCGGCGTTGCCGCCAAGGACGCCAACAAGGGTCCTGGCATGAAGAGCAACGAGACCTCGAACCCGTACGGGTTCGCGCAGCAGGCCGACCGGGCCACGCTGACCGATGTGAAGCAGACGGCGTGGGCCACCACTGCCGGAACCTTCAAGCTCAGCGGCCTGAAGATGTCGCTGTCGACGGGTGTCAAGGAGTGCTACTAAGCACTCCATGACGGGCGGGGGAGCCGGTGGCGCCCCCGCCCGTCACCGTAGAAGCGGGATCTTCACACCCAGTACAACTCACCACCACAGCAAAGCCGCACCAGGGAGCTGTTTTCCATGAGCGCCGAGACTCCTGCCGCAACCGGCCAGTTCAGCCGCCGGAGGCTGCAGTTCCGCGCCTGGCGGAGCACCCGGCCGTTCTGGGCCGGGCTGTTCGTCCTCCTCGGCGGAATCCCCATCGCCTACTTCCCGTACGCACATCTGCAGATCGGTCACCTGACGCTGGCGATGGCGACCACCGCGGGCGCGGGGTCCCTGATCATCGGCGTGCTGCTCGTCGTGCTCGGCATCAGCCTCTGGTTTCAGAAGCACGTACGCACCTTCGCGGGCGTAGCGGCGATCCTGCTGGCCCTGGTCTCCATCCCGGTGTCCAACCTGGGTGGCTTCCTCATCGGCTTCCTGCTGGCGATGGTCGGCGGCGCGATGGCCGTGGCCTGGGTGCCGGGTGAGCCGCCGGCGCCGGAGGCGGAGGAGACCGGGAAGGGCGAGGGCGACGCGCCCGAGGGCCTGACCGGGCCGAGCGCCGATCCGCTGGGTGAGCCGATCGATCTGTCAGGAACGAGCCCGGCGAACGGGGCGAACGGGAGGCACAGTGCCGGCTGACGAGGTGACCCACGGGACTGAGGTGGACAAGTCCCGTGTGAGAACCGGGCCGCGCCATGCGGCACCCAAGAAGCCGCTGTTCACCAGGTTCCAGATGCCGGCCGGGAAAGCGATAGCCCTGGCGGCGATGCCTACGGCGGTCCTCATGGGGATGGGGTTCACACCGAAGCTGGCACTCGCCGAGGACCAGCCGACGTCCAAGAGCCTCACGGCGGACGAGTACAAGGAATGTGTCGCGGCCCTCGAGGACGAGGCGTCGGCGAGCGCGAGCCCGTCACCGTCGGCCTCGGCGAGCGAGTCCGAGGAGGCGGAGCCGTCGCCGTCGGAGTCCTCGACCGGGGACACCGGGGACACCGGGACTTCGGGCTCCACGGAGGGCAACTCCTCGGGCGGCAAGGACTCTTCGTCGGATTCAGGTTCCGACGACGAGCCCACGCCGACGCCGTCTGCCACCGCGAGCGGCTCGGGCGGCTCGGAGTCGGGCGGCGACGCCGCCACGCCGAGCCCCTCGCCGTCGGAGAGCGGCGGCGGCCTGCTGGAGGACATCGGAGACGCGATCTCCGACATCTTCACCGGCGGTCAGGGCGCGTCGGCGAGCGCGAGCCCGTCGCCGTCGGCCACCCCGTCGGCGTCGGCCTCCGAGAGCGCGAAGTCCTCGTCGTCCGACGCCGTCAAGGAGACCACCGAGAAGGTCACCGACACGGTCGAGGACACCGTGAAGGACACGACCGACACGGCGTCGAAGACGGCCGAGGAGAAGCAGAAGGCGGTCGAGGAGGCAGCCGAGGCCGCCGAGCAGGCCGCCGAGTCGGCCACCCCGACCCCGTCCGCGAGCGCCACCACGGACGCCGACGGCTGTCCGGTCGCCACGGACGAGGAGGGCGGCGTCGACAACAAGGTGCCGCTGCCCGACGACCCCTGGTTCCTGGACGCCAGTTCGCTGCTGCTGAAGGGCGCCGACTACCAGGGCATAGTCGAGGTACGGACCGCCAACGGCACCAAGAAGAAGGTGCTGAAGTACGTCATCTCCGACGGCACCGACATCGGCGATCTGCACCAGACGGTCAAGGACAAGCAGTCCGGCAAGACCTACCACGTGCAGGCGGGCGCGGGCACGACGTCCACGATCCGCAACGGCAAGACGATCATGTACACGGAGTCCATCTCCGGGAACCTGTTCGGCCTGATCCCGATCACGTTCGACCCGAAGCACCCGCCGCCGCTGAACATCCCGCTGATCTACTTCACCAAGGTGAAGGTCCAGCAGGCCGGCCAGTTCGGCGGCGACCTGACCGTCCCCGGTCTGCACAGCTGGCAGGACTGAACGCCGGGACCGGCCGAAGCGCCCCCCTCTCAAGTCCTCTCCGGGAGCCGCAAAAGGCTGTGCCCCCGCCGGGTTTCGACCCGGCGGGGGCACAGTCCTGTCGACCGCTCACAAGGTGAGCTGGGAGAGACTGTTGAGAACTCAGCTGAAGCTGACCCGCGACGGCGACGCGTTCGTCGCCCGGCTCACGCCCCGTCAGGTGGCGGCGATGTACGAGGCGCTGAGTCACCTGAGCGAGCAGGACCACGGTGACACGGAGCTGACCCTGTTGGTCGGCGCGGGTCGGGAGCCGGTCGAGGCCCTCGTGGAACGCCTGGCAGGACGGCACACGGAGTCACGCGACTTCCGCATGACCATCGAGGAACTCCACATGGTGCACAGCGCGCTGACCGCCGCGCCCACCATGTTCCTCGAACGCGGTGGCCTCTTCGCGGAGGAGCCGTTCAACATCCGCCTGGGCTTCTACCGGGAGAACTTCTACGCCCTGGCGTCTGCCGTCCTCCGGGCGGTGGCCGAGGCGTGACACCCGGCGCAAGCCACCGAGCACACGGCGAACGAGACGAAGGGCGCCTCCTGCCACAGGAAGCGCCCTCACCGCCGTACAAGCCCCTTGTAGGGCCCCTGCGTTACTTCGCCGCGCCGCCCAGGTGGTGGACGCGGACCATGTTCGTGGTGCCCGGCACCCCGGGAGGCGAGCCGGCGGTGATGATGAGGGTGTCGCCGGCGTTGAAGCGGCCCAGCTTGAGGACTTCGCCGTCGACCAGGTCGACCATCTCGTCGGTGCTGTTGACGAAGGGGACGACGTGGGACTCGACGCCCCAGCTCAACGTGAGCTGGTTGCGGGTGGACTCGTCCGTCGTGAAGGCGAGGATCGGCTGGGAAGCCCGGTAGCGGCACAGGCGGCGGGCCGTGTCGCCGGACTGGGTGAAGGCGATCAGGCCCCTGCCGCCGAGGAAGTCGGCGATCTCGCAGGCGGCGCGGGCGACCGAACCGCCCTGCGTGCGCGGCTTCTTGCCGGGGACGAGGGGCTGGAGGCCCTTCGACATCAGCTCCTGCTCGGCCGCGACCACGATCTTCGACATCGTCTTGACCGTCTCGATCGGGTAGGCGCCGACCGAGGACTCGGCGGACAGCATCACCGCGTCCGCGCCGTCCAGGATCGCGTTGGCCACGTCGGAGGCCTCGGCGCGGGTCGGGCGGGAGTTGGTGATCATCGACTCCATCATCTGGGTCGCCACGATCACCGGCTTGGCGTTGCGCCGGCACAGCTCGATCAGGCGCTTCTGCACCATCGGGACCTTCTCGAGCGGGTACTCGACGGCCAGGTCACCGCGGGCCACCATGACGGCGTCGAACGCCATCACGACGCCCTCCATGTTCTCCACCGCCTGCGGCTTCTCCACCTTGGCGATGACGGGGACCCGGCGGCCCTCCTCGTCCATCACCTTGTGGACGTCCTCGACGTCCTTGGCGTCCCGCACGAAGGACAGGGCGACCATGTCGCAGCCCATGCGGAGGGCGAAGCGGAGGTCCTCGACGTCCTTCTCGCTCAGCGCCGGGACGTTGACGGCCGCGCCGGGCAGGTTGATGCCCTTGTGGTCGGAGACGACACCGCCCTCGATGACGATCGTCTTGACCCGCTGGCCCTCGACGTCCAGCACCTTCAGCTCGACGTTGCCGTCGTTGATCAGGATCTGGTCGCCGCGGGAGACGTCACCGGGCAGGCCCTTGTAGGTCGTCCCGCAGATCTGCTTGTCGCCCGGGACGTCCTCGGTGGTGATGACGAACTCGTCACCGCGCTCCAGCTCCACCGGGCCCTCGGCGAAGGTCTCCAGCCGGATCTTGGGGCCCTGCAGGTCGGCGAGGACGCCGATCGCGCGGCCGGTCTCCTTGGACGCGGCGCGGACACGGTCGTACCGCCCCTGGTGCTCGGCGTGCGTGCCGTGGCTGAAGTTGAAGCGGGCCACATTCATGCCGGCTTCGATCAGCGCGACGAGTTGCTCGTGGGAGTCGACCGCGGGGCCGAGAGTACAGACGATTTTCGAACGGCGCATGGGGGCGATCCTATCGGTTTGTTTCGCTGCGGAATATTCCGTCTGGCGGAAAATACAAAGGGGCGGGATGCCGCTCAGGTGAGATTCCGAGAACCATTCACGAGCGCATACGTCTGTGTCGCAATCTCCAGTTCCTCATCGGTCGGCACCACGGCGACGGCGACCCGCGCGGACTCCGGCGAGATCAGCCGCGGCTCGTCACTCCGTACGGCGTTCAGCTCGCTGTCGACGGCCAGGCCCAGCGCCTCCAGGCCCGCCACGGCAGCTTCCCGCACCGGGCTCGCGTTTTCCCCGACTCCCGCTGTGAAGGCGACCGCGTCCACCCGTCCGAGTACGGCGTAATAGGCGCCGATGTACTTCTTCAGCCGGTGAATGTAGATGTCGAAGGCCAGCTGCGCCTGTTCGTCACCTTCGTCGATCCGGCGGCGGATCTCCCGCATGTCGTTGTCCCCGCACAGACCGATCAGACCACTCTTCTTGTTGAGAAGAGTGTCGATCTCGTCCGTGGACATTCCGCCAACACGCATCAAATGGAAGATGACGGCAGGATCCATGTCCCCGGACCGCGTACCCATCACCAGCCCCTCCAAAGGCGTCAGCCCCATGGAGGTGTCGACGCATCGACCGCCCTCGACCGCCGAAGCGGACGCACCGTTTCCGAGGTGCAGGACGATCACATTGACGTCGGACGGGTCCTTGCCCAGCAGCTCCGCGGTCGCCCGGGAGACGTACGCGTGCGACGTCCCGTGGAAGCCGTACCGGCGGATCCGGTGCTCGTCGGCGGTCTTCACGTCGATCGCGTAGCGCGCCGCCGACTCCGGCATCGTCGTGTGGAACGCGGTGTCGAAGACGGCGACCTGGGGCAGGTCGGGGCGCAGCGCCTGGGCGGTGCGGATGCCGGTGAGGTTGGCCGGGTTGTGCAGCGGGGCGACCGGGATCAGCCGCTCGATCTCGGCGAGGACGGCGTCGTCGATCACGGTCGGCTCGGTGAAGAGCTTCCCGCCGTGCACCACCCGGTGACCGATGGCGGCCAGCTCCGGCGAATCGAGGCCGAGCCCGTCCCTCGTCAGCTCTTCCGATACGGCCTTCAGCGCGGCCTCGTGGTCGGCCATCGCTCCGGTCCACTCACGTGACTCGCCGGTTGCCAGAGGGGTGTGCTTGAGCCGCGACGTCTCCTCACCGATCCGCTCGACCAGGCCCACCGCCAGCCGGCTGCCGTCGCGCATGTCGAGCAGCTGGTACTTCACCGACGAGGAGCCGGAGTTCAGGACGAGGACACGGGACGAGCTCACTGTGCGGTTGCCTTCTCGCTCGGGGTCTGGGCCTGGATCGCCGTGATGGCGACGGTGTTGACGATGTCCTGGACGAGGGCACCGCGGGAGAGGTCGTTGACCGGCTTGCGCAGACCCTGGAGGACCGGGCCGACGGCGATCGCGCCGGCCGAACGCTGCACGGCCTTGTAGGTGTTGTTGCCGGTGTTGAGGTCCGGGAAGATCAACACGCTGGCCTGGCCCGCGACTTCGGACTCCGGCAGCTTGGTGCGGGCGACGGTCGGCTCCACGGCGGCGTCGTACTGGATCGGCCCCTCGATCTTCAGGTCGGGCCTGCGCTGCCGTACCAGCTCGGTCGCCTCGCGCACCTTGTCGACGTCGGCTCCCGAGCCGGACGTACCGGTCGAGTACGACAGCATCGCGATCCGCGGCTCCACACCGAACTGCTGGGCGGTCGCGGCGGACTGGATGGCGATGTCGGCGAGCTGCTCGGCGTTCGGGTCGGGGTTGACCGCGCAGTCGCCGTAGACGAGGACCTTGTCGGCGAGGCACATGAAGAAGACCGAGGACACGATGGAGGCGTCGGGCTTCGTCTTGATGATCTCGAAGCCGGGGCGGATCGTGGCAGCGGTGGAGTGCACGGACCCGGACACCATGCCGTCGGCCAGGCCCTCCTGCACCATCAGCGTGCCGAAGTAGTTCACGTCGGAGACCACGTCGTACGCCAGCTCCACCGTCACGCCCTTGTGGGCACGCAGGGCCGCGTACTGCTCGGCGAAGCCGTCGCGCAGCTCGCTGGTGGCCGGGTCGATGAGCTGGGTGTCGCCGAGGTCGATGCCGAGGTCGGCGGCCTTCTTGCGGATCTGGTCGACCGGGCCGAGGAGGGTGAGGTCGCAGACGCCGCGGCGCAGCAGGACCTCGGCAGCGTGCAGGACGCGGGGTTCGGTGCCCTCCGGGAGGACGACCCGGCGCATGTCCGAGCGGGCCTGTTCCAGGAGCTTGTGCTCGAACATCATCGGGGTGACGCGGTCGCTGCTGGGGGCGCTGACCCGCTTCAGCAGGTCGCCGGTGTCGGCGTACCGCTCGAACAGGCCGAGCGCGGTCTCCGCCTTGCGCGGGGTGGCCGCGTTCAACTTGCCCTCCATACCGAAGAGTTCGGCGGCGGTCGGGAAGCTGTTGCCGGAGACCGAGAGGACCGGGGTGCCGGGGGCGAGGCGGGCGGCGAGGGTGAGGATCTCGTCGCTTGGCACCTCGTTGAGCGTCAGCAGTACGCCCGCTATCGGCGGGGTGCCGGCGCTGTGCGCGGCGAGCGAGCCGACGACCAGGTCGGCGCGGTCGCCCGGGGTGACGACCAGGCAGCCCGGGGTCAGGGCGCTCAGGAAGTTGGGCAGCATCGCGCCGCCGAAGACGAAGTTGAGCGCGTCACGTGCGAGCCCGGAGTCGTCGCCGAGCACCACCTTTTCGCCAAGTGCGTGGCTGATCTGGTAGACGGTCGGCGCGGAGAGGGCGGGCTCGTCCGGCACGACGTAGCAGGGCACCGGCAGCCGGTCGGTGAGCCGCTCGGCGATGCGGTCACGGTCCTCGCGGGCGACCCGGTTGGTGACCATGGCGAGGACGTCGCAGCCGAGGCCGTCGTAGGCGCGGTAGGCGTTGCGGGTCTCGGCGAGCACGGACTCGGCGGTCTGCCCCCGGCCGCCGACCACCGGGATCACGGACGCGCCGAACTCGTTCGCCAGCCGGGCGTTGAGGGACAGCTCGTCCGGGAACTGGGTGTCGGCGTAGTCGGTGCCGAGGACGAGGACGACGTCGTAGTCCCGGGCGACGAGATGGAAGCGGTCGACGAGGGTGGAGACCAGCTCGTCCGCGCCCTGCTCGGCCTGGAGCGCGGACGCCTCGTGGTAGTCCATGCCGTAGACCGTCGCCGGGTCCTGGGAGAGCCGGTACCGGGCGCGCAGCAGCTCGAAGAGCCGGTCTGGTCCGTCGTGGACGAGGGGGCGGAAGACGCCCACCCGGTCGACCTGCCGGGTCAGCAGTTCCATGACCCCCAGCTCGACGACCTGGCGGCCGTCGCCGCGGTCGATACCGGTCACGTACACGCTGCGGGTCACGCGTGCTCTCCGTTTCGTCTGCTGGTTCGTCTGGGGGTCCGTCTGCCGGGGTGTGGGCAGTCGGTTTTTCGGCTCGCAAAGATCGCCCACCGGGGTGAGCAGAACCCTCTTGACAATACCCTTGCCGGTGGATAAGGCGCCCGCCAGCTTCGGGGTAGGCACCTCACTCTGAGCGACGTGAAACAATCGGACTGGCTCACCGGTGTCAACAGCGAGCAGGAGACACAGCACGATGCGTATCGGAGTTCTCACCGCAGGCGGCGACTGCCCCGGCCTGAACGCCGTGATCCGGTCGGTCGTGCACCGAGCGGTCGCCCACTACGGCGACGAGGTGATCGGCTTCGAGGACGGTTACGCGGGTCTGCTCGACGGCCGTTACCGCACCCTCGACCTGGACGCCGTCAGCGGCATCCTCGCCCGCGGCGGCACCATCCTCGGCTCCTCCCGCCTCCAGCGCGACCGACTGCGCGAGGCCTGCGAGGGGGCCGAGGACGAGATGCGCGAGTTCGGCATCGACGCGCTCATCCCGATCGGCGGCGAGGGCACGCTCACGGCCGCCCGGATGCTCTCGGACGTCGGCCTGCCGGTCGTCGGCGTACCGAAGACGATCGACAACGACATCTCGTCCACCGACCGCACCTTCGGCTTCGACACCGCGGTCGGCGTCGCCACGGAGGCGATGGACCGCCTCAAGACCACCGCCGAGTCGCACCAGCGCGTCATGGTCGTCGAGGTCATGGGCCGGCACGCCGGCTGGATCGCGCTGGAGTCCGGCATGGCCGCCGGCGCCCACGGCATCTGCCTGCCCGAGCGGGCCTTCGACCCGGGCGACCTGGTCAAGATGGTCGAGGAGCGCTTCGCCCGCGGGAAGAAGTTCGCGGTCCTGTGCGTGGCCGAGGGCGCCCACCCCGCCGAGGGCAGCATGGACTACGGGCACGGCGAGATCGACCAGTTCGGACACGAGCGGTTCCAGGGCATCGGTACGGCACTGGCGTACGAGCTGGAGCGGCGGCTCGGCAAGGAGGCCAAGCCGGTCATCCTCGGTCACGTCCAGCGTGGCGGCGTACCGACCGCGTACGACCGTGTCCTCGCCACCCGCTTCGGCTGGCACGCGGTCGAGGCCGCGCACCGGGGCGAGTTCGGCAAGATGACCGCGCTGCGCGGCACGGACATCAAGATGGTGCCGCTGGCGGAAGCGGTGACCGAGCTGAAGACGGTGCCGAAGGACCGTATGGACGAGGCGGAGTCTGTCTTCTAGACAGCTCACACTTCACCCGGCGATCGATCACTGACCCTGGTCCAGAAGAGGTCCAGGATCCGGTCGAGGAACTCGCGGCCGGACCGGTCCGAGCCGTCGCTGCCGCCGCCCCAGCTGAGCGTGGCGACCATCCGCCCCTGGTAGTCGTCGTACAGCTCCTGGAGCGTGACCTCCAGGAGCCGCCGGTCCAGGGGCAGCAGCTTCGCGACCGGCCGGACGTACGCCTGCCAGCGTGTCGTCACCGCGCTGCGCAGCAGCTCGGCCAGTTTCGGGTCGCGGCCGGTGACGGTGGCGAAGTCGGGGATCGACAGGTCGAGCAGGGAGGCGAGGACGGCGGCCTGACGGTCGGTGCCGCGCCAGTCGCCGGTCTCCTCCATCCGGAGATACGCCGCGAGTTCCAGCCCGAGGGTACGGGCGACGTCGTCGGGTGCGAGGCCACGGGCGATGCGGTGCTCGCGCAGGGTCCGCGGCTGCCCGATCAGCTCACCCTGCGAGCACCACAACACGCCCGCGAGCGCGGTGAGTTCGGGGCTGCTGGGGGAGAGGGCGCCGCGTTCCCAGGCGATGACGAGATCCGGGGTGGCGTACGGCATGCCGTACGAGGCCCGCAAGTCGCGGGCGACATGTTCGGGGCCCATGCCGAGGGCGGCACGGAGTCTTTGGGCGGCGGGGGCGTTGAAGGGAGGACCGGGCTGGTTCGGCAGAGCTGGGGGTCGGCGCACGCGCCACAAGCTAGGGGCGCGGCGATGCGGTGACTACGGTCTGTTCGGCCAGGATCACGGATTGTAGGAAGGTACGGTTTCGGTCAGGTGTCCGAAACTGTCGAGGTGGCCGAAGGGCGCCCGGTGAGGTGCCGGTACGGTCCTCCGGCCGCCCGGGATGCGGGCGGTCGCCTTGCGAACGGCAAGGTAGAGGGGCATATGCGGGCGTGCTTCCCGGTGCCGTCCGTCTGTCACCCCGCAACGGCGGTCCGGCCGGCTCGCTCCCTGTGCACCTCGCGGTTCGCACATCTGTCGGGCAGGTGCAGGGGGAGAGCCCGCGGCGCAAACCGAACCCCTCACCCCTTGACCGCCCCGCCCAGCGCGAACCCTCCCCCCAGCCGGCGGGCGATCAGTACGTACAGCAGGATCACCGGCGTCGAGTAGACGATCGAGAACGCCGCCAGCTGCCCGTACACCACCGTCCCCCGGTTCCCGAAGAACTCGTTGATGCTCACCGCCGCCGGCATCTGGTCCGGTGTCAGCAGGAGCATGAACGGGACGAAGAAGTTCCCCCACATCATCACGAACGAGAACACGGTCACCACCGCCACCCCGGGACCCATCAGCGGCAGCACGATCCGGATCAGCGACTGGAAGGACGAGGCACCGTCCGTCCACGCGGCCTCCTCCAGCTCCTTCGGCACGCCGTCCATGAAGTTCTTCATCAGCCAGATGGCGAAGGGGAGTTGGGAGGCCGCGAAGAAGAAGATCGTGCCCTGCATGGTGTCGATCAGATCGACCTGCACGAACAGCGCGTACACCGGCACCATGATCGCCGTGATCGGCAGGCTCGTCGCGAAGAGGATCGTCAGCAGGAAGGGGCGGTTCAGGCGGGAGCGGAAGCGGGACAAGGGGTACGCCGCCAGTGCCGCGCAGACCACTGTCAGCAGGGTCGCGCCGCCGCACAGGATCAGGCTGTTCAGCAGCGGTGTGAAGGTGATGTCCTGGGTCAGGATCGCGTCGAAGTTGTCGAAGGTGAGCCCGTCGGGGGCCTTCACCTGAAGGTTCGCGTCCGGGTCCACGGCGGACAGGACCACCCAGGCCAGCGGCAGACAGAAGGCCGCGGCGACCACCAGCAGACCCACGTCGGCGGCCAGCTTGTGCCGCTTGCGACGGGACGTGAGCGTGAGTGCCATGGCGTCAGACCTCCGTCCGCAGCAGGCGCATGTACACGAGGGAGAAGGCGGAGCCGACCAGCAGCAGGAGCAGGGCGACCGCGGTGCCGTAGCCGATCAGGCTGTTCTGGAAGGCCTGCTCGTACATGAACAGCGGGAGCGTCTGGCTCTTGCCGCCCGGCCCGCCCCGGGTCATCACCCAGATCAGGCCGAAGACGGACAGCGTCTGGAGGGTGTTGAGCATCAGGTTCGTGCCGATCGAACGGCGGATCATCGGCAGCGTGATGTGCCACATACGGCGCCAGCCGCTCGCGCCGTCCACCTCGGCGGCCTCCGTGATCTCCTTGGGGATCTCGTTCAGTGCCGCCGAGTAGACCAGCATCGAGAACGCCGTGCCACGCCATACGTTGGCGAAGGACACCGCGAGGATCGGCAGCGTGAACAGCCAGTTCTGGGACGGGAGATGGAGCCAGTCCAGGATGGCGTTCAGCGTGCCCTCGCGGCGGAAGAACGCGTACAGCAGAAACCCGGCGACCACCTCCGGCAGCACCCACGCCGTGATCACGATGCCGCCGACCAGGGTGCGGACGGGTTTGGAGGCGCGTTGCATCAGCGCCGCCAGCGCCAGCCCGAGCGTGTTCTGGCCGACCAGCGACGACAGCACCGTGAACACCAGCGTCAGCCATACGGCGTTCAGGAACGCCTCGTCCTGGAACGCCCTGCGGAAGTTCTCGAACCCGACGAACGACGACTCGGCCTGCCCGGTGAGCTGGAGGTCGGTGAAGGCGATGTAGGCGCAGTAGGCGATCGGGCCCGCGAGGAAGAGGACCAGCAGGACGAGGGCGGGGGAGACGGGGAGGGCACGGGTCAGGGCCCGGCGGAGGTGATGGTTGCCCGGTGGCGCGGAGGGTGAACCCGTCGGGCCCGGAGGGGACTTGACGGTCTCCGGGCCCGCGTGCGGTGCGGCGGCTGTCATGTACGGTCGCCGCCGTTCACTTCTCGACGACCTGGTCGTCGGTGGCCGCCTTGAGCGCGTCGTCGTACCCGCTCGCCGCCTCCCGAACCGACATGTCACCCGTCGTCACGCCCTCCATCGCCTCCTGGATGGCGGTGGACACCTGCGGATACGCCTTGAAGGCGGGCCGGTAGTGCGTGCTGGAGACGAGGTCGGTGAAGAACTTGATGCCGGGCTGCGCCTTGACGTACTCGGGGTCGGCGGCGACGTCCTTGCGTACGGCGATACCGGAGTTGGCGATGTACCACTTCTGGGCGTTCGCCTTGGTCTGCATCGTCTCGATGAACTTGAAGGCGAGGTCGGGGTTGGCCGCCTTGTCCGGGACGGCCCAGGTCCAGCCGCCGGACATGCTGACCTTGCCGGGCGCCTGGCCGTTCTGCGTGGGCATGGCGGCGAGTCCGAGTTTCTCCGACCACTCGGGCCACTCGTGCCCGCTGCCCTCCAGCCAGTCCTGCGGAAGCCAGGAGCCGTCGAGGTTGATGCCGAGCTTGCCCTCGGGGAGCAGTTCGCCGCGGACGCGGGTGCCGAAGTTGGGGTCGAGGGCGTCGGCGACGTCCGGGCCGAGCTTCTCCTTGTAGACGGTCTCCACGAACGCCAGCGCGTCCTTGAAGCCCTGGCTGCCCGCGATCCACTTCTTCGACGACTCGTCGTACAGCGGGTCGGTCTTGCCGTCGTTCGTGCCGTACAGCAGCATCTCGAAGCCCTGCATCGTCGCGGCCTCGCCGGCGGGCTTGCCCGTGTAGACGTTGAGCGGGGTGACGCCGGGGACCTTCTCCTTGATGGTGCGGGCGGCTTCGAGGACGTCGTTCCAGGTCTTCGGCTGCCAGTCGGCGGGCAGGCCGGCCTTCGCGAAGATCGCCTTGTCGAACCAGAGTCCGCGGGTGTCGGTACCGTCGGGGACGCCGTACGTCTTCCCGTCCTCGCCCTGGGCCGCGGCCTTCGCCGTGTCGATGAACTGGTTCCAGTCCGGCCACTTGGCGAGATAGTCGTCCAGGGGTTTCAGGTACCCGCTGATGATGTCGGAGTTGATGAGGAAGGTGTCCTCATAGACCAGGTCGGGGGCCGTCTTGGGGGAGCGGAGCATCTGCTGGACCTTGGTGTAGTACTCCGAGTCCGGGGCTTTGATCGGGACGAGCTCGACCTTCTTGCCGGGGTTCTCCTTCTCGAACTGCTTCTTGATGTCCGCGAGGAACGTGTCCATCACTTTGATGTTGTTGTCCGTGGACTGTTTGAAGGAGACCTTCACGGTGTCGGGGTCGCTGCCGGATCCGCCGCCGCAGGCGGTGAGGGCGGAGGCAGTGAGAACTAGGGCGGTGGTGAGCAGAGCGGCGGTGGGGCGCACGGCATGTCCTCCTACGGGCTCACTTCGTTGTGGCGCCGGGATGGCTGCCCGGTGAACGTAAGAGGAGTGGTCTAGTCAGGTCAATGACTATGCAGCAGCTCTACTGCCCCTTCACCCAGCGGTACTGCAACTCCGGGCGACCCACGGTCCCGTACTGCGGGCTGCGGGCCGCCCTTCCCGCGTCCACCAGGTGTTCCAGATAGCGGCGGGCGGTGATGCGCGAGATGCCCACCTCCTCCGCGACGCCCGTCGCCGTCAGGCCGTCGGCGCAGTCCCGCAGGACCACCGAGACCCGCTCCAGTGTCGGGGCGCTCAGCCCCTTCGGCAGGGCGGCCGGGCTCGGGGCGCGCAGAGTCGCCAGGGCGCGGTCGACCTCGTCCTGGCCGCTCGCCTCGCCGGCCGCGGCGTGGAACTCGGCGTATCTGATGAGCCGGTCGCGCAGGGTGGCGAAGGTGAAGGGCTTGAGGACGTACTGCACGACGCCCAGCGAGACGCCCTCGCGGACGACCGTCAGATCCCGCGCCGACGTCACCGCTATCACGTCCGCGTGATGGCCGGCCGCCCGCAGCGAGCGGGCCAGCTGCAGCCCGTGCACATCCGGCAGGTGCAGGTCCAGGAGCAGCAGATCCACCGGCGTACGGTCCAGCGCGCGCCGCGCCTCCGCGCCGGTGTGCGCCTTGCCGACCGCGACGAAGCCGGGGACGCGGCCGACGTACATGACGTGCGCGTCGGCGGCGACCGGGTCGTCCTCCACGACCAGGACCCGGATGGGCTGCTGGGCCGCTGTCATCCGCCACCTCCGGTCATCGCACGCTCGGACACCGGGCTATTCAACGGCAACCGCACCTGGAACTGGGCGCCGCCCCCGGCCGCCCCCGTCACCGTCAGCTCGCCCTCGTGCCGGGTGACCGCCTGCCGTACCAGAGCCAGGCCAAGCCCTCGCCCGCCCGGCCCCGCCGGCTTGGTCGAGAAGCCGCGCTGGAAGACCTCCTCCGCATGCGCGGGATCGACGCCCGCACCCGTGTCGGACACCCGCAGCACCAGCTCCGAGCCGCCTTCCGTGTACGCCGTCACCGTCACCCGCGCCCGCACGCTGCCCTGCGCCGCGTCCACCGCGTTGTCGATCAGGTTGCCCAGGATGGTCACCAGATCCCGCGCGGGCAGGGACTCGGGGAGCAGCCCGTCGTCCAGGCGGCTGTCCTCCGACACCACCAGCTCCACGCCCCGCTCGTTCGCCTGGGCCGTCTTGCCGAGCAGCAGGGCCGCGAGGACCGGCTCGCTCACCGCGGCCACCACCTGGTCGGTCAGCGCCTGCGCCAGCTCCAGCTCGGCCGTCGCGAAGTCCACGGCCTCCTGAGCGCGGCCCAGCTCGATCAGCGAGACCACCGTGTGGAGCCGGTTCGCCGCCTCGTGGGCCTGCGAGCGCAGCGCCTGGGTGAAGCCGCGTTCGGAGTTCAACTCGCCCATGAGGGACTGGAGTTCGGTGACGTCGCGCAAGGTCACCACGGTTCCGCGCCGCTCGCCGCCCGACACCGGCGAGGTGTTCACCACGAGCACCCGGTCCGCCGTCAGATGCACCTCGTCCACCCGGGGCTCCGACGCGAGCAGCGCGCCGGTGAGCGGTGCGGGCAGACCCAGCTCGGCGACCGAGCGGTCGATCACCTCCTCGCTCACCCCCAGCAGCTCCCGCGCCCCGTCGTTGATCAGCGCGACGCGGTACTGCCCGTCGAGCATCAGCAGACCTTCGCGTACGGCGTGCAGGGCGGCCTGGTGGTAGTCGTGCATGTTGCTCAGCTCGGCCGCGTTCATGCCGTGGGTGTGGCGGCGCAGCCGGGCATTGACGACGTACGTGCCGATCGCGCCCAGGGCGAGGGCGCCGGCCGCGACACCGATGAGCGCGGTCAGCTGGCCCTGGACCCGCTTGCTGATCTCCTCGACCTTGATACCCGCGCTGACCAGTCCGACGACCCTCCCGCCGTCCCACACCGGGGTGACCGCCCTGACCGACGGGCCGAGCGTGCCCGTATAGGTCTCGGTGAAGGACTCGCCGCGCAGCGCCGGCTCGATATGGCCGAGGAAGCGCTGGCCGATCTGGTTCTTGTCGGGGTGGGTCCAGCGGATGCCCTTCGTGTTCATGATCGTCACGAAGTCGACGTCGGCGTCCTCTATGACCTGCAGCGCGTACGGCTGGAGCCGGGCGCTGGGGTCGGGGGTGCGGATCGCCTCCCGTACCGAGGGGGAGTCGGCGACCGAGCGGGCCACCCCCATGGCCTGGCGCCCCGCCGCGTCCTCGGCCTGGTCGCGGTCGCCGACATAGGTGAACAGCGCATACCCGAGGACCACGACCGTGAGCAGCACGGCCTGCACAGCGAAGAGCTGGGCGGCCAGGCTGCGGGGTCTCGGGAGGCGCACGTGCATGTCGTCAGTGTGCCCCTCACGTTAAGCATGAACTAAATGAACGGAAGGGTGACCGCCCTCACAGGGCGGGAGATAGTCACGGCAACCCGGAAGCGACGCTCCCGGGGTGATCCACCAAAAATCCCCTTAAATCTCCGCAATCTCCCGGACGTGAGCCGCACGCCGGTGATGCCGACGACGACGTCAAGGAGGCCGCCGTGACCAGCGCAGCCGATACGGCACCTGCCGCACCCCGAGCCAAACGGGACCGGACCCACTACCTCTACATCGCGGTGATCATCGCGGTAGCCGCAGGCATAACCGTCGGTCTGGCCGCACCCGACTTCGCGGTCGAGCTGAAGCCCATCGGTACCGGCTTCGTGAACCTGATCAAGATGATGATCTCGCCGATCATCTTCTGCACGATCGTGCTGGGCATCGGCTCGGTGCGGAAGGCCGCGAAGGTCGGCGCGGTGGGGGGCATCGCGCTCGGCTACTTCACGGTGATGTCGCTGGTCGCGCTCGGTATCGGTCTGGTCGTCGGCAACATCGTCGAGCCGGGTACGGGCCTCGCGGTCACCGACGCGGTCAAGGAGACCGGACAGGCGCAGGTCACGGAGGCCAAGACCACCGAGGAGTTCCTGCTCGGCATCATCCCGACCACGATCGTCTCCGCGTTCACCGGCGGCGAGGTCCTGCAGACCCTCCTCGTCGCGCTGCTCGTCGGCTTCGCGCTGCAGGCCATGGGGGACACCGGCCAGCCGGTCCTGCGCGGCGTCGAGCACATCCAGCGCCTCGTCTTCCGCGTCCTCGCCATGGTGATGTGGGCCGCCCCGATCGGTGCCTTCGGTGCCATCGCGGCCGTCACGGGATCCGCCGGTCTGGACGCGCTCAAGAGCCTCGCCGTGCTGATGCTCGGCTTCTACATCACATGCTTCCTGTTCGTCTTCATCGTGCTCGCCGCGCTGCTGCGAGTGGTGGCGGGCATGAACATCCTCTCGCTCTTCAAGTACCTGGGCCGTGAGTTCCTGCTGATCCTGTCCACCTCCTCGTCCGAGTCCGCGCTGCCGCGGCTCATCGCGAAGATGGAGCACCTGGGTGTCAGCAAGCCGGTGGTCGGCATCACCGTTCCGACCGGCTACTCCTTCAACCTCGACGGCACCATGATCTACATGACCATGGCGTCCCTGTTCATCGCCGACGCGATGGGTACGCCGATGTCGGTCGGCGAGCAGATCCCGCTGCTGCTGTTCCTGCTGGTCGCCTCGAAGGGCGCGGCGGGTGTCACCGGCGCCGGTCTCGCCACTCTCGCGGGCGGGCTCCAGTCCCACAAGCCCGCGCTGGTCGACGGCATCGGTCTCATCGTCGGCATCGACCGCTTCATGAGCGAGGCCCGCGCCCTGACGAACTTCGCGGGCAACGCGGTCGCCACGGTGCTGATCGGTACGTGGACCAAGGAGATCGACCGGGAGCGGGTGGACCAGGTTCTCGCCGGCCACGCCCCGTTCGACGAGCAGACCCTGCTGGACGACGGTCATGGCACAGCGGCCGAGGTGCCCGAGCAGGGCGGCGAGAAGGAGCTGGCGAAGGCATAGCAAAAAGGCTCCGCATACCCCGAGCGGCCAGGTGCTCCCCCGTAGCCTGGCCGCTCGGTCTATTTCCTTTGACCCGCCTGTCTGTCCGGGCCCACGCTGAGGGCTCGACGTCGGCGTACATGGAGGCAGGCATGGGGGAGTCGCACGAGGTGGAGATCGTCAGCTCGAACGAGTACGAGGCCCGGTACGGACCGGGTCGGGAGGCGTCGCCGCTCTCCATCGACCAGGTCAACGAGTTGTTCACCGAGTTCCTGATGGCGGTCGCCCGGCCGCACCGCAAGGACCGGGACGGTGACCGCGACCTCAGCAAGCGGCTCCGCGAGCACCTCGGTTCCGCGCCCACCGACCGTCCGGTGGTCAAGGCGGCGTACGCGCCCTACGACCTGCCCAACGTCCACCTCGCTCTGGAGCGCTGGTTCGCCGCGGAGGGCCGCTCCTACGAGCTGATCGGCATGCGCGGTGCCATGCACCACGGTGACCTCACCCTCGGCGACATCCTCGAATCCGCCGACCGCTACGAACGGTTCGTGATCGGTGCCGTCGACTACGCCCACCTGTCCGTCTCGCCCGACGCGGAACTCGCCTGCGTCTCCTGCGGTTTCTACCTCGGCGCGGAGGGCGACGAACGGTTCGCGGTGCTGCTGCGCGGACCGCGCGACGAGTATGGGCGCAACAAGGTCGAGATCGAAGTCCTCGCCCAGGAGACGGAGTTCGCGAACCGGCTGCTGGAGGAGATCGACGAGCTGATCCGCGCCCACAACGTCTTCCGCGGCCAGGTCCTCTCCTTCGAGGGCTCCGAGTTCGGGCACGGCCTCGGCCCGTTCCGCTTCCACCGCCGCCCCGGCCTGACCCGCGACGACATCGTGCTGCCCGACGGTCTCCTGGAGTGCGTGGAACGCCAGGTCGTGGGCGTCGCCCGGCGCCGCGAGCAACTCCGCGCGGCCGGCCAGCATCTGCGGCGGGGACTGCTGCTGTACGGCCCGCCCGGCACCGGCAAGACCCACACGATCCGCTATCTGCTCTCCCACCTCCCGCAGTTCACGGTGGTGGTCCTCTCCGGCACCAGCATCGAGGCCATCGGCCCGGCCTGCGCCCTGGCCCGGATGCTGCAGCCCGCGCTCGTCGTCCTGGAGGACTGCGACCTGATCGCCGAGGCCCGCGACTACGGCGGCGGCGAACAGCCCCTGCTCTTCCAGGTACTGAACGAGATGGACGGCCTCGGCGACGACGCCGACGTCGCCTTCCTCCTCACCACCAACCGCGCCGACCTCCTCGAACCGGCCCTCGTCCAGCGCCCCGGCCGCGTCGACCTCGCCGTGGAGATCCCCCTCCCCGACGCGGAGGGCCGCGCCCGCCTCCTCGGTCTGTACGGCTCCGGCCTCGGCCTCGGCCAGGAGATCACCGACGAGGTGGTGGCCCGCACCGAGGGCACGACCGCCTCCTTCACCAAGGAGCTGGTACGGCGCTCCGTGCTGATCGCGGCCGAGCGGGAATCGGTGTCCACCGAGCCCGAGGACGTCCGCGCCGCCCTCGACGAACTCCTCTCCGACCGCGACGAGTTGACCCGTCGGTTGCTCGGTGTAGGTGGCGCGGAAGCACCGTGATGAACCTGCGGGCCGGTGGGGCTTGTCGCGCCCCTTACGGGGCGCTTTCCGGCACCGTCAGCCGGGCCAGTTCCTCCGCGCTCAGCACCAGGTTCGCCGCTGCCGCCGAGTTCCTGATCGTCTCCGGTCGGCTTGCTCCGGGAATCGGGATCACCGTCGGGGACGCGGCCAACAGCCAGGCCAGGCAGACCTGTTGGGGACTGACCCCGCGCTCCTTCGCCACCGCATGGAACGCGCCGAAGCGGTCGGTCCCCGCAGGCCGGGACGGTCCGTCCAGCGAACTGCGGGAGATACCGCCCAGCGGGCTCCACGGCAGGAACGCCAGCCCCAGCTCGGCACAGAGCCGCAGCTCCGCCTCGCTGTCGCGCACGGCGGGTGAGTACTGGTTCTGCACCGAGACCAGCCGGTCCCCGAGGATCGCGTGGGCCCGGCGGATCTGACCCGCGTCCGCGTTGGACACACCCGCCAGCCGGATCTTGCCCTCGTCGAGCAGTTCGCGTAGTGCGCCGACAGACTCCTCGAAGGGGACGGCGGGGTCCGGCTTGTGCAGCTGATAGAGGCCGATCGCCTCCACCCCGAGCCGCTTCAGCGAAGCCTCGGCGGCGGCCTTCAGGTGCCGCGCGGAGCCCGTCACCGTCCAGCTGCCGTCGGCAGGGCGACCACGCCCGCCCTTCGTGGCCACCAGCACGTCCGCCGTGTCACCGCCGTATGTCGCGAGGGCCCGGGCGACCAGCTGCTCGTTGTGGCCGGGTGCGTCGCCCGGCAGGTGATAGGAGTCCGCCGTGTCCAGCAGCGTCACACCCGCGTCGAGCGCCGCGTGCACCGTGGCCAGCGCCCGTGTCTCGTCCGGGCGGCCCTCGATGGACAGCGGCATGGCCCCGAGCCCGATCGCGCTCACGCGCAGGCCACCGAGTCTGCGGAACCGCACGTCAGTCACCCTTTCCCAGCGTCTCCGCGACCGCCTTCGGCAGCCACTGCCGTACGTCGCCGAAGGTGAAACCGAGCCGGGTGGCCCGGGAGTTGTCCATGCCGTAGGAGCGGAAGAAGGAGAGCGGCGAGACCTCGCCGACCTCCACCCACTGGAGGGCGACCTTGCCCTCGGCCAGCTGCGCGCTCACCGCCGTGCACAGTTCCTCGGTGGTCAGTACGCCGTGGGAGGCGGCGTTCACCGGACCGGTGAAGTCCTCGCCGGCCGCCCACGCCAGGAAGTCGGCGATCTCCTCGACGTGGATGTAGGTGGCGGGCTGGTTCGCGGCGGGTACGGCGATCGGCTCACCGGCCCGGATGCGGGAGGCGTAGTGCTCCAGCCTTCCGGTGAAGTCGTCGTCCCCGCCCAGCACATGGGCCACCCGGACGGCCGTGTACGGAAACTCCGGGGCGGCGGCGAACACGGCCTCGGCCTGCCGCTTGCCCTCGCCGTAGTGGCGGTCGAGGAACTCCGGGTCGTCCCAGGGGAGTCCGAGATCGACGGGCATCTCGCGAGCGTCGACAGCGTCTTCCCGTACGAGCGCGATCGAGTCCTCGTACTCGTACACCTCGACCGTGGATGTCATCACATAGCGCCGGGTGCGGCAGGCGAAGACCCGGCGGGCGAGTGCCGCCTGCCGTGGGGTGTAGCAGACCTGGTCGACGACCACGTCGAAGGTGCGCGAACCGAGCGCGTCCGTCAGGGACTTCTCGTCGTTCCGGTCGGCGACGAGGTGCAGCGCGCCGGGCGGAGGCGCCGACGAGCCGCGGTTGAGGACCGTCACCCGGTCCCCGGCGGCCAGCAACCGCGCGACGAGTCGCTTGCCGAAATAGCGGCTCCCGCCGATGACCAGTACCTCTCGGGCGTTTTCCATGACCATAATTCTCCCGGCGTATCCGCACGTCCTGAAGGGGGAAGCATGGGAGTTCCGGCGGCAGCGCCGAAAGAACCTCGGCATCTGCGCACGACGGCCGAGGAAACATCGGTGGCCTTCGACGCGCTGGACCGGCAGATCCTGGAGCTCCTCCAGACCGACGGCCGGATCAAGCTCAGCGAACTGGGCCGCCGGGTGCGCCTCAGCCCGGCGGCGGTCACCGAGCGGGTACGCAGGCTGGAGGCGGCGGGCGTGATCAGCGGCTACGGCGCCCATGTCGCCCCGGCCCGCCTCGGCTACGGCATCCAGGCGTTCATCCGCGTGAACCCGCACGGCGGCTACAACCTGAAGCACCCCAGGACCCTGGAGCTGATGGAGCGTCCCGAGATCACCGAGGTGCACCATGTGGTCGGCGAGGACTGCTGGATCCTCAAGGTCGCCGTCCGGGACACGGTCCACCTGGAGGAGGTCCTCGAAGCGGTCTCCGCCCTGGGCCGCACGACGACGTCGATCGTCCTGACCTCCCCGGTGCAGCGGAAACCGCTGTTGCCTTGACGTCCGCGTCAAGGACTACGTTCGTAGGCATGCGAATCGGCGAGCTGGCCGCACGGGCCGGGACCACGACGCGGACGCTGCGGTACTACGAGTCGCGGGGTCTGCTGCCCGCGCGGCGCGGGAGCAATGGATACCGGACGTACGACGAGGACGACCTGCAGCTGCTCCGGCAGATCCGGACGCTGCAGGACTTCGGGTTCGACCTGGAGGAGACCCGGCCTTTCGTGGAGTGCCTGCGCGCCGGGCACCCCGAGGGCGACGAGTGCCCTGCGTCGATCGCGGTCTACCGGCGCAAGCTGGACGAGCTGGACGCGTTGATCGGCGAGCTGCGGGCGGTGCGGGCGAAGATCGGCGTGCGGCTGGCCCTGGCCGAGGGTGAATCACCGTTGTGCGAACTGGGAGGGCAGGGGCTGTGATCAAGGCGGCGGGTGTGGCCGAAGTGACGGATGCGGACTTCGAGGCGGAGGTGATCGGGGCGGAGCTGCCGGTGCTGGTCGAGTTCACCGCCGACTGGTGTCCGCCCTGCCGGCAGATGGGACCGGTGCTCAGCGCGCTCGCCGCGGAGGAGGGCGACCGGCTCAAGGTGGTCCAGCTGGACGTGGACACCAACCCGGAGACCACGAACGCGTACAAGGTGCTGTCGATGCCGACCTTCATGGTCTTCCGGGGTGGCGAGCCCGTGAAGGCGATGGTGGGAGCCCGGCCCAAGCGCCGGCTCATGGAGGAGCTGGCGGACGTCATCTGACCTGACGCAATACAGAGAAATCCCCCGGGTAATTGCGCCCGGGGGATTTCTTTGCGTATATTTAATGGTTCGCGACTTCAGGGCAATTGAGTCGCGGAGAAGTTCAACGAGCACAGTATATCCGGGCGGGAGTGGAATTGTCAAACAGCGAATTTCCAGATGATGAAATGCGCCGCGAGCAGGAATTCATCGACAACCTGTACGCGCGCGTGGACGCGCTGCGCGGTGACACCGAGGACTCCGTCACGGACGCGCTCGCCCAGAGCGACACGCCCAGGCAGGCCCGCCTGGAGCGGGACATCCTGGTCGCCGAACGCTCGGGTCTGCTCGCCGCGCTGAACGCGGTGGAGGGCTCGCTCTGCTTCGGCCGGATCGACCTCACCTCCGGCGTCAGCCACCACATCGGCCGGATCGGCCTGCGCACCGACGACGCCGAACGCACCCCGGTCCTGATCGACTGGCGAGCCGATGTCGCCCGCCCCTTCTATCTGGCCACCGGCCACACCCCGATGGGCCTGCGCCGCCGCCGGCACATCAGCACCGACGGCCGCCGGGTCACCGACCTGCACGACGAGTTCCTCGACGTCGGCGACGCCACCCGCACCGGCCACGAGGACCCGGCCGGCGACGCGGTCCTGCTCGCCGCGCTCAACTCGGCTCGCACCGGCCGGATGACCGACATCGTGCAGACCATCCAGGCCGAGCAGGACGAGATCATCCGCGCACCGCACCGCGGGGTGCTGGTGGTGGAGGGCGGTCCGGGCACCGGCAAGACGGCGGTGGCCCTGCACCGGGCGGCCTATCTCCTCTACGAGCACCGCGAACTGCTCGCCAAGCGGGCCGTCCTGATCGTCGGCCCCAACCCCGCCTTCCTCGGCTACATCGGCGAGGTGCTGCCCTCGCTGGGCGAGACCGGCGTGCTCCTCGCGACGGTCGGTGAGCTGTTCCCCGGCGTGAAGGCGACGGCGACGGACACGCCCGAGGCGGCGGCGGTGAAGGGCCGCGCGGAGATGGCCGACGTACTGGCAAGGGTCGTACGCGACCGCCAAGCCCTCCCCGACCCGGTGATCGCCATCGAGCACGACCGCGAGATCCTGATGCTCGACGACGGCCTGGTCGGCGTCGCCCGCGAGCGCACCCGCGCCGCCAAGCTGCCGCACAACGCGGCCCGCGAGCACTTCGAGGGCCATGTCCTCAACACGCTCACCGAGCTGTACGCCGAACGCGTCGGCACCGACCCGTACGACGGCACGAGCCTCCTCGACGCCGCCGACATCACCCAGATCCGCGACGAACTCGCCGAGAACCCCGAAGTCTGGTCCGCCATCGACCAGCTGTGGCCCAGGATCACCCCGCGCCGCCTGGTCGCGGACTTCCTGGCCGAGCCCGAGGGGTACGTCTCCGACGCCGACGCGGCCGCCATCCGCCGCCCGGTGACGCGCGCGTGGACGGTGGCGGACGTACCGCTGCTCGACGAGGCGGCCGAACTGCTGGGCGAGGACGACCGGTTGGCGCGGCTGAAGGCGGAACGGGAACGCGAGCGGCAGGTTTCGTACGCGCAGGGCGTGCTCGACGTGTCGTACGCGTCCCGTACATACGAGTTCGAGGACAAGCAGGACTATGACCCGGATGCCTCCGAGGTGCTGTCCGCGCACGACATCATCGACGCCGAGCGGTTCGCCGAACGCCAGGAGGAGGACGACCACCGCAGCACCGCCGAGCGCGCGGCGGCCGACCGGACCTGGGCGTTCGGCCACATCATCGTCGACGAGGCGCAGGAGCTGTCGCCGATGGCGTGGCGGCTGCTGATGCGGCGCAGCCCGACCCGGTCGATGACGCTGGTCGGTGATCCGGCGCAGACGGCGGAGGCGGCGGGAGTGGGTTCCTGGGCGAAGATCCTGGAGCCCTATGTCGAGGACCGCTGGGAGCACACCCGCCTCGGCGTCAACTACCGCACACCCGCCGAGATCATGGACCTCGCGGCTGCCGTGGTGCGCGCCGAGAACCCCGACTTCGAGCCGCCGAGTTCGGTGCGCTCGACCGGGGTACGGCCCTGGGTGCGGGCCACCGACGACCTGCCCGGCGCGGTCGCCAAGGCGGTCGAGGAGCTGACCCCCGCCGAGGGCCGGCTCGCGGTCATCGCCCCCCGCCCGCTGCACCGCAGACTGGCGGCGCAGTTGGACGGGGTGACAGCGGGCGCCGAGCCCGACCTGACGCGGACCGTCGTACTCCTCGACCCGCGTCAGGCGAAGGGGCTCGAATTCGACTCGGTACTGGTGGTCGAGCCGGGGTCGTACGGCACGAGCGACCTGTATGTGGCCCTGACCCGGGCCACACAGCGGCTCGGGGTGCTGCACACAGGGCAGTTGCCGAAGGCGCTAGGCCGGGCGTAGCCACACGGTGGCCAGCGGTGGCAGGGTCACGCGGATGCTTGCCGCGCGGCCGTGCCACCCCTGTGGCTCCGGTTTGATCGGGTCGGGGTTGGTGACGTCGCCGCCGCCGTACTTCGCCGCGTCCGTGTTGAGGGTTTCGTGCCAGGCGGGGATGGTGTCGGGGACGCCGAGGCGGTAGTCGGGGCGGACCACCGGGGAGAAGTTGGAGACGGACAGGAGGGGGGTGCCCTCCGTGTCGTACCTCAGGAAGGCGAAGACGTTGTCCTCGGCGGCGTCCCCCACCACCCACTGGAAGCCCGACGGTTCGGTATCGAGCTGCCAGAGGGGCGGGGTGGCCCGGTAGACGGTGTTGAGGTCGCGGACCAGGTCACGGACGCCGCGGTGGTCGGCCTCCGCGCCGTATGCCGGGTCCAGCAGCCACCAGTCCGGGCCGTGCGCCTCGGACCATTCGGCGCCCTGGGCGAACTCCTGGCCCATGAAGAGGAGTTGCTTGCCGGGGTGGGCCCACATGAAGCCCAGGTACGCACGGTGGTTGGCGCGTTGCTGCCACCAGTCGCCGGGCATCTTCGACACCAGGGCTCGTTTACCGTGGACGACTTCGTCGTGGGAGATCGGCAGGACGTAGTTCTCGCTGTAGGCGTAGACCATCGAGAAGGTCATCTCGTGGTGGTGGAATTTGCGGTGGACCGGCTCATGGGCCATGTAGTCCAGCGAGTCGTGCATCCAGCCCATGTTCCACTTCAGGCCGAACCCGAGGCCCCCGAAGCCGCCCGGGCCCATGTGGTGCGTGGCGCGGGTGACGCCGTCCCAGGCCGTCGACTCCTCCGCGATCGTCACGACGCCCGGCACCCGCCGGTAGACCGTGGCGTTCATCTCCTGGAGGAAGCCGACCGCGTCCAGGTTCTCCCGGCCGCCGTGCTCGTTCGGCAGCCACTGGCCCGGCTCGCGCGAGTAGTCGAGGTAGAGCATGGAGGCGACGGCGTCCACCCGCAGCCCGTCGATGTGGAACTCCTCGCACCAATAGACGGCGTTGGCGACAAGGAAGTTGCGGACCTCGCGCCGGCCGTAGTCGAACTCGAGGGTGCCCCAGTCGGGGTGGGCGGCCCGCAGCGGGTCCTCGTGCTCGTACAGCGTGCGGCCGTCGAACTCGGCCAGCGCCCAGTCGTCACGCGGGAAGTGCGCCGGGACCCAGTCCATCAGGACGCCGATGCCGGCCTGGTGCAGGGCGTCCACCAGGTACTTGAAGTCGTCGGGGGTGCCCAGGCGGGCGGTCGGCGCGTAGAAGCCGGTGACCTGGTAGCCCCAGGAGCCGCCGAAGGGGTGCTCGGCGACCGGCATCAGCTCCACGTGGGTGAAGCCGAGGTCCTTGACGTAGGCCGGTAGCTGCTCGGCGAGTTGACGGTATGTCAGGCCGGCGCGCCAGGAGGGGAGATGGATCTCGTAGACGGAGAAGGGCGCCTCGTGCGCGGGGGCCTGACCGCGCCTGGCCAGCCACTCCTCGTCGCCCCACTCGTGGTGCGAGGCGTCCACGATGGAGGACGTGTTCGGCGGGGCCTCCGTGCGGCGGGCCAGCGGGTCGGCGCGCAGGGTCCGGGAACCGTCGGGGCGGGTGATCTCGAACTTGTACAGCTCGCCCTCTCCTATGCCGGGCACGAACAGCTCCCAGACGCCGGTACCGCCGAGCGAGCGCATCGGATACCCGGTGCCGTCCCAGAAGTTGAAGGTGCCGGCCAGGCTGACGCCCTGCGCGTTCGGCGCCCAGACCGTGAAGCGGGTTCCGGCCACGCCCTGGTGCGTCATCGGCTGCGCGCCGAGCGCCGTCCACAGCTGTTCGTGCCGGCCCTCGCCGATCAGATGCAGATCGAGATCGCCCAGCGCGGGCAGGAAGCGGTACGCGTCCTCGGTGTCCTGCACCGTCCCCTCGTACGCCACCAGCAGCCGGTACGCCGGCACCTCCCGCAGCGGCAGCAGCCCCGAGAAGAACCCGTCCCCGTCGTCGTGCAGCTCCGCCCGCAGATCACCGGCGACGACCGTCACGGACAGCGCGTACGGCCGGAAGGCACGGAACGCGACACCGCCGGGGACCGGGTGGGCGCCGAGCACGGAGTGCGGTGAGTGGTGCGTGCCGGTGAGCAGCCGCTCGCGATCAGTGGCGTCGACGGCGGGCGAGACGGTGACGAGGGCGGCGGGCTCCGCCGGGACCGGGGACGCCTGCTTGGCGGTGAGCTTCTTGGCGGGTGCCTTCTTGGCTGCGGTCTTTTTGACTGCGGTCTTCTTTGCGGGTGCCTTCTTGGCCGTGGCCTTCTTCGTCGTGGCCTTTGCGGTGACGGCCTTCGCGGTGGTCTTCTTGGCGGTCGCCTTCTTGGCAGCCGCCTTCTTCGCTGTGGCCTTCTTCGCCGTGGTCTTCTTGTCCGTGGTCTTCCCGGCCACCTTCTTCGCCGCCTTCTTGGCAGGTGAAGCCGCCTTCTCCACCGCCGTCTCCGCGGCCTTCTTCACACGCTTCGCCGCCTTCGTCTCCTGCGCGGCGCTGTTCTCCTCTGCCGTCTTCTTCGAATCGTCGGACGGGGTGCGGGGGGTCACGGGCGGCGCCTCCTCGGCGAAGGTCAAGTGAGGTGGGTCTGGTGTGTCTGGTCTGGTCGGGTCAGTCGGACGCGGCGAGGCGGCGTACCGCGGACATCGGTACCGGCAGCCAGTCGGGGCGGTGCCGGGCCTCGTAGACGACTTCGTAGATCGCCTTGTCGGTCTCGTAGGCGCGCAGCAGCACCGCGTCGGTGCGCGGATCGCCGCCGCCGGCCTCGGCGTACCCGGCGCAGTACGCGGCCCGGCACGTCCGTGCCCAGTCCGGTGCGGGCGGGTCGGCCGAGTGGGCGGCGTAGTCGAAGGAACGGAGCATCCCCGCGATGTCCCGCACGGGCGGCTGCGGCATCCGGCGTTCGGCGAGCGGCTTGGACGGCTCGCCCTCGAAGTCGATCAGCCGCCACTGACCGGCGGGCGAGCGCAGGCACTGGCCGAGATGGAGGTCGCCGTGGATGCGCTGCGCGGTCCAGGTGCGGCCCTCGGCGGAAAGATCGGCCAGCGCCTCGAACGCGGAGCGCAGCCCGGGTGCGTACGGGCGCAGCGCGGGTACCGCCTGCGCGGCCGCGTCGAGCCGCTCGACCATGCCGTCGACCAGCAGCTCCAGCTGCGTATGGCCGAGTGTCACCGTGGGCAGCGCGCGGGCCAGCGCGGTGTGCACCTCGGCCGTGGCACGCCCCAGCGCCCGGGCCTCGGCGGCGAAGTCCTCGCCCTTGGCCAGCTCGCGCAGCGCCAGCTCCCAGCCGTCCGCCGCGCCCTGTATGAACGGCTGGAGCACGCCCAGCACATACGTCTGGTCGGCGAGGTCCGCCAGCATCCACGCGGTCGGCGCGGGCACCCGGGGGCAGCCCTCGCGGGCCAGCGCCAGCGGGAGTTCCAGGTCGGGATTGACGCCGGGCACGATCCTGCGCAACAGCTTCAGAATGAACGTATCTCCGTAGACGACCGAGGAGTTGGACTGCTCGGCGGTCACCAGCCGGGGCACCAGGCCGGAGCGGATCTCCTGCTGTACGTCCCGTTCGAAGCGCATGGTGCCGACGCGGGCGCGGGTGCGCAGCGCCTCCAGGAGCACGTCGCCCGGCCGGGGGTCGTAGAGGGCGTCGTACACCGTCCGTCCGGCGAGCGGGCCCTCGGTCACATGCCCGATCAGCGCGGGCGCAAGCCGCGGCGGAAGCGCCTCGCGCTCGCCTATCAGCAGCTGGTAGCAGTCTCCGGGGTGGGGCGGGGCGCCCAGCGTGATCGGCTGATGGGCGCGCACCAGCAGATGGTGCAGGCCCAGCTTTCCGCCGGCCGGCAGCAGCTCGGTGGCCGCCACCGGCGAGAACCCGGTGACCGGACGTCCCTTCCCCGCGAACCAGCGCTGCCGCGGCAGCCACTCCCTGAGCAGGGGATCCAGTGACGCAAGGAGACCTGACTCGGTCGTGACGGAACGGGTGACGGCTTCCGACATGGCGTCGCGTCCTTTCCCCGGAGTGGTCGGGGTGTTACTGATGCGTGCCCCGGGCGGGACGGGAGAAACCGCCCCGCCCGGGTTGTTCGGCAGTGCCTACGCGGGGTCCTTGCGGAGCCGGAACCAGTAGAAGCCGTGACCCCCGAGGGTCAGCAGGTACGGAAGTTCACCAACGGCTGGGAAGCGTACGCCGCCGAACAGCTCGACCGGGTGGCGTCCCTTGAACCGGCTGAGGTCCAGCTCGGTGGGCTGGGCGAACCGGGAGAAGTTGTTCACGCACAGGACGAGGTCGTCCTCGTACTCGCGCAGGAACGCGATCACCGCCGGGTTGGAGGACGGCAGCTCGGTGTACGAGCCGAGGCCGAACGCCAGGTTCTGCTTGCGGATCTCGATCATGCGGCGGGTCCAGTGCAGCAGCGACGAGGGCGAGGACATGGACGCCTCGACGTTCGTGACCTGGTAGCCGTAGACCGGATCCATGATCGTCGGCAGGAACAGCCGGCCCGGGTCGCACGACGAGAAGCCCGCGTTGCGGTCCGGGGTCCACTGCATCGGCGTGCGGACGGCGTCACGGTCGCCGAGCCAGATGTTGTCGCCCATGCCGATCTCGTCGCCGTAGTAGAGGATCGGCGAGCCGGGGAGGGACAGCAGCAGGGCCGTGAACAGCTCGATCTGGTTGCGGTCGTTGTCCAGCAGGGGCGCGAGGCGGCGGCGGATGCCGATGTTGGCGCGCATACGCGGGTCCTTCGCGTATTCCGCCCACATGTAGTCGCGTTCCTCGTCGGTGACCATTTCCAGGGTCAGCTCGTCGTGGTTGCGCAGGAAGATGCCCCACTGGCAGTTGGAGGGAATCGCCGGGGTCTTCGCCAGAATTTCGGAGACCGGGTAGCGGGATTCCCGGCGTACGGCCATGAAGATCCGTGGCATCACCGGGAAATGGAACGCCATATGGCATTCGTCGCCGCCCGACGCATAGTCGCCGAAGTAGTCGACGACGTCCTCCGGCCACTGGTTCGCCTCCGCCAGCAGCACCGTGTCCGGGTAGTGGGCGTCGATCTCCTTCCGGACCCGCTTGAGGAAATCATGGGTCGCGGGAAGGTTCTCGCAGTTGGTGCCCTCCTGCTGGTACAGATACGGCACCGCGTCCAGGCGGAAGCCGTCGATACCGAGGTCCAGCCAGAACCGCAGGGCGGAGATCATCTCCTCCTGCACATTGGGGTTCTCGTAGTTCAGGTCCGGCTGGTGGGAGAAGAACCGGTGCCAGTAGTACTGCTTGCGGACCGGGTCGAAGGTCCAGTTGGAGGCCTCGGTGTCGACGAAGATGATCCGGGCGTCCTGGAACTGCTTGTCGTCGTCGGCCCAGACGTAGTAGTCGCCGTAGGGGCCGTCGGGGTTGGCGCGGGACTCCTGGAACCACGGGTGCTGGTCGCTGGTGTGGTTCATGACGAAGTCGATGATGACGCGCATACCGCGCTGGTGGGCGGCGTCGACGAATTCCACGAAGTCGGCGAGGTCACCGAATTCCGGCAGGACGGCCGTGTAGTCGGAGACGTCGTAGCCGCCGTCCCTGAGCGGTGACTTGAAGAACGGCGGCAGCCACAGGCAGTCCACGCCCAGCCACTGGAGATAGTCCAGTTTGGCCGTGATGCCCTTCAGGTCACCGACGCCGTCGCCGTTGCTGTCCTGGAAGGAGCGGACGAGGACCTCGTAGAAGACGGCTCGTTTGAACCAGTCCGGGTCGCGGTCCCTGGCCGGAGTGTCCTCGAAGGTGTCCGGGACGGGCTCGTTGACGATCATTATGTGGGTGACCCTCCGATCTGCGGGGTGGACGGTCGCAGGACGGTCAGGATGTGCGCGGGCCTCCTGCCCGGTTCGAGACGCACATAGTTGGCCCTGCCCCAGTGATAGGTCTCGCCGGTGAGCTCGTCGCGCACCGGCACCGACTCGTGCCAGTCCAGCCCGAGTTGCGGCATGTCCAACGAGACCGTGGCCTCCTGGGTGTGGTGAGGGTCGAGGTTCGCGACCACCAGAACCGTGTTCGATCCGCTCCGCTTCGAGTACGCGATCACCGATTCCTGGTCGGCGTGGTGGAAATGGAGATCACGCAACTGCCGCAGCGCCGGATTCGCCCGGCGGATGGTGTTGAGCTGGGTGATGAGCGGGGTGATGGTGGCTCCCGCGTGTTCGGCCGCTTCCCAGTCGCGGGGCTTGAGCTGGTACTTCTCCGAGTCGAGGTACTCCTCGCTGCCCTCGCGCAGCGGAACGTTCTCGCACAGCTCGTAGCCGCTGTACACGCCCCAGGTCGGCGACAGGGTGGCCGCCAGTACCGCCCGCACCTCGAACGCCGGCCGCCCGCCCTGCTGCAGATACGCGTGCAGAATGTCCGGCG
>NZ_JBQQBS010000078.1:0-40469 GCF_052245395.1 Streptomyces sp. 4N124
GAGCGCGGTGGCGCGCCGCCCTCGCCGTAGCTGCGCGCCGCCGTCCCGCCCGGCTGCGGGCATGCGTGCCGCGGGGGCGGTGCCCACCCAGCCGGCGGCAGGCTGCCGTCCCGCCAAGCTGCGGGCATGCGTGCCGCCTGGGGCGGCACGGGTGGGCGCAGGCGGCACCCCGTCAGCGCCGGGCCGCGTGACCCACCCCCGGGCGGCACCAACCCGCGGCACCTGATCAGCGCCGGGCTCCGCGAAGCGCAGGGCACGGGCGGATAACAAGGTGGACAGAAGGGGTTTTCAGGCTTGTCTACGCGCGTTAATCTGCGGCGAAGCCAGCGCCGTAGCTGAACCGTCCGGCGCTCGTACGACAGGAGCACCACAACATGCGCCGGGTTTCCCGCCTCGCGGTCGCGGGCGCAGCGACCGCCTCCCTCGCCCTCGTTCTGTCCGCCTGCGGCGGTACGTCCACCTCCGCCTCGTCGGAGTCGGACGGCGACAAGGGCCTCGCCATCGCGTACGACGTCGGCGGCAAGGGCGACCAGTCCTTCAACGACGCCGCCTTCGCGGGGCTGGAGCAGGCGAAGAAGGAGTTCGGGTACGAGACGGACGACGTCGAGCCCACCGACGGGGAAACGGACGCCGACAAGGCTCAGCGGCTGGCCTCGCTGGCGAAGCAGGGCTACAACCCGGTGATCGGCGTCGGCTACGCGTACGCGCCGGCCGTCAAGGAGGTCGCGGAGAAGTACCCGGACACCACCTTCGGCATCGTCGACGACTCCCAGGTCCAGGCGGACAACGTGGCCGACCTGGTGTTCTCCGAGGAGGAGGCCTCCTACCTCGCCGGTGTGGCGGCCGCCAAGAGCACCAAGACCAACACCGTGGGCTTTGTCGGCGGTGTGGATATCCCGTTGATTCACAAGTTCCAGGCCGGCTTCGAGCAGGGTGTCAAGGACACCAACTCGAAGGTCAAGGTCCTGTCGCAGTATCTGACGCAGACCGCGGAAGAAGGCGGCTTCTCCAGCCCCGACAAGGGCAAGTCGGCCGCCGAGGGGCAGATCGAGAAGAAGGCCGACGTCGTGTACGCGGCGGCCGGTCTGTCGGGTCAGGGTGTCATCGAGGCTGCCGCCGCCAACAAGGTGTGGGCGATCGGTGTCGACTCCGACCAGTACAAGCAGGCAGCGCTCGCCACGTACAAGGAATCCATCCTGACCTCGGCGACGAAGGACGTCGCCAAGGCGGTCTACAACCTGGCGAAGTCGGTCGAGGACGGTAAGCCCGAGACCGGTATCGTTCGTGGCGATCTGAAGAGCGGCGAGGTCGGTCTCGCGGACTCCAACCCGAAGTTCGCGGACGACGCTGCCCTCCAGGAAGCCATCGAGACGGCCAAGGAGAAGATCATCAGCGGCGAGATCAAGGTCAAGTCCAGCTGAATATCGAGACCCTGAGCAGCGTGTAACCGCGGGGTTACGTCCGCTCAACGGGGTGCGGGGAGGCTTCTCCCCGTACCCCGTTGTCAGCGATGCGTCGGCCCCTTTGAATGCCGTAGGGGCGCTACGCGCGTAGACGACCCCCGTCCCCAGGAGAGTGCGCCATCAACGCGTCCAGCAGCCCTCCGGCCGGCGCGGCGGTCAACGGTCAGGTGACCGCCGTCGAGCTCGCCGGGATCACAAAGCGTTTCCCGGGCGTCGTGGCCAACCACGACATCCACCTCACGGTCCGCAAGGGCACCGTCCACGCCCTCGTCGGAGAGAACGGCGCCGGCAAGTCGACGCTGATGAAGATCCTCTACGGCATGCAGAAGCCGGACGAGGGCACCATCGCGATCGACGGACGGCAGGTCAGCTTCGGCAGTCCCGCCGACGCCATCGCCCGCGGCATCGGCATGGTGCATCAGCACTTCATGCTCGCCGACAATCTGACGGTCCTTGAGAACGTCGTGCTGGGCAGCGAGAAGCTGTACGGCATCGGGGGCAGGGCCCGGAAGAAGATCAAGGAGATCTCCGAGCGGTACGGGCTGGGGGTGCGGCCCGATGTGCTGGTTGAGGAGCTCGGTGTCGCCGCCCGGCAGCGGGTGGAGATTCTGAAGGTTCTGTATCGGGGTGCGACCACTCTGATTCTGGATGAGCCGACGGCTGTGCTCGTGCCGCAGGAAGTCGACGCGCTGTTCGACAACCTGCGTGAGCTGCGGGCCGAAGGGCTGTCGGTCATCTTCATCTCGCACAAGCTGGGCGAGGTGTTGTCGGTCGCCGACGAGATCACCGTCATTCGGCGGGGGACCACCGTGGGGACCGCCGTTCCTGCCGAGACCACCTCGCGTCAGCTCGCCGAGATGATGGTCGGCAGTGAGCTGCCCACGCCGGAGACCGCCGAGTCGACGGTCACCGATCGTCCGGTCATCGGCGTGGAGAAGCTGCGGCTGGAGGCGTTCGGGGGCAAGGCGCTGCTCGACGACATCACCTTCACCATTCACGCCGGTGAGGTGCTGGGTATCGCCGGTGTCGAGGGCAACGGGCAGACCGAGCTGGTCGATGCGCTCATCGGGCTCAAGGCCGCCGACTCCGGCACCATCACGCTGGCCGAGGAGGAGATCACCGGCTGGAACACGCGTAAGCGCCGTGAGCAGGGGATTGGGTACATCCCCGAGGACCGCCATCGTCATGGACTGCTTCTGGAGGCCCCCCTCTGGGAGAACCGCATCCTCGGGCACGTCACCGAGAAGCCGAACGCCAAGGGCGTATGGCTCGATCCGAAGGCCGCGCAGGAGGACACGCGCCGGATCGTCGAGGCGTACGACGTCCGCACCCCCGGCATCGACGTCACCGCCTCCTCCCTGTCCGGCGGCAACCAGCAGAAGCTGATCGTCGGCCGCGAGATGACCCACAAGCCGCGCTTCCTCATCGCCTCCCACCCCACTCGCGGTGTGGACGTCGGTGCGCAGGCGGCCATCTGGGACCACATCCGTGAGGCCCGCCGCGAGGGCCTGGCCGTGCTGCTGATCTCCGCCGACCTGGACGAGCTGATCGGCCTGTCCGACACCCTCCGCGTGATCTACAACGGCAAGCTGGTCGCGGACGCCGACCCGGCCACGATCACCCCGGAGGAGCTGGGCTCGGCGATGACCGGTGCCGCGACCGGCCACCTGGAACACGAAGAAACCCCCGAAGACGCCCCCGAGCCCGGCGAAGACGAGGCCCGCTGATGAAGAAGTTCGACAAGGAGCGGGTGCTCCTCGCGGTGGCCGGACCGGTCATCGCGCTCGCCGTGGCCTTCGCGCTGAGCTCGATCGTGCTGCTCGCCTCGGGCAAGAACCCGGTCGAGCCGTTCACGATCATGTTCGAGCAGCTCGGGTTCTCCGACATCCAGGTCCTGATCATCAACCAGGCCTCGATGTACTACATCGCGGCGCTCGCGGTGGCCATCGGCTTCCGGATGAACCTGTTCAACATCGGCGTCGACGGCCAGTACCAGCTCGCCGCCATGATGGCCGCGATCGTGGGCGCCCACGCCAATCTGCCGGCCGTCCTCCAGGTGCCGCTGCTCCTCCTGACCGCCGTCTGCACCGGCGCCTTCTGGTCCGGTATCGCCGGTGTCCTCAAGGTCACCCGAGGGGTCAGCGAGGTCGTCGCGACGATCATGCTGAACGCGATCGCCACCTCCGTCATCGCCTACCTGTGGCTGCCGAACGTCTTCGGCGTGAAGGTCGGCAACAACAACACCACCGGCGAGATGCACGAGTCCGGCTGGGTGCCGGGCATCGACATGGGTGACGCGGGCGAGATCTACGGCCTGGTGATCCTCGCCGTGGTGCTCGGCATCGCCTTCTGGGTCACCCTCAACCGCACCCGGTTCGGCTTCGACCTGCGCGCCTCCGGCGCCTCGGAGACCGCCGCCGCGGCCAGCGGTGTCGACCCCAAGCGCATGGTGCTCACCGCCATGCTGCTCTCCGGTGGCCTCGCCGGACTCGCGGGTCTGCCGATCCTGCTCGGCGACGCCCACACCTACAACCTCAACTTCCCCACCGGCATCGGCTTCCTCGGTATCGGCATCGCCCTGCTCGGCCGTAACAGCCCCGTCGGCATCGCGTTCGCCGCCCTGCTGTGGGCCTGGCTCGACAAGGCGTCGCCCGAGCTGGACTTCCACGACTACGACAAGGAGATCGCGGTCATCATGCAGGGCCTGATCGTGCTCTCGGTCGTCGTCTCCTATGAGGCCGTACGCGAATGGGGTCTGCGCCGCCAGCAGCGCCGGGTCGGCGCTGAACTGGCCGCCGGTCACGTCCTCGGCGCCCACAACACCACGAAGGAGGTGGCTGGCCGATGACCGCCCCCATCTCGGCGACCGACGTCAACCAGCCCACGCTGCAGCCCGCGGCGCCGACCGGTCGCCGCCTGTCGTGGCCCGTCCTGCTGCTGGTCATCGCCGGAGCGCTGGCGCTGACCTCGATCGTCCGCATCATCACCGGCGCCGACGGCATCACCAACGTCAGCCAGATGTCCACCGCGCTCCAGCTCGCCGTGCCGATCGGCCTCGCCGGTCTCGGCGGTCTGTGGGCCGAGCGCGCGGGCGTCGTCAACATCGGCCTCGAGGGCATGATGATCCTCGGCACCTGGTTCGGTGCCTGGGCCGGATTCCAGTGGGGCCCGTGGACCGGTGTCCTCGTCGGCATCATCGGCGGCTGCGTCGGCGGTCTGCTGCACGCCCTCGTCACCGTCACCTTCAACGTCAACCACATCGTCTCCGGTGTGGCCATCAACATCCTCGCCCTGGGCGCCACCCGCTATCTCGCGCCCCTCGCCTTCGAGGGCCACGAGGGCGGCTCCGCCAAGCAGTCCCCGGCGGTCGACTCGCTCGGCAACTTCACGGTGCCGGGTCTGTCCGACGGCCTGCGGGACCTCAACGAAAAGGGCTGGTTCTTCATCTCCGACGTCGCCGGACTGCTCGGCGGCCTGATCACCAACGTCTCCTGGCTGACCCTGATCGCCGTCGCGCTGATCCCCGCCACGTGGTGGATCCTGTGGCGTACGGCGTTCGGTCTGCGGCTGCGGTCCTGCGGTGAGAACCCGGTCGCGGCCGAGTCGCTCGGCGTGAACGTCTACAAGTACAAGTACCTGGCCGTCATCATTTCCGGCGGCCTGGCGGGCCTCGGTGGCGTGTTCCTCGCCACCGTCGCCAACCCCTTCTACCTGGAGGGCCAGGTCAGCGGTCGCGGCTACATCGGCCTCGCCGCGATGATCTTCGGCAACTGGATGCCGGGCGGACTCGCCATCGGCGCGGGCCTGTTCGGCTACACCGACAGCCTCAACCTGCGCGGCGGCTCCGAGAACGTCCACGCGCTGCTGCTGCTCGGCGCGCTGCTGCTGGTCATCGGCGCGATCTGGCTGGCGTTCCGGAAGAAGTACACGTCGTCCGCGATCACCCTGCTCGTCGGCGGCCTGGTGTTCACCTGGTACGCCGGCACCAACGAGGTTCCCAACCAGGTGGTCTCCGCCACGCCGTACGTCATCACGCTGATCGTCCTCGCCCTGTCGGCCCAGCGCCTCAGGATGCCGAAGGCGGACGGCCTGCCGTACCGGAAGGGACAAGGCAAGTGACCGTCGACTGGGCTGCCCTGCGGGCGGTGGCGAGGGACGCCATGTCCCATGCCTACGCCCCCTACTCGGGCTACCCGGTCGGGGTCGCCGCCCTGGTCGACGACGGCCGCACGGTCTCCGGCTGCAATGTCGAGAACGCCTCCTACGGGCTCGGGCTGTGCGCCGAGTGCGGGCTGGTCTCGGAGCTGCAGCGCACCGGCGGCGGCCGGCTGACGCACTTCACCTGCGTCGACGGCAAGGGCGACATCCTCGTCCCGTGCGGCCGCTGCCGGCAGCTGCTGTACGAGTTCGGCGGGCCGGACCTGCTGCTGGAGACACCGGCGGGAATCCTGTCGCTGTCGGAGATGCTGCCGCAGGCCTTCGGGCCGGGGCACCTCACCAAGTAACTCCCGTGCGGCCCCTCTGAACCGGCTCAGAGGGGCCGCGCACTTTCTTGATCTTTCGGAAGGAACGCCATGGACGCCATCTCCGTCATCCGCACCAAGCGGGACCGCGGCGAGCTCAGCGACGTACAGATCGACTGGGTCATCGACGCGTACACCCGCGGGGAGGTCGCCGACGAGCAGATGTCCGCGCTCGCGATGGCGATCCTGCTCAACGGCATGAACCGCCGGGAGATCGCCCGCTGGACGGCCGCGATGATCGCCTCCGGCGAGCGCATGGACTTCTCGTCGCTGTCCCGTCCGACGGCCGACAAGCACTCGACGGGTGGGGTGGGTGACAAGATCACGCTGCCGCTCGCTCCGCTGGTGGCGGCGTGCGGGGCCGCCGTTCCGCAGCTGTCGGGCCGCGGCCTCGGCCACACCGGCGGCACGCTGGACAAGCTGGAGTCGATCCCCGGCTGGCGGGCCCTGCTCTCGAACGAGGAGATGCTGTCCGTGCTGGACGGTGTCGGCGCGGTGATCTGCGCGGCGGGCGACGGTCTGGCCCCCGCGGACAAGAAGCTGTACGCCCTGCGTGATGTGACCGGCACGGTCGAGGCCATCCCCCTGATCGCCTCCTCGATCATGTCCAAGAAGATCGCGGAGGGCACGGGCTCGCTGGTCCTGGACGTCAAGGTCGGCACGGGCGCGTTCATGAAGACGATCGAGGACGCGCGGGAACTGGCGTCGACGATGGTGGGCCTGGGCACGGACCACGGCGTCAAGACGGTCGCGCTCCTGACGGACATGTCGACCCCGCTGGGCCTGACGGCCGGTAACGCCCTTGAGGTCCGGGAGTCGGTGGAGGTCCTGGCGGGCGGCGGCCCGTCGGACGTCGTGGAGCTGACGATCGCCCTGGCCCGCGAAATGCTGGACGCGGCGGGCATCCGCGACACCGACCCGGCGAAGGCCCTGGCCGACGGCTCCGCGATGGACGTCTGGCGGCGCATGATCGCGGCGCAGGGCGGCGACCCGGACGCGGAACTGCCGGTGGCGCGCGAGCAGCACGTGGTGAAGGCGAGCGCCTCCGGCGTCCTGACCCGCCTGGACGCCTACGCCGTCGGCGTCGCCGCCTGGCGCCTCGGCGCGGGGCGTGCCCGCAAGGAGGACCCGGTCCAGGCGGGCGCGGGCGTGGAGCTGCACGCCAAGCCGGGGGACACGGTGACCGAGGGCCAGCCCCTGCTGACGCTGCACACGGACACGCCGGAGCGGTTCGCGTACGCCCTGGAGGCGGTGGAGGGTTCGTACGACGTCGCGGCGGCGGGGACGGACTTCAAGGCGTCGCCGGTGGTGCTGGAGCGTATTGCCTGACGCTTTCGCAAGGGGCCGGGCCTTCGGGTTCCGGCCCCTTACGCATACCAGGATTCGCCTATCAGGAGGGGTTCAGCCGAGCAGGGTCGCGACGACCACCAGGACCGGCACCGAGAGCACCGTCGACAGCAGGATCGAGTCGCGCGCGAGCCGCTCGGCCACCCGGTATCTCGATGCGTAGGTGAAGAGGTTCTGCGCGGCCGGGAGCGCCGACGTCACCACCACGTCGAGGAGCTGGGCGCCGTGGAGGCCGAAGACACCGGCCGCGAGTGCCCAGGCCGCCGCGGGCTGACCCACCGACTTCAGCGCCACCGACAGCAGGACCAGCTGCCGGTCCGGGCCCCGGCCGGGCATCGTGCTGCCGCACAGGGAGATGCCGAAGGCGAGCAGGACGGCGGGGACCGACATGTTGCCGATCAGGGTCACGGGGTCCATGACGGGTGCCGGGACGTGGAGGCCGGTCGCCGAGACCGCGACGCCGGCCAGTGAGCCCAGGGCGATCGGATTGCGCAGCGGCGTCAGGAGTCTCAGCCACAGCGGCTCCTTGCCGTCCCGGGCGGTCGAGAGGTCCAGCACCGTCAGCGCGACCGGCGTCAGCAGCAGGAGCTGGAACAGCAGCACCGGCGCCACCAGCGAGGCGTCGCCCAGGACGTACACCGCGATCGGGATGCCGAGGTTGCCCGAGTTGACGTAGCTGGAGCACAGCGCGCCGATCGTCGTACGGCCCAGACCCCAGCCGCGTACGGCACCCACCGCGATGAAGACGCCCGCCGCCGCTGCCGTGCTCAGCGCGGTCACCAGCAGCCGACTGGAGAAGATCACCGACAGGTCGGCCTGCGCGAGGGTGGTGAACAGCAACGCCGGGGACGCCACGTGGAAGGCCAGCTTGGTCAGTACCTCGCGGCCGTGTTCGCCGAGGTGGCCGCGGCGGCCGATTACATAGCCCACCGCGATGACGACCGCGATCACCGCGAAGCCCGTCAGCACCCCCTGCACAACGCCTCCTCAGCGGTGAGGAAGCCGTGGGGTATCGCCGGAGGTGAAGATTCATGGGGCATGCACCCAACCCTCCGGGGAAGGCAGGACGCAGGTCAATGTGATCCTTCGCGGGCCGCGCGCGGGTGTACGGCAGCCTGCGGTGTGGGTGTACGGCACGTTGAGCGCGGCGCCCCGATGAGTTACGCCCGCCCGTCCGGTCTACCGCTCGTGGACGCCATGACACCCGCAGTACTCGTGCTGACCGGCCCCGTCACCAGGGACGAGGTGGCAGGGCTGTGCGACGACGTGCGGGCGCTGCTGGAGGCGACAGGGGCGGGAGTCGTGGTGTGCGACGTCGGCGGGCTCGGACCGCCGGGGCTCGGCACTGTCGACCTGCTGGCACGGCTGGAACTCGCCGCCCGGCGGGCCGGGGGCCGGATCCGGCTCCGCGATCCGGACCCCGCCCTACACGCCCTCCTCGACCTGGTCGGCCTCCGCTTCGATATGGAGGGGCAGCCCGAACAGCGGGAACCAGCGTTCGGTGTCCAGGAAGCAGTGGAACCCGGTGATCCGGCCGTCTGAAATCTCCAGGACCTGCACCGCCCACGGGGTGAAGCCGCCCTTCTCCGGGTCCGGCTTGTACTGGGCGAAGCCCGGCAGGCCGTTGACCTGGACCGGCATCAGATGCGAGCCGGCGCACGGGGCGCCGAGCGTCGTCATGAAGCCGGTGATGTCCTTGACGCCGGTCAGCCACAGGTCGAACGGCGGCATCGTCATGATCGCGTCCTCGTGCAGCAACGCCGTCAGGGCCGTCATGTCATAGCCCTCGAACGCCGCGACATAGCGCTCCAGGAGCTTCTGCTGCTCCTCGTCCAGCGGGTCGGAGACGGTGGCATCTGCGCCCGGCTGCTCCCGCTCCGCGAGCGTGGCGCGCGCCCGCTGCAGTGCGCTGTTGACCGACGCGACCGTCGTGCCGAGCAGTTCGGCGACCTCGCTCGCCTTCCAGGCCAGGACCTCGCGCAGGATCAGCACCGCGCGCTGCTTGGGCGGGAGCTGCTGGAGGGCGGCCATGAAGGCGAGCCGCACGGACTCCTTGGCGACGGCCGCCTCCGCCGGGTCGGCGGGGGTGGGGAGCACGCGGGCGTCCGGCATCGGCTCCAGCCAGGTGTTGTCCGGGCGGGGGGAGAGGGCGGCCTGGGCGAGGGGGGTGGAGTCGGTGAGGTCCATCGGCCGGGCGCGTTTGTTGCCTGCGGTCAGCATGTCCAGGCAGACGTTCGTCGCGATTCTGTAGAGCCAGGAGCGGAGGCTGGCGCGGCCTTCGAACTTGTCGTAGCTGCGCCAGGCTCGGACGAGGGTGTCCTGCACCGCGTCCTCCGCCTCGAAGCTCGAGCCGAGCATGCGGTAGCAGTAGCCGGTCAGCTCGACCCGGTGTGCTTCGAGCTTGGTGTCCAGGTCTGTTGTCGTCGCCGTGCTGTTGGTCATCGATCGTCCACCCACCCCTGTGGCCGTTCCTGTGTCGTACGCCTCATTGCGTCCAGCACTTCGGAAGCTACAGCAGCCCACTGACAATGGCGTGCCGAGTGGATGAACGTGCAGGTCAGAACTCTCTCGCCCCCGCCGCGCAGCGACCCGTGCCGCTGCCACGGATCCGAACACCGTGATCGTCACCACGCCCAGCACCGCCAGCAGACCGACCCCCACCGTCCCGGCCCAGCCCCCGGCGTGGAACGCCACCGCGCCCGCCGTGCTGCCCGCGCTGGAGCCGACGTAGTACGCCGACTGGTACAGCGCCGAAGCCTGGGCGCGGCCCGTCGTCGCCGTCTTGCTGACCGCCGAGGACGCCACCGCGTGACCCGCGAAGAAGCCCGCCGTGATGAGGATCAGGCCGAGCAGGACCAGGGGGAGCGAGTCCGCGATGGACAACAGGAGGCCCGTCGCCGTCGTGCCGCCGGCCAGGTACAGCGCACCTCTGCGGCCCAGTCGGCCCACCAGGCGCCCGGCCGTGGACGCCGACACCGTGCCGACCAGGTAGACGAGGAAGATGGAGCCGACGATGCCCTGCGGGAGGCTGAACGGCTCCTCGGTCAGGCGGTAGCCGATCACCGTGTACACGCCGCCGAAGATGGTCATGAACAGCGCACCGATCGCGTACAGACGGCGCAGCAGCGGGTTGGCGAGGTGGTCACGCACCGTGCGGACCAGCACGCGAGGCCGCGGCGAGCCCGGCCTGAAGTGCTTCGGGGAGGGCAGCAGCAGGCGGAACGCCACCGCGCAGGCCACGGCGATCGCGCCGATCACGCCCACCGCGACCCGCCAGCCCCACTCCTGCGCGACCCACCCGGTGATGACCCGGCCGCTCATCCCGCCGACGCTGTTGCCCGCGACGAACAGGCCGATGGCGGTCACCAGCGCCTTGGGCCGGACCTCCTCCGCCAGATACGCCGTCGCGGAGGCCGGAAGCCCCGCCAGCGCCGCGCCCTGCAACGCCCGCAGCGCGACCAGCGCGGGCAGCGAGGGGGCGAACGGGACCAGCATCCCGACCGTCACCGCCACCACCAGCGACGCCGTCATCACCGTACGACGGCCATAACGCTCCGACAGCGCGCTCATCGGAAGGACGAACAGCGCCAGACCACCCGTCGCCGCCGCCACCGTCCAGCTCGCGTCACTCGCCGTCACGCCGAACTCGCCGGAGATCAGGGGGAGGAGGGCCTGGGTGGAGTACAGCAGCGCGAAGGTCGCCACACCCGCGAGGAACAGGGCGAAGCTCATCCGGCGGTAGCCGGGACCACCCGGGGTCATACGGGAGTCGGAGGAGAGGGTGGGAACGGCGGAGTCGGCGCCCACGGTGGTGGACGCCTCGGTACTGGCAGCAGGCATGCTTCGAAGGTAAAGAGCCCGCACTCATCCGTCCAATGCATGGAATCGGCATAATCGTTCCCATGGTGCATCAGCAGAGGTCACAGGCCCGCCTGTCACCGTCCAGTGACACAGAAGACATGACAGCCATGACGATGTTGCTCGCTCCCCGCCTCGCCTACTTCGCCGGCGTCGCGCGCACCGAGCATGTGACCCGGGCCGCGCAGGAGATGAACGTCCCGCAGTCGACCCTCTCCCGTGCCATGGTCCGCCTCGAACAGGACCTGGGCGTCGACCTGTTCGCCCGCCGCGGCCGTACGGTGTCCCTGACCCCCGCCGGGCGCACCTTCCTCACCTCCGTCGAGCGCGCCCTCGCCGAGATCGAGCGTGCCGCCGACGAGGTGCGCGCCGACGCCGATCCGGCCGCCGGCAAGGTCGCGTTCGGGTTTCTGCACACCATGGGGTGGGAGACCGTCCCCGGCCTCATCAGCGCCTTCCGCGCCGACCATCCGCGCGTCCGGTTCAGCCTCGTCCAGAACTACGGCGAGGCGATGATCGAGCGGCTGCGCGCGGGAGAGCTGGACCTCTGTCTCACCTCACCCGTCCCCGACGCCCCGGACCTCGTCGCCCGGCGCCTCGACGAGCAGAAGCTCCGCCTCGTCGTCCCCGCCGACCACCGCCTCGCCGCCCGCAAACGCATCCGCCTCGCCGAGGCCGCCGACGAAACCTTCGTGACCCTCGAACCCGGCTACGGCCTCCGCCGCATCACCGACGACCTCTGCAAGGAGGCCGGCTTCAGACCCCGCATCGCCTTCGAGGGAGAGGAGGCGGAAACCCTGCGGGGCCTGGTCGCGGCAGGGCTCGGCGTGGCCCTCCTGCCGCCGCCCGCGGTGGCCCGTCCGGGCGTAGTCGAACTGACGGTCACAGCACCAAGAGCGGCACGAGAAATCGGAGTCGCGTGGCTCGACGGCCACCCGGACACACCCCCAGTGGCAGCCTTCAAGAAGTTCCTGCTGTCAAAGAGAGGGAACTTGCTCCCGACCTAGCTGCATCGCCCTCAGGGGCGCGGGGAACTGCGCGACCAGCCACAACGCACCCGCACACCTCACCGAACCCAAGGCTCAACGGCGAAGGGACCGCCCGAAGCCGGAGGCAAGCGGCATCCGCAACCCCAAAGGCGGCGGAGCCGCAAACGCGTCCTCCACCGGCCGCGAAAACGCCCGCCCGAACAACACCCCCATGACGAAGTCCTCCGCAAGAGACAGGACTTCATCACGATGCTGCTGCAAGCCATGCCGGTCGGAGTGAACCTCGAACCGGCACACGTTCCGGTTGGACTTCTTCGCACGCTCCGCGAGCCGGAACGACAACTCCGGGTCGGTGCGCTCGTCGTTCGTGCCGTGCACGATCATCACCCGCCGCCCGGCGAGCTGCTTCACCGGTTCGGGCGGCGCGGCCACGTCGTCCTCCGGCAGCCAAGGGCCGAGCGCCAGCACGGAGTTGACGGCGTCGTGCCCGGCCGCGCGCAGGGCCGCCCGGCCGCCCATGTCGACGCCGGCGAGGCAGACGGGGACGTCGCCATAGCGTCGTACGACCTCGCTGGCCGCCCAGGACGCGTCGCGGGCGAGATGCGCCTCGCTGCCGTTCCAGCCGCGGTAGCGGTAGTGCACGACGTGGGTCACCAGCCCCTCGTCGCGGCCCGCGCGCGCCAGACGGCGGCCCAACGCCCGTACGGACGCGGCTGCCAGCATCGGGGAGGGCCGGCGGCCGGAGACCTCGTCGCCGCCGGGGAGCAGCAGCACCGCCCCGCTGACCGCCGTCGGCTCCGGGCCGAGCGTCCTCCCCAGCCGGGCCGTGCGAACCGGCGTCGCTTGCTGTGCCATGACAGAACAGTGTCAGAAGTGGGGGTGTACGCGACCCTGCCGCACGGTCACCGTTGCGTATCGACGGATTCACCCAACGCGCGATCTACGCGCGTAGGAGTTAGAGTGCGAAAATGACGAGCCAGACTGCCCCGATGGGAAACACACCGAGCTCGGACCAGATCCGCCGGGCACCCAAGGTTCTGCTGCACGACCACCTCGACGGCGGGCTGCGCCCCGGCACGATCGTCGACCTCGCCCGCGCGACGGGCTATTCCCAGCTTCCCGAGACCGACCCGGACAAGCTCGGCGTCTGGTTCCGGGAATCCGCCGACTCCGGTTCCCTGGAGCGGTACTTGGAGACCTTCTCCCACACCGTCGGCGTCATGCAGACCCGTGAGGCGCTCGTCCGGGTCGCCGCCGAGTGCGCCGAGGACCTCGCCGAGGACGGCGTCGTGTACGCGGAGGTGCGGTACGCGCCCGAGCAGCACCTCGAAGGCGGGCTCACCCTCGAAGAGGTCGTCGAGGCCGTCAACGAGGGCTTCCGGGAAGGCGAGCGGATCGCCCGCGCGAACGGCCACCGCATCCGCGTCGGCGCCCTGCTCACCGCCATGCGGCACGCGGCCCGCGCCCTGGAGATCGCCGAACTCGCCAACCGTTACCGCGACTTGGGCGTCGTCGGCTTCGACATCGCCGGCGCCGAGGCCGGCTACCCGCCCACCCGGCACCTCGACGCCTTCGAGTACCTCAAGCGCGAGAACAACCACTTCACCATCCACGCCGGCGAGGCCTTCGGGCTGCCGTCCATCTGGCAGGCCCTCCAGTGGTGCGGCGCCGACCGGCTCGGGCACGGGGTGCGCATCATCGACGACATCCAGGTGCACGCCGACGGCTCGGTGAAGCTCGGGCGGCTCGCCTCGTACGTACGGGACAAGCGCATCCCGCTGGAGCTGTGCCCCAGCTCCAATCTGCAGACCGGCGCGGCGGCCTCGTACGCCGAGCACCCGATCGGGCTGCTGCGGCGGCTGCATTTCCGGGCCACTGTGAACACCGACAATAGGCTGATGTCCCACACCACTATGAGCCGGGAATTCGAGCACCTAGTCGAGGCATTCGAGTACACCCTTGACGACATGCAATGGTTCTCGGTCAATGCTATGAAGTCAGCATTCATTCCTTTCGATGAACGGCTGGCGATGATCAATGACGTCATCAAGCCGGGATACGCCGAGCTGAAGTCCGAATGGCTGTTCCGCGAGAACGCTTCCACCAGCGGTTCTGCGGCATCCGAGGGCTGATCGGCGGCTGATTCGGGGCTGCTCCGGGGCGTCAGCGCACACGAAATTCTGACGGCATTCACAACGCGCCCGCATTTCGGTATTTGCGGTGGGCGGCGGGGAATGTTTACGGTTGTGAACATATCCCCGTCGGCCCTATTCAAGGACGCATTCACGATGAAGCAGTCTGCTGCCAAGACCCTCGGTGTCGCCGCGCTCGGTGCCGCCTTCGCCGCAGCCGGAACCGGCGCCGCGCACGCCGCCCCGGCCGTCGTTCCGGACACCGGGTCGGTGGTGAACACCGCCAAGATGGTCACCGCGGCGCTGCCGGCGGAGGACGTCTCCAAGACGCTGCCGGCCGGCGAGAAGGAGCGCGCCGTCGAGGGGCCGTACGTGCTCACCCCGGTCACCGGCCCCACCCTCGCCGGTTGGGCCCTGGCCCAGGGCCTCACCGCCCCGGCCTCCCTGCTGCTCGGCGGGATGCCGGTGCAGGCCGTGCCGGTCCAGGCGGTGCCGGTGGGCTGAGCGAAGCCCTCGAAGCGCGCCGATGGGGCGCACCCCGAGTCACGGGGTGCGCCCCATCGGCGTTGATGCGCACGGCACTTACCGGTACGCGGGGACCTACCAGGACGTACGCGCCTTCTCCTCCGAGGGCAGGAAGATCCACAGCGCGATGTAGAGCAGGAACTGCGGCCCCGGCAGCAGACAGGACAGGACGAAGATCACGCGCATCGTGGTCGCGGAGGTGCCGAAGCGCCGCGCCAGCGCTGCGCACACTCCGCCGATCATGCGGCCGTTGGTGGGGCGGGCAAGGGCGGTCATCTTCATCGGCTCCTTCGTGAGCGTCGGTGCGAGGCCTCCTCTGTGGTGGCCTCATCTGTCTTCAACGCTACGGAGACGAAGGGGGCAAAGCGTCGCTCTACGGTGCGATCCCGACCCTGGGAATCGTCGGGGTGCGACCCTGAGCCGGCTCCTCCTGGCGGACGGTCGTACGCCGCTTGCGCTCGGTCCTGCGGCGGAGCGCGAAGCGGCCCGCCGGGACCAGCGCCAGATGGGCGAGGGCCACGCCCACCGTGTTCAGCAGGAGCGAGTCGACGTCGACGACCTGGCCGGGCACACCGGTCTGCAGGAGTTCGATGCCCAGTGAGATCAGGGCGCCCGCGGCGATCGTACGGACCAGGGAGCCGAGCGGGGAGGCGAGGAGTCTGCCGTGGGCCAGCGGGAGCAGTACGCCCAGCGGCGCGAGGAGCGCGAGTCCCTCGCCGATGCGCCGGGCCGCCTCCGGCCAGCCCAGTGCCAGGTCGGCCCGGATACCGGCGAACGGACGCAGATTGGCGGGCATCACCCAGGGGACGTCCAGCGGACGCAGCGTGAGCCAGGCGACGAGCGCGAGATGTGCGGCGAGGAGGACACCCCCTGCCACACGGATGCGAATCGCGGCGCCGCCGCCGATGGAGCCTTCACGCTGCACGCCCCCCTAGACGCGGCCCTCGGCACGATCGGTTCCGCAATGTCGACACACAGATGTGAGGCACACGCCACAAGGCTCGAACCGAGGTCAGCCGCCCGTGACCCCGGTCGACGGCGGGGCCTGCGTCCCCGGCCTGGAGCGGACCTCGTCGGTGCACTCGTAGCGCTGCACGGGCTCGGTGTCCGGGCCGCCGAGGATGACCGAGCCGTCGCCCTCGGCCGCGGCCGAGTCGGAGAGGGTGCAGACGATCTGGGCGAGGGCGTAGGAGGTGAGGTCCTCGGGCGGGGTGCTCAGCCGCAGCGCGTCCTCGGGGTCGCCGGGGCGCGGGCCGCCGACGGTCATGCCGCCGCGTACATCCGTGGTGTACCCGGCCTCCTTCTCGGCCGCCGACGGAGTCTCCGCCAGCTCGTCGAGGAGTCCCTGCGCCACCAGCACCCGCCGCTCGGAGTCCACGGCGCCGTCGGGCACCCGTACCGCCCGGTCGACGGCCACCAGCGACGACCGGCACAGCAGGAACACCTGGACCGGCAGCCCGCGCGAGGCCTGCGGCGAGACGTCCTGCTCGGTCTGCGCGCACTGCACGCGCGACGGCGCGGGCCCGAAGTCCGTCGGCACCTCGGTGGCCCGGATCCCGCACCCGGCCAGCAGCACGGCGAGCACGGGAACGGCCGCCCATCGGCGTACGGTCATCAGGCCTCGCCCTCCGCGCGCTTGCCGTTCTTCTCGTCGGTCTCCTGCGCCGTCAGCTCCGACGCGTCCCGCGGCAGCGACAGCGTGAACACCGCACCGCCCTCGGGGGAGTTGGCGGCGGTGATCTCGCCGCCGTGGATATGTGCGCTCTCCATGGCGATGGACAGGCCCAGCCCGCTGCCCTCGGAGCGCGGGCGGGAGGCGCTCGCCTTGTAGAAGCGGTCGAAGACGTGCGGCAGGACGTCCTCGGGGATGCCGGGGCCGTGGTCGCGCACCTCGATGACGACGTCCTCGACCGCCTCACGCACCGACACCTGCACCGGCGACCCGCCGTGCTTGAGCGCGTTGCCGATCAGGTTCGCCATGATCACGTCCAGACGGCGCGGGTCGAGCCGGGCGTGGATACCGCGCTCGGCGTTCAGCTCCACCGCGTCCAGCCAGGCCCGCGCGTCGATGCAGGCGGTGATCTGGTCGGCGATGTCGACGTCGTCCAGGACGAGCCGCGCGGTGCCCGCGTCGAAGCGGGTGACCTCCATCAGATTCTCGACCAGGTCGTTCAGCCGCCGCGTCTCGCTGACGACGAGCCGTACTGCGGGCTCGATCATCGGGTCCATCGACCCGGACTCCGCCTCCAGCTCCTCCTCCAGGATCTCCGTCACGGCGGTGATCGCGGTGAGCGGCGTACGGAGTTCATGGCTCATGTCCGCGACGAACCGCCGGGACGCGTCCTCCCGTGCGGCCATGTCGGCGACCCGCTTCTCCAGCGCCTGGGCCGCGTCGTTGAACGTCCTTGACAGATCGGCCAGTTCATCGGTCCCGGACACCCTCAGCCGGGTGTCCAGCTTGCCCTCGCCGAGCCGCCGGGCAGCGACCCCGAGCCGGTGTACGGGCTTGAGTACGGTCGTGGCGGCGGCCTGCGCGAGCAGCGCGGAGCCGATCAGCGCCAGGCCCGTGGCGATCCCCAGCGACCAGGCAAGGGAGTTGAGGTCCTTCGCCTCCGGCTCCAGCGACTTGAGCATGTAGCCGGTCGGCCCGCCGCCGATCACCTTCGTGCCGGCCACCAGATAAGGGGTGCCGTCCTCGACGGTGCGCTGCCAGTACAGGTGGTACGCGTACTTGTTGTTCGCGTTGACCTCCTGCTCCTTGTTCACCGCCGTACGCAGCGACTTGGGCACGTCCTGGAGCGCGAAGCCGTCCAGGGCGCCGGAGTTGCCGTAGACGGTCCGGCCGCTGTCGTCCTGGGCGACGAGCAGCACGCTGAAGCGCTGGCTGCTGTTCGCCATCTGGCCCGCGGTGTGCTGCAGTTCGTCCTGGGTGGGGTGCTCGGGCAGGGCGCCCGCGCGGTTCTGCATCTCCTGCTGGAAGTCGGCCAGCACGGCGTCCTGGGTGCGGGTGAGCACGGCCTCGCGGTTGAGCCAGTACGCGATCGCGGACGCGGACACCGCGGCGGTCAGCGCGACCAGCCCGAAGACGACGACCAGCCGGAGCCGCAGGCTGGTGAAGCGCAGCCGAGCCACCTGTCCCACACGCGCCGCGGCCCAGCCGCGGAAGCCCCCTTGCGCTGGTGTCACTGAGGACTGTCCAGCCGGTAGCCGACGCCGCGCACCGTCCGGATCAGCGTCGGGGACGACGGCACGTCCTCCACCTTCGCCCGCAGCCGCTGCACACAGGCGTCCACCAGCCGTGAGTCACCGAGGTAGTCGTGCTCCCACACCAGCCGCAGCAGCTGCTGCCGGGACAGCGCCTGACCGGGCCGCCGGCTCAGCTCGAGCAGCAGCCGCAGCTCGGTCGGCGTGAGCTGAAGATCCTCGCCGTTCTTCGTCACGGTCATCGCCGCGCGGTCGATCACCAGGCTGCCGAAGGTAGCCGCATCGTTCGCCTCCCGCTCCCCGCGCCGCAGCACGGCCCGGATCCGGGCGTCGAGCACCCGTCCCTGCACGGGCTTGACGACATAGTCATCGGCACCGGACTCGAGACCGACGACCACATCGATGTCGTCACTCCGCGCGGTCAGCAGAATGATCGGCAGCTGGTCCGTGCGCCGGATGCGCCGGCACACCTCGAAGCCGTCGATGCCGGGCAGCATCACGTCCAGCACGATCAGGTCCGGCCGCTGCTCGCGCAAGAGCTTCAGACCGTCCTCACCGGTGGCAGCGGTGGCAACCCGATGTCCCTGGCGCGTCAGTGACAGCTCCAGGGCCGTACGGATGGCGTCGTCGTCCTCGATCAGCAACAGGGAAGGCACGGGCTCATTCTGGCCCATGCCGGGGTGGGGTTTCGACACTTGTACGGGTCCGTGCACGTAGCGCTGTTTTCCGTGATCGGACTGTGAGGTACCTGTCACAGGCCCCTGTGACAGGTCTGTGACAGTCGACGGACACGGCCATGAAGTCGGCTCGGCAAGCTTTTGGGCACAGGCAAGGAAGCGAGGCCGGAGACCAGGCCGAGCGAGAACGAACACCGGGAAGTCCACGACGGGGGGCGCGAGATGAACACGCTGCACAGCACGAGCGCAAGCGCAGTTGTCACGCGTCTGCACGACGTCACCCGGGGTTCCGAGAAGTCCGGTGCCGCAAGCGGGCGGGGGTGCGCTCGCGGCACCGGGCGTCAGCACACCGCGTACATGACGGTGGTTGACGGTTTCACGGGGGAACCGCACGGGGGAGCCGCGTACAGGGAGGACACGGGGGAGCGCTCGCTGTCGGAGGCGGAGTTCACCGCCTACGTCCAGGAGCGCCGCGCCTCCCTGTACGCAACCGCCTACCACCTCACCGGCGACCGCTTCGAGGCCGAGGACCTGCTGCAGAGCGCACTGTTCTCGACGTACAGGGCGTGGGACCGGATCAGTGACAAGGCGGCCGTCGGGGGATACCTGCGGCGGACGATGACCAACCTGCACATCAGCGCCTGGCGGCGCCGCAAGCTGAACGAATACCCGACCGAGGAACTGCCGGAGACGCCCGGCGACACGGACGCGATGCGCGGCACCGAACTGCGCGCGGTCCTGTGGCAGGCGCTGGCCCGGCTGCCCGAACTCCAGCGGACGATGCTGGTCCTCCGTTACTACGAGGGCCGCACCGACCCGGAGATCGCGGAGATCCTCGACATCAGTGTCGGCACGGTGAAGTCCAGCATCTGGCGCTCCCTGCGCCGGCTGCGCGAGGACGAGGTCCTCAGCTTCGGCCGTGACGAGGAGGAGTCCTTCGGGGAGCTTGTCGCCTGAAGGTCTGGGGGGAAGTAGGTAACGGGGGAGCACGGGGAAGTACGGGGGAGCGGTACCGGGGGGAACCAACGGGGTCACGGGGGACCACGGGGGAAGCACCACGGGGAACACGGGGGAGCACAAAAGGAGCGGGACTGGAGGGCCGGGGGGTCCGTCCAGTCCCGCTTTTGTGCGTGCGGTACGACGCCTAGACCGCCGTACGCGCCTTCGCGCACCGCCCGGCCGCCGCGTCCGCCAGTCGCCCCATCGCCTCGGCGCGGTTGCAGGCGTGTGCGCCCAGCGCGGCCTGTCGGGCCACGATGGACCGCTCGGCGCGCATCAGCCGCCAGCCCCGCCGCAGCAGGAACGGCACGGATTTGCGCCCCTCCTTCAGGTCCCGCAGGAAACGGCCGAGGAAGGTACGCACCGGTCCGCGGCTCAGGCACAGCGCGTCGGCCAGGACGCCGAGCTCACGGCAGCGCGTGACGATCTCCGCGGCGAAGATGCCCTCCGCGATGAACACCGGGGTGCGCCCGATGTCGACGGTCTCCGCGCCGGTGCGGGCGCTGCGGGAGATGTCGTAGATCGGGACGTCCGTACGACCCGTGCGGCACAGCTGCGTGATGGCGGCGACGGCGGTGTCCGCGTCCCAGGAGTCGGGGTGGTCCCAGTCGATGTCGGAGCTCCCGAGGACCTGCGGCAGCGTCGGGTCGTCGCCCTCCTTGTAGAAGTCGTCGAGCCGCAGCACCGGAAGACCGGAGCGGGCGGCGAGCGTGGACTTGCCGGAGCCGGAGGGGCCGCAGAGCAGCACGACTCGCGTCGGTATGGCCGGTTGGGAACTCACGGGACACCAGTGTGGCATTCACTTGCCGTTCATCGAAGCCGTGGGTCGGCTTTGAAGTGCGCATCACAGCGAGCAATCACAGAGAGCCGCGCTTTCCCTGGACGGAGGGGAAGCGCGGCTCTCCGGTATCGGTTGGCTCCAGTACCTCAAGTACCTCTAATACGACGAGCCGGACGCGCCCAGCGAGCCCGTCGGGTGCCAGACCGTCTTCGTCTCCAGGAATGCCGTCAGGCGCTCGGTGCCCGGAGTCTGGGTGTAATCCACAGGCTGTGGACGCAGGACGCGCTTGAGGTTGTCGGCCGCCGCGATCTCCAGTTCCTTCGCCAGGCCATCGTCGGTGCCGGCGCCCGCGAGGTCGATCGCGTTGACGTCCTGGTGCGCGGCCAGGGGCGCCGCGATCTCCGCCGTACGGCCGGAGAGGACGTTGACGACACCGCCGGGCAGGTCGGAGGTGGCCAGTACTTCGCCCAGCGACAGGGCGGGCAGCGGGGACTTCTCGCTCGCCACCACGATCGCCGTGTTGCCGGTCGCGATCACCGGGGCGACGACCGAGACCAGGCCCAGGAAGGACGACTCCTGGGGGGCGAGGACGGCGACGACGCCCGTCGGCTCGGGCGAGGAGAGGTTGAAGAACGGGCCCGCGACCGGGTTGCCGCCGCCGACCACCTGGGCGATCTTGTCGGTCCAGCCCGCGTACCAGACCCAGCGGTCGATCGTGGCGTCCACGACCACGGCCGCCTTGGACTTGGAGAGTCCTTCGGCGTCAGCCACTTCCCGCGTGAACTGCTCGCGGCGGCCCTCCAGCATCTCCGCGATGCGGTAGAGGATCTGGCCGCGGTTGTACGCGGTCGCGCCGGACCAGCCGCCGAAGGCCTTGCGGGCGGCGACGACCGCGTCACGCGCGTCCTTGCGGGACGACAGGGGTACGTTCGCCAGCCACTTGCCCTTGGAGTCGGTCACCTCGTACACCCGGCCGCTCTCGGAACGCGGGAACTTCCCGCCGACGTACAGCTTGTAGGTCTTGAAGACACTGAGTCGCTGCTGCTCGGACTTCTCAGACATCGAGGTACGCCTCCAGGCCGTGGCGGCCGCCCTCGCGGCCGAAGCCCGACTCCTTGTAGCCGCCGAAGGGCGAGGTCGGGTCGAACTTGTTGAACGTGTTGGACCAGATCACGCCCGCGCGGAGCTTGTTCGCCACCGCCAGGATCCGCGAACCCTTCTCGGTCCAGATGCCCGCCGACAGCCCGTACGGCGTGTTGTTGGCCTTGGCCACCGCCTCGTCCGGGGTGCGGAAGGTGAGGACGGACAGCACCGGGCCGAAGATCTCGTCGCGGGCGACGGTGTGGGCCTGGGTGACGTTCGTGAAGAGCGTCGGGGCGAACCAGTAGCCGGAGGAGGGGAGTTCGCACGGCGCGGACCAGCGCTCGACCCCCTCCGCCTCGCCCTGCTCGACGAGGGACGTGATGCGCGAGAGCTGTTCGGCCGAGTTGATCGCGCCGATGTCCGTGTTCTTGTCCAGCGGGTCACCGAGGCGCAGCGTCGACAGACGGCGCTTCAGCGAGGCCAGCAGCTCGTCCTGGATGGACTCCTGCACCAGCAGCCGGCTGCCCGCGCAGCACACCTGGCCCTGGTTGAAGAAGATCCCGCTGACGATCCCCTCCACCGCCTGGTCGATCGGGGCGTCGTCGAAGACGATGTTCGCGCCCTTGCCGCCGAGTTCGAGGGTGAGCTTCTTCTTCGAGCCGGCGACCGTGCGGGCGATCTCCTTGCCGACCGCGGTGGAGCCGGTGAAGGCCACCTTGTTCACGTCCGGGTGGGCCACCAGGGACGCGCCCGTGTCGCCGTAACCGGGAAGGATGTTGACGACGCCCTTGGGCAGACCGGCCTGGCGGCAGATGTCCGCGAAGAACAGGGCGGAGAGCGGGGTCGTCTCGGCGGGCTTCAGCACCACCGTGTTGCCCGTCGCCAGCGCCGGGGCGATCTTCCACGCCAGCATCAGGAGCGGGAAGTTCCAGGGGATGACCTGGCCGGCGACGCCCAGCGGCCGGGGGGCGGCACCGAAGCCGGCGTGCTCCAGCTTGTCCGCCCAGCCCGCGTAGTAGAAGAAGTGCGCCGCTACGAGGGGAAGGTCGGCGTCCCTCGTCTCCTTGATGGGCTTGCCGTTGTCCAGGGTTTCCAGGACGGCGAGCTCGCGGGCGCGCTCCTGGATGATCCGGGCGATACGGAACAGGTACTTGGCGCGCTCGGAGCCGGGCAGCGCCGACCACTTCTCGAACGCCTTGCGGGCGGCCTTCACCGCGCGGTCGATGTCCTCGGTGCCGGCCTGGGCGACCTCGGAGAGGACCTCTTCGGTGGACGGCGAGACCGTCTTGAAGACCTTGCCGTCGGCCGCCTCCACGAACTCGCCGTCGATGAACAGGCCGTAGGACGGGGCGATGTCGACGATCGAGCGGGACTCGGGTGCGGGTGCGTACTCAAAAGCCATGATGGATCAGTCCACCGTCACGTAGTCGGGACCGGAGTAGCGGCCGGTGGTCAGCTTCTGACGCTGCATCAGCAGGTCGTTCAGGAGCGAGGACGCGCCGAAGCGGAACCAGTGGTTGTCCAGCCAGTCCTCCCCGGCGGTCTCGTTGACCAGAACGAGAAACTTGATCGCGTCCTTGGAGGTACGGATGCCTCCGGCGGGCTTCACGCCCACCTGCACGCCGGTCTGGGCACGGAAGTCGCGCACGGCCTCCAGCATGAGGAGCGTGTTCGCGGGAGTGGCGTTGACGGCGACCTTGCCGGTCGAGGTCTTGATGAAGTCGGCGCCGGCCAGCATGCCGAGCCAGCTCGCACGCCGGATGTTGTCGTACGTCGACAGCTCGCCGGTCTCGAAGATGACCTTCAGGCGGGCACTCGCCCCGCAGGCCTCCTTCACGGCGACGATCTCGTCGTGCACCTTCATGTAGTTCCCCGCGAGGAAGGCCCCGCGGTCGATGACCATGTCGATCTCGTCGGCGCCCGCGGCGACGGCTTCCCGCACGTCGGCCAGCTTGACGGCGATCGGCGCGCGGCCTGCCGGGAAGGCGGTGGCGACCGAGGCGACCTTGACCGTGGAGCCGGCGACGGCCTCCTTCGCGGCGGGCACCATGTCGGGGTAGACACAGACCGCGGCCGTGGCGGGAGTCGTACGGTCGGTCGGGTCGGGGCGGACCGCCTTGGCGCCGAGCGCCCGGACCTTGCCCGGAGTGTCCGCGCCTTCCAGCGTCGTCAGGTCGACCATCGAGATGGCGAGGTCGATGGCGTACGCCTTCGCGGTCGTCTTGATGGAACGGGTACCGAGCGAGGCGGCACGCGCCTCCAGGCCGACCGCGTCGACGCCGGGCAGCCCATGGAGGAAGCGGCGCAGCGTGCTCTCGGAGGCCGCCACGTCCATGAGGGTGTGTGCAGTGGTGGGCATGGTCACCAGACGAGCATATCTACGCGCGTAGCGGCTGTACACCCCGGGAAGGGGTTCCTTGCCAGGAACGAGAAGGGATTCCTTGTCAGGAAGGGGAGATGGCCGACCTATAGGGGCGCGGGGAACTGCGCGACCAGCCACAACGGACCCGCAGCCGCGCACGGCACAGGTCCCTGCACGGCGCCCAGGCGCACCGCCAAGCCGCCGCAGGCATACGGCAGAATCGGGGTCATGACCACCCCGGACCCCCAGCCAACCGCAGACTCCAAGGACCGCGTCTTCCGATCCTCAGGCGGCATCGCAGGCGGCGTCCTCCTGCTGGGCCTCGTCGCCTGGCTCGGCATCGACGCCCTGTTCCAGGGCAACGGCCGCACCCCCTGGCTGGCCCTCGCCGCGATGATCCTCGTCGTCCCGCTGATCGTCGCCTTCACCGTGCGCCCCGCCGTGTACGCGAACGAGGACCGCCTCCGCATCCGCAACCCCTTCCGCGTGATCGTGCTGCCGTGGGGGCAGGTCGCCTCGTTGCGGTCGGGCTACTCCAACGAGGTCGTCGACCGGTCCGGCAAGAAGTTCCAGCTCTGGGCCATCCCGGTGTCGCTGCGCGCCCGCAAGAGGGCGGCCCGGCGCGAGGCACGCGCGATGGCGAGCGGCGAGGACACCACGCGCGGCCTCGTGCAGGGCGGCCTCCGGAACGTGCCGGACGGTCCGACCCGGGCGGCGAGTGACCAGGCCATGGACGATCTGCGTGAGCTGCAGGAGGCCCGGGGGGCGGTGGAGACCGCGCAGGGCGAGGGGGTGGTCGTGCGCTGGGCGTACGAGATCGTGGGCCCCGCGGCGGCGGGCGCGGTGCTGCTGGCGATTCTGTTCGCGGTGGGCTGACCGGCGATCCCCGCCTGCCGGATCGATGCCGGGCCGCCCGTGTGGGCCGCCCGGCACCGCTTTCTCAGGGTTGAGCGCACGTCGTTCTCAGGGTCAGCGCACGTCCACGAAGTCGCCCTCGGACACCGCGGCCGCGGTCGCGTCCGTGCCGGCGTAGGACCAGCGGTAGTCACCGTCGGCGTACGCGCGGACGGTGGTGGAGAGGGCGCCGTCGGCGGCGGTCTTGACGGTCTTGACGGTGGTGTAGGTGGCGCAGCCCTTCGGGCGGAACTGCAGCGCCACGGGCTGGTCGGCCGCCGCCGCGGCGAACGTGCCGGTCGCCCAGTCGGCCTGCTGCACGCCGCCCTTGACCGTGAGGGTCTTGCCCCACTTGACCGGCTCGGGGGGGGCGTCGACGGTGAGCCGGGTCTCACGCTGCATGGTGAACGTGCCCGCGGTGTCCCGGGAGACCGCGTCGCTGTCGGCGCCGATCGCGAACGCCTGGACGTTCCAGGCGCCGGCGAGCGAGCCGGTGGCCGGGGCGGTGCCCGGGGTGATGGTGAAGGTCAGGGTGCAGGTGCCGGTGGTGTCGGCCGCCGTCAGCACGCAGCCCCCCGTCGAGCGCACCCGGCTGTCCGGGGCGTTGATCGAGCCGTGGTACAGCGTGGCGTTGATCTGCTCGAGACCGGCCGGGTCGGTCGCCGTCACGTTGACGGAGACGGTTCTCGCGCTCGTACCGACGACGACCGGGTTGCCCTCGTTGACGACGACGCCGGTGATCTCGGTGTCGCCGAACTGCTCGTCCGCCTGGGCGGCCGGAACGGCGAGTGCGGACAGGGCTATGACGCCGCACGCGGCGACGGCAGCAGAGTAAATGCGCATCCGAATTCCCCAAGTTTGAATGCCACGACCCGCCAATCCCCGTTCGGCGGGCCCGAATTGACGTGTGCAGCGTACTCACGCTGTGGAGATTTCGGAACGTTTTTGGCGGTCGAGTGAAGAGGGTTGCCGATTTTTCGAGAAAGCAAGTGCGGCCGAATATCGGGTGCGCCGATTCCATGGAAAACCGAAGGGAAAACTCAACCGGAATTTCAGCGGACCTGGCGACCACCTACGCGTACCGCGCCTCCGGCGGCCGCCCCACGACGGCTGCCGGAGGCCCTCGTTCCCCTCTCGCGCCCGCCATGGGGCCGCTGTGTGAACGAGGGGCAACTTTCGAATGAAGCATGCCGGGTGCGCTTAAGGCAGGGCGAACGTTGTCACTCGCGTCTCACTACCCTGCGGGTGCCGCATGAACGGCGAACCGTCGTCGGCGCATGCGGCCTTCCTGAAGACGGGATCCGCAGGGGTGGGGATGGATGGCGGCAAGACAGGGGGGCGCGGCCGTACCCGGCACGCGCTGCCAAATAGACATATCCGCAGACGGCAGTTACCTGTGGCGACTCACCGCCACGAACGGGCGGGTGGTCGCCGTAGCGGCCCTGACGTACCGCAGCTACGCCGAGTGCAGAGCGGCGTTCGAGGAAATGTGCGCGGCGATCGAGGGTTTACCGGGGGGCGTGCACCACACCTCCGAAGGAAACGGCTGGGTCTGGCGACTTCGTGAACCCGCCGGCGGCGCGCTGGCGGTGTCGTCGCGTTCTTATGAGCGGCACTCGACGTGCCAGGCCGCGTATGAGCGGTTCCGGGCGCTTCTGGGCGATCTCGGTTCGGGGGGCGTGATCGCGTGGGACGACATGGACTGAGCCGGCCGAGCCAGGGGTTCGGCGATTCACTGGAGGGGCCGGGGCCCGCCGAGAAGGCGGGTCCCGGCCCCTTTTGTGCTCCCGTTTTGTGTTCCTGTGTCGCCGCGTTCACGTCAATCCCGGATGTTGCCTCTCGGGGTCGTCTCGTTCACGTCCGTGTGCGCAGAAGTCCACCAGGCCTCAGGAGCGTCGACACATGTGACGACGCGAATGCATGAGCGACCTGTGGCTCCGGCGGACGACCCTCCGAGACGCCTGCACGCCGACACGGGCGTGCCCGACCGCGTTTTCCGAGGCGTCCTGCGTGGGGGCGGCGCCTTCGTCCTCGCCATCATGCTGCTCGTCGGCGGATTTCTGACGTACCGGGCCTGGGAAGCCCTCTCGGTCGCGAAGTGGGGTTTCATCACCACCGAGAGCTGGGAGCCCGACGGCGGCAACTTCGGTATCGCGGCCGTACTCGTCGGCACGGTCCTCATCGCGCTCGTGGCCATCGTGTTCGCCGTGCCCTTGGCACTCGGCACGGCGCTCTACATCTCCGAGTACGCCCCGCCGAGGATCCGCCAGACCCTCATCAGTGTCGTGGACCTGATGGCCGCCGTGCCGTCGGTGGTCTACGGCCTGTGGGGTCTGTTCTTCTTCCAGGGGCATGTGGTCACCCTGTCGCGCTGGCTCGCCACCTACTTCGGCTGGATTCCGGGCTTCAAGGTCGACGGAGCCGATCCGCGGGACCCGCTCGCCACCGCCACCGTCTTCACGTCCTCCACCTTCATCGCCGGCATCGTCGTGTCGCTGATGGTCGCGCCGATCATCTGCTCGGTGGTGCGGGAGGTGTTCTCGCAGGCTCCGGTCGGTGAGCGGGAGGGTGCCTACGCGCTCGGCGCGAACCGCTGGGGCATGATCCGCAGCGTCGTCCTGCCCTTCGGCAAGGGCGGCATGATCGGCGGCACCATGCTGGGCCTGGGCCGGGCGCTCGGCGAGACGATCGCCGTGTACCTGATCATCTCGCCGTTGTTCGTGATCCAGCCGCACATCCTGCAGAACGGCACCAGCTCGGTGTCGTCGCTGATCGCCCTGCGCTACGGCGAGGCGAGCGAGATCGGCATGTCGGCGCTGATGGCCGCGGGCCTCGCGCTGTTCCTGATGACCCTCGTCGTCAACTTCGTCGCGTCGTCGATCGTCGCCCGCAGCCGTTCCGGCGCGTCGAGCGACGCCTGAGGAGACCGAGCCCGATGACCGTCACCACCGCACAGAGCCCGCCCGGCGACCAGGGGCCGCAGACGAGCCTCGGCACACCGCCGGCGCCGGGCACCACCCTGCCCGCACGCCGAAAGGCGCGCACCGAGTCCCGCCGCAACCTGGCCACGCTGCGCGCCAGCGATGTGTACGCCCTGCTCGGCGCCGCCGCCGCGGCTCTCTGCGTCACCTGGCTGATGTTCGACCGGATGCTGCCCTTCAACGGCGCCCTGGGCTTCGTCGCCATCGCCTACGCGCTCTTCATCGGCCTGTACGCGCTGCTGGTCTCCTTCGACGAGGACGGCCCCGCGGTACGCGACCGAGTGGCCGCCGCCGTCGTCCAGAGCCTCGGCATCGTGATGCTGGCCGTGCTGGCGTTCGTGGTCGTCTACACCCTCTGGGAGGGCCGCGAGGCGCTTCCGCACCTGAACTTCTACACCGAGTCGATGGCCGACGCCGGCCCGCTCGAACCGCTCGACGTCGGCGGCGTCCTGCACGCGATCGTCGGCACGCTGTGGCAGATCTCCATCGCGCTGCTGATCTGCATCCCGGCCGGGCTGGTCTGCGCGGTCTTCCTCAACGAAGTCCCCGGCGCCTTCAGCCGGTTCGTGCGCACCATCGTCGAGGCGATGACAGCGTTGCCGTCCATCGTCGCCGGACTGTTCATCTACGCGACCTTCATCCTCGCGCTGGGCTTCGACCGCTCCGGCTTCGCCGCCGCCCTCGCGATCTCCGTGATGATGCTGCCGATCATCATCCGCGCCGCGGACGTGGTGATCCGGCTGGTCCCGGGCACGCTGCGGGAGGCGTCGTACGCGCTCGGCACCTCACGCTGGCGCACGGTCTGGCACGTGGTGCTGCCGACCTCCCGCTCCGGTCTGACCACGGCGATCATCCTGGGCACGGCCCGGGGCGTGGGCGAGACCTCGCCGGTCCTGCTGACCGCCGGCTACACGGCGGAACTCAACGCCGACCCGCTCCACGGCCCCATGGTGTCGCTGCCCCTGGCGACCTTCGAACTCGTCAAGTCCCCCGAGCCCACCTACATCGCCCGCGGCTTCGGGACCGCGGCGGTGCTCCTCGTGCTGGTGCTCGCCCTGTTCGTCCTGGCCCGCATCCTCGGCGGCCGCGGACCGGGCCAGCTGACGCGCCGCCAGGAACACCGCCGGATGAAGGCCTCCCGCCGAGACGCGAAGCGCTTCGCGACGTACGCCCCCGCCGACCAGCCGTCAGACAGTCCCGCACCGACGAGGAGCACCCCGTGATACCCGCACCTGTCCGACGTCCACGCGCTACGCGCGTGTACCAGGCGCTGGCGCTGATCGTCGCCGCGGTCTGCGCGCTGCTGGCCATCCACCCGCCGGACGCCTTCGCGGCCACCTACACGAAGATCAGCGGCTCCGGCTCGACCTGGAGCGCCAACGCCATCGAGCAGTGGCGCCGCAACGTCCGCCAGCAGGGCATGACCGTGAACTACTCGTCGGTCGGCTCGTCGGTGGGCCGTCAGCAGTTCAAGAACGGCACCTCCGACTTCGGTGTGTCCGAGATTCCCTACGGACTCAACGACCTCGGCCAGGCCGACCCGCCGCCCACCCGCAAGTACGCCTACATGCCGATCGTGGCCGGCGGCACGTCGTTCATGTACAACCTGAAGATCGGCGGCAAGCAGGTCACCAACCTGCGGCTGTCCGGCGACGTCCTCACCAAGATCTTCACCGGCAAGCTGACGATGTGGAACGCGCCGGACATCAAGCGGGACAACCCCAAGCTGGTCCTGCCGGCCCGCCGTATCGTCCCGGTGGTCCGCTCCGACGGCTCCGGTACGACCGCGCAGTTCACCCTGTGGATGTCCAAGCAGTACGGCTCCCTGTGGAACGACTACTGCCGCCGGGCGGGCAAGCAGACGCCGTGCGGCCTGACGTCGTACTTCCCGGTGATCCCTGGCTCCGGCTTCGTCGCCCAGTCCAGTTCGCTGGGCGTCGCGGGCTACACCAAGCAGCCCCAGGCCGAGGGTGCCATCACCTACGTCGAGTACTCGTACGCCAGGAACGCGGGCTTCCCCGTGGTCAAGGTCCTCAACAAGTCCGGCTACTACGTCGAGCCGACCGCCTCCAGCGTGGCGGTCGCCCTGACCAGGGCCCAGATCAACAACGACCCGCGCTCCGCGAACTACCTGACCCAGAGGCTGGACAACGTCTACACGTTCGGCGACCGGCGCACCTATCCGCTCTCCAGCTACAGCTACATGATCATCCCCACCAAGGAGGAGGCGGGCTTCACCAAGGCCAAGGGGAAGACGCTGAGCGCGTTCAACAACTACTTCCTCTGTGAGGGCCAGCAGCAGGCCGACCGGCTCGGATATTCGCCGCTGCCGAAGAACCTGGTGGAAGCCGCCATGGACCAGACGCGGAAGATCCCCGGTGCCTTCGGGGCCGACATCGACATCAACAAGTGCAACAACCCGACGTTCTCCGGCGGCAGGAACACGCTGATCGAGAACGCCCCGTATCCGCAGGCCTGTGACAAGAAGGGCCCGGACCAGTGCGCGACCGGTACGGGCGGCAACAAGACGCCCACGACGGTCAACGGCGGCTCGGGCGGCTCGGGTTCGGGCGGTTCCGGCTCGGGTGGCGCCGGCTCGACCGGTGGCTCGGGCGCGACGGGCGGCTCGGGTTCCACCGGCTCGGGGGGTGCGACGGGCGGCTCCGGCGGTGATACGGCGGGCAGCACCGGCGGCACGGGCTCAGCGACCGCGGGAACGGTCGTCGACCCCGACACCGGCGAGATCCTCAGCGGCGACCAGGCCACGGGCGACGCCAACGTCGCGGCCAGCCCGGTCTCCCTGGGCGCCGACGACGCCCTCGGTCTGCGTACGGCGCTGATGGCGCTGTCGGCGGTGCTGCTGGTCGGCGTGGTCATCGGGCCGCCGGCCGTGGCCCGCCTCATGAACAACCGGACGCGGCGCAAGGGGAGTGCGGCATGACGACGGCGCTGAGACGGACCCGGCCGCGGATCCTCATCGCCGTGGGGTCGCTGCTGGCGGCGCTCGTGGTGGCGCTGCTGCCGCTGCCGCCGACAACTCCCGCGGCGGCGGCGGACGGTGACGACTCCGCGGTGACCGTGACGGGGAAGCAGGGGAAGTACGACGACTTCTCCGGCCTGAAGGTGACCGTCGCGCAGACGAGGAATCTGCGGTCCCAGGGTGTGCGGGTGAGCTGGAAGGGGGGTGCGCCGACGCCGGACGGCCGTTGGGACTACGACTTCCTGCAGATCATGCAGTGTTGGGGGGACGATTCGTCGGGCCCGGATCGTGAGCAGTGTGTGTTCGGCGGGGCGGACGCGTCATACCTGCCCCAAGCGTCTTCGAGGGCCGTCATTCGTGACGGCGCCAACGGACACGACCCGGGAGAAACGAAGTACACGGGAGAGAACGCCTTTGTTCCCTTCCAGCCCGTCGGTGGCCTTCCGCCCACCAGTTCCGTGAAGGACCCCACCTACTTCGGCCCACTGGACACGAACGAGCAACCGGCCAGCCGGACCTTCGACAACGGTACGGGCGAGACGACCTTCGAGGTGCAGGACGGACTGGCGGCGCCGCATCTCGGCTGCGGAATGAACACGGCGCCTGCCGGGAGCACGCCCAAACCGCGGTCGTGCTGGCTGGTCATCGTGCCGCGCGGCAGTCACGAGGCCGACGGTACGGACATTCCCGCTGCGGGCGGGGTGGAGCAGATGCTTTCGTCGCCCCTTTCCGCCACGAACTGGGCCCAGCGGCTGGTCGTCCGGCTGGACTTCCTCACGGTCGACGAGTTCTGCCCGGAGGGCCGAACCGAGCGGCCCACGGTCGGCTCCGAACTCACGACGGATGCGGTGACCTCGTGGCAGCCGAAGCTGTGTACCGAGACCGGCAGCCAGTTCAGTTTCACCCAGGGCGGAGAGGGAGAGGCCCGGACTCAGGTGGAGAGCACGACGGCAGACTCGCCCCCTGATGGGCTTCACCGTCGACCCGGTCGTCGAGCAGGAAGGCGGAGCAAAGGTCGTGCACGCGCCCGTGGCGGTGTCCGGGCTCGCGATCGCCTTCTTCGTGGAAAGCCCGTCCGGCGTGATCCAGGATATGAAACTGACCCCACGGCTGGTCGCGAAGATGCTCACCCATTCGTATGTGAGAGACGTTCCGTGGTCGAATATCTGCAATGTTCAGGGGGAGTCATGCACGGCTGAGCACCTCAAGGGGAATCCGCTCTACTACACCAAGGATCCGGAATTTCTGGCACTCAACCCGGATTTTGAGCAGTTGCCCGGGGGACAGCAGCCGATGAGCCTCATGGTCCCGATCACAACTTCGGACACGACGCGGGTGATCTGGAATTGGCTGCAGTCGGACCGGGAGGCACGGGATTTCCTCTCGGGTAAGCCGGATCCCTTTGGTATGCGGGTCAATCCCTACTTCCAGGACCTGGATCTCGCGGAGAATTCCACCCTGACCGACTTCCCCAAGGTGGATCCGACGACGACCAGGGCCATTGGCGCCGCGGGTGACAACCCTCTCACCTACACGCTGACCGACCTGGACCCCTACAGCACCGACCTGCACGACGGGGCTGTGAAAGCCCGCCGAGGCAACAACGGCAGCACCACTTTCGAGGGTGTTGACGCCAATACCAATCAGCGCAAGCTCGTCAACATCGCGCCCACGGCGGGCCAACGTACCGTGATGGCAGTCGTCGACGCCGCGTCGGCCGTGCGTTACGGACTGCAGACAGCGGCTCTGCGCAACGCGGACGGCAAGTTCGTGAAGCCGTCGACGAGCACGATGCTGAAGGGCGTCGAGGCGATGCGGCCGTGGTCCGGCGAGGCATCGGTGCTCAAGGCCGACCCGGCGCGGGCGAAGGGACAGGCGTACCCGCTGACCGCCGTCACCTACGCCATGGCCTCCGTGAACCAGGACGCGGCGGCCCGGAAGGCTTACGCGCAGTTCATCCGGTACGCGTCGGGACCGGGCCAGACCCCTGGCCTGTCGGCGGGCGAACTCCCGCCCGGCTACGCGCCGTTGCCGGCGAAGCTGCGTACCCAGGCCCGGAACGCCGCCGCAGCCCTGGAGCGGGGCGTCCCCGGGCAGAATCCCTCGCCCGATCCGGAGCGGAACGGTTCCGGGGGAGGACTCGCGGGCGGAGCCGACTCCGGGGGAACCTCCTCCGGTTCGGACGGCGGCGGAGCATCCGGTGGTGCAGCGGGCGGCGACACCGGCGGCACCGATACGTCGGCATCGGAATCTCCCGGTCCGAATGGGTCGCCGCCTCCTTCCTCAGGGCCCGTGCAGAATGTTGCGGAAGCCAAGGGAGGTATTACTCCCGGAGATATTCTCGGAATCATCCGATGGGTTCTTCTCGCCGTCCTATTCATGGGCGGGGCGGCAGGATTGGCGGGTCCCGCGATGCTTCGGTTCGCGCATCGGCGGACTCCCTAGGAGACGCCTAGGAAGCCTGCCCGTAACCTTTCCCTCGTTGGGAATTCGTTGGTCACCGCGCGGAAATGCTGGAAGTGTATGCGGTGGCCGGCCGACGGGTCGGCAGCGCGAAAATCCGGATTCAGCTTGAACGTCCAGCCTTCGAAAATCCAGAAAACAAGGGGTTCAGAAGTGAACGTCAAGTCTTACGCCAAGGTCGGTGCTGCTTTCGGTGCCGCGGCTCTCGGTCTCGGCATCCTGGCCGCCCCCGCGTCGGCCGACCCGGTCCCCGCCACCGACTACCGTCAGCTGGCGGGTGTCGGCTCGGACACCACCCAGTACGTCGTGAACGGCCTGGGTGACCTCACGAACGCCAATGGCAAGATCATCGCGTCGTGGGACGCCCTCCCGCCGGAGGGCTCCACCACCACGATCAAGACCAAGGCCAACGGCTGCAGCATCACCCGGCCGAACGGCTCCTCGGCCGGTATCGACGCCCTGAACGCCGACACCGCGGGCTGCCTCGACTTCGCCCGCTCCTCGCGCAAGCCGGCGAACACCACCACGGCGGACCTGACCTGGATCCCGTTCGCCAAGGACGCCGTCACGTACGCCACCGACCTGGGCACCGAGTCCACCGTGCCGACGAACCTGACGAAGCAGCAGCTGATCGACCTCTACACCTGTGACACCGACCGCCTCCCGGGCATCGAGCCGCTGCTGCCGCAGGCCAACTCCGGCACCCGGTCGTTCTGGCTGACGGCTCTCGGCATCACCGAGGCGCAGGTCGGCAGCTGTGTCGTCCAGGGCGTCCAGGAGCACAACGGCGCCGGGATCACCGAGCCCAACCAGCTCATGCCGTACTCGGTCGCTCAGTGGATCTCCCAGGGCAAGAGCCTCCCGGGCGTCCCGAACCGCCGTGGCGAGACCCGTCTGCGCAGCATCAACAGCGTGGCCCCCACCACGGGCTCGGGCTCCGCGCTCGCGCTCAACCCGAACTTCGTCACCGAGTTCACCCGTGACGTCTACAACGTCGTCCGCAGCACCCAGCTCACCAACGCGGTGATCGCCGACACCTTCGTCGGTGCCACTTCGAAGGTGTGCGGCGCCGCGGGTGACACCGTCGTCTCGACCTACGGCTTCGGTGTGATCAACAACTGCGGTGACACCACGCTCAAGGGCGAGCGCTAAATCGCTGGTCCGTCACTGAAACCCGCGTAAAGGCCGGGCACCCCAGGTGCCCGGCCCCACGTGCTGAGCCAGTACCAGTCCATCGACCGTCCCCCGGGGGGCAGCAGAAATGACGTTGCATCAACCGATACGAAGAGTGTTCGCGCTCGTGGCCGCTCTTGCCGCAATCGCCGCGGGTCTCGTGGCCCTCGTCGCGTCCCAGTCCCAGCCTGCCCGGGCGGCGGAATCCATCGGCGAGTTCACCTTCTCGGCCACCAGCGGCAGCCTGACCGACCCGGAACCCTTCGGGGCCTCCCTCACCACCCCGGCGGCCTGCCCCGACTTCAACTCGATCCCCATCAACTACATGCTGGACCTTTCGGTGTTCACGCCCGGAAGCGGGGTCCAGCCAGTGCTTGGTTCGATCACGAACGGGTCGCCGTTCAATGCGGCCAAGACGGTTTCCCTGACCAAGGCGGACAATCCCGATCTGGTCACTCAGGACCTGACCAAGGTCTTCACGGCCGACGGCACCTACGAACTCAGGCTGAAGTGCTACGACGACTTCGGGGGCGAGCACCCGGCCGGTAACTACTGGACCCAGACCGTCACCGTCACCGGCACCAAGTGGGTGATCGGAAACGGCGCCGAGGTCACCAGCACCAGCCTCATCGCCGAACCCCCGGTGATCGAGCCCGACAAGACGGCCAAGCTGACCGCGACGGTGTCGCCGGGGAACGCGACCGGTACGGTCACGTTCTTCGAGGGTGCGACGGAGCTGGGCAAGGCCCCGGCCGCCGAGGGGAAGGCCGAGCTCACGACGCCGACCCTGGCCGTGGGGCAGCACAGTTTCACCGCCCGTTTCACTCCGGAGAACGACACGAAGTTCACGGCCTCGGAATCCGAGCCCTTCACGGTGACCGTGCAGTCGGCCCGTCAGGAGATACGGGACGAGTCGGGGCAGCTGCTCACCGGCACCCCCGAGTTGCAGCGCGGCCAGACGGTCTCGGTCATCGTCCGCGGATGTGAGCCTGGTTCCACCCACTCGATGACCATGAAGAACAACGACTCCGAATTCCCTGATGCCAAGGCTGACGGGGACGGCACGGTGACCTGGCCCAAGCTGACCGTGCCCGAGGACGCCGTGGCAGGGGCCACCGCGTGGGACTGGGATCCGGACTGCCTGGCACCCGGAGCACAAGGCCAGATCAACTTCACGATCCCCGAGCCCTCCGGTTCTCCCAGTGGAGACCCCACGGACGACCCCTCCGGTGACCCGACCGACGACCCCTCGGGTGCCCCCTCGGACGACCCGTCCGGTGACCCGACCGACGACCCGTCGGGCGACACCTCAGGCACCACCTCCGGCACCACCGCAGGCGACAGCAGCGGCACCGGCGGCGACTCCGGTGGCACGTCCCCGCAGGGCGGCCTCGCCTCCACCGGCAGCCAGATCGCCCTCTTCTCCGGCATCGGCGCCATCGTCCTCACCGCCGCCGGCATCGCCTTCGTGCGCTACGGCCGCCGCAACGGGCTGCTGAACTTCGGCGACCCGAACGCGTAACACGCCGACGGAGCACGGGCGGCGGGCCCCACCCCGCCGCCCGCGCCCCCGTTTCTCCACCCCACCCTTCTCCACAGGAGCGCACCCCGTGACCGTGCTGTCCCCGCCCCCGCCGGCCGTGGCGCCGCCGGCGCCGGAGCCTTCACCCGAGCCCGAGCCCAGCTCCGGGGCGCCGCGGGCGGAACGCGCCGGCTTCGCGTTCGCCGGGGCCGCGCTGTGCGTGCTCGCCGCCCTGCTGCTCGGCTTCGCCGCCAATCTCACGATCGTCGGCCACCTCCAGCACTCCCGCGACCAGCAGACCGCGTACGACGAGTTCCGCCGTCAACTCGCCCTCGGTATCGCGCCGGTGGGCCAGCAGACGTACGACGGCAAGCTGCTGGATCCGGGCGCGCCCGTCGCGCTGCTGCGCATTCCGGCGCTGGGCTTCAAGGAGGTCGTGGCGGAGGGCACGACCTCCGGTGTGCTGATGTCGGGCCCCGGCCACCGCCGGGACACCCCGCTGCCGGGACAGGCCGGCACCAGCGTGATCATGGGCCGTCAGTGGGGATACGGCAGTCCGTTCAACAGCCTGCACGAGCTGCCCGTAGGTACCGAGATCCGGGTGACGACCGGTCAGGGCACGGCCACCTACGAGGTCACGGCCATCCGTCGCGAGGGCGACCCGCTGCCGCCCGTCCTGAAGGAGAACGAGGGCAGGCTCACGCTCATCACCGCCGAGGGCAGGCCGTACACCCCCTCCGGCACGATCCGCGTCGACGCGACGCTGACCAGCGACGCACAGCCCGCCCCGCCGCGCCCGCTCGCACCCGGCTGGATCGACGACTCCGAGCAGTCCCTGGGCGGTGAGGACGGCGCCTGGCTCCCGGTCTTCCTCTGGTCGCAGGGGCTGCTCCTGGCGGCCCTGCTCACCATGGCCGCGTACCGCGCGTGGGGCCGCTGGCAGACGTGGATCGTCGGCGTACCCGTACTGGCCGCCTTCGGCCTCGCCGTCTCCAGCGCCGCCACCCGCCTGCTGCCCAACCTGCTCTGACCGACGAGGAGTTCAGCACCATGTCCGACACCACCGACACGAACAACACCCTCGTCGACGAGATCCTCGACCCGACGAGGAAGATGACGGCCGTCAGGCCGCCCGAGCTCGGCGCGGCCACCGCGGACAGCAACCCGGCCACCCTTGAGGCCGACGCCATCTCGGCCTGGTTCGGCAACCACAAGGTCCTCGAACAGGTCTCCCTCACCATGCCGGCCCGCAAGGTCACCGCGCTCATCGGCCCGTCCGGCTGCGGCAAGTCGACGTTCCTGCGGATCCTCAACCGCATGCACGAACTGGTCGGTTCCGCCTCCCTCGCCGGCCGGGTGCTCCTCGACGGCGACGACATCTACGACCGTGGCCGCCGCATCACCCACGCCCGCCGCCAGATCGGCATGGTCTTCCAGAAGCCCAACCCCTTCCCCGCGATGTCGATCTACGACAACGTCACCGCCGGCCTGAAGCTCGCCGGCATCAAGGCGGGCCGCGAGGACAAGGACTGGCTGGTCGAGGAGTGCCTCACCAAGGCGGGCCTCTGGAAGGAGGTCCGCGACCGCCTCCGCCAGCCCGGCGGCGCACTCTCCGGCGGCCAGCAGCAACGCCTGTGCATCGCGCGCTCGCTGGCGGTACGGCCGAGGGTCCTGCTGATGGACGAACCGTGCTCCGCCCTGGACCCGACCTCCACGCGACGCATCGAGGAGACGATCCACGAGCTCTCCGGCGAGGTCACCATCGTCATCGTCACTCACAACATGCAGCAGGCGGCCCGCGTCTCCCACCAGTGCGCCTTCTTCCTCGCCGAACAGGGCACCCCCGGCGTGATCGTCGAACACGGCACCACGGACGCGATGTTCAACAGCCCGCAGGACCCGCGCACCACGGACTACGTGAACGGCCGCTTCGGCTGAGGGAGCGGCCCTGAAACAGGAGGTTCTGAGCGTGACGACCACGGGACGATCCGGCCGTACGTGCGCCCGTACCACCGCCCTCATGACCCTGGCCGTGGTCGCGTCCGCCGCCCTGGCGGGATGTGCCGCTCCCGGTGTCGACGACAAGCCGTTGGCGGGTCCGCCCGCGAGCGCCCCGGCCACCGTCCCGTCTCCCGATCAGGTGCCAGCGGCCCCGACCGAGCCGACCCGCCACGGCACCCCGACCCCGACGGCCACGCCTGAACCCGCTCCCACGGCATCCACCCCCCACCTCTCACCGTCCCCCGGCAAGCCCTCCGCCTCCCCGAAGGCGAAGCTCCCGGACCTGTCCGCCACAGCACCCCCGTCCGCCCCCTCCCACCCCCGCAGCACGCCCGCGAAGCCCTCGCCGAAGCCCTCCGCCATGCCCCGCGCGGAGGCGTTCGGCGGGCGCAGCGAGGACGGCTCGACCACCCTGCGGGTGGGCTCCTGGTCCACCGAGGTCGTCCGCGGCGGGCAGGACGCGGTGGACGCCTGCCACGACGCCGTGCAGTGGACCGGACCCGACCTGGGGACGGAGGACGGGCCTGCGCTGCGCACCGCCGTGATCGTCGGCCACGACTACTGCGGCTTCGCGCAGTTCGCCAAGCTGCCGGTGGGCACGACGGTCACCGCCACGACCCCGCGCGGCACCTTCAAGTACCGCGTCTACGCCACCTACGTCTCCCCCGGCCGCGGTACCCCCTCCCACGGCCTCTACTGGGGCGACCTGACGCTCCAGTCCTGCGTCGGCCCGAACACGGGCTTCAGCTATCTCACGCGGGTGGAGACGTGACCTTGGGACCCGGCACGGGGTTCAGCTGACTCATGTGGGTCTGAACCCCGTGCCGGGCCCTGATACGCGGTATGTCGGAGTCCCGCCTGTGTGTTGGGGGCGGCGGAACGCCTGGGGGCGGATGCCTCCAAGGGGGTAGGAGAGCATCCATACCGCGGTTACAGCCTGCGGCGACTGCTGCCTCAGCGGGCATCCGAGGAGCAAGCGACAGCCCAACTCCCGGTGAACCAGGGGTGTCTACGGCTCAGATGCCGGCCGCCGCGGAAAGGTCCCGCTTGATCGCGGCCAGCAGCTCGGCGGCCGTCGCGCGTGCCGCAGGCAGCCCGTCGTGCGCGGCGACCGGCACCACGACCTCCAGGTAGCACTTCAGCTTCGGCTCCGTGCCGCTGGGGCGTACGACGACCCGGGCGCCGTCGAGCGTGTAGCGCAGGCCGTCCGTGGGCGGCAGCCTGTCCGTGCCCCGCGTCAGGTCCTCGGCGTCGGTGATGGCCAGTCCCGCCAGCTCGGTCGGCGGCTGCTCACGCAGGCGCCGCATGGCGTCCGCGATGACCGACAGGTCCTCCACGCGGACGGAGAGCTGGTCGGTGGCATGCAGGCCGTGCTCCACGGCGAGGTCGTCGAGCAGGTCCAGGAGCGTGCGGCCCTGCTCCTTCAGCTCGGACGCCAGCTCGGTGATCAGGAGGGCCGCGGTGATGCCGTCCTTGTCGCGTACGCCGTCGGGGTCGACGCAGTAGCCGAGGGCCTCTTCGTAGCCGTAGCGCAGACCGTCCACGCGGGCGATCCACTTGAAGCCGGTGAGCGTCTCCTCGTACGGCAGTCCCGCCTTCTCGGCGATCCGCCCGAGCAGGGACGACGACACGATCGACTCGGCGAACGTGCCGTGTGCGCCGCGTCGGACGAGGTGGGCGGCGAGGAGGGAGCCGACCTCGTCGCCGCGGAGCATGCGCCAGTCGGCGCCGTCCTTGACGGCCACCGCGCAGCGGTCGGCGTCGGGGTCGTTGGCGATGATCAGGTCCGGCTCGGTCTCGCGGGCCTTGGCGAAGGCCAGGTCCATCGCGCCGGGCTCTTCCGGGTTGGGGAAGGCGACGGTCGGGAAGTCCGGGTCGGGCTCGGCCTGCTCGGCGACGAGCACCGGCTGGGGGAAGCCGGCGCGGGCGAACGCGGCCAGCAGGACGTCCTTGCCGACGCCGTGCATCGCCGTGTAGACGGTGCGGGCGGTGCGCGGGGAACCGGCGGTCAGGACGGCGTCCGTGCGGGCGAGATAGGCGTCGAGGACGGCGTCGTCGAGCGTCTGCCAGCCGGAGTCGGGGCGGGGGACATCGGCGAGGGCGGCGATCGCGTCGATCTCGGCCGCGATCTCCGCGTCCGCCGGCGGGACGATCTGCGAGCCGTCGCCGAGGTACACCTTGTAGCCGTTGTCGCGGGGCGGGTTGTGGCTGGCGGTGACCTCCACACCGGCGACCGCGCCCAGGTGCCGTATGGCGTAGGCGAGGACGGGGGTGGGGAGGGGGCGGGGCAGGACGGCCGCGCGCAGGCCCGCGCCCGTCATCACGGCGGCGGTGTCGCGGGCGAAGTCGGCGGACTTGTGGCGGGCGTCGTAGCCGACGACGACGAGGCCGCCGGTCTGGTCGTTCTTCCTCAGGTACGCGGCGAGGCCCGCCGCCGCGCGGATGACGACCGAGCGGTTCATGCGCATCGGGCCTGCGCCCAGCTCGCCGCGCAGGCCCGATGCGCATGAAC
>NZ_JBQQBS010000079.1:0-37338 GCF_052245395.1 Streptomyces sp. 4N124
CCCACCCACAGCCCCGCCGGCACCCGGCACACCCCCCCACCGCACACCACGCCCGCTCGACACCCACTCAAACCCAGCCAGAAAATCACCGCCACCCACCCCACCACACGATTCACTGACCGCCATGGCCCAACCCGCGCGAACCGAGGAGTACCTTGCCCGACACGTCATCAACCGCCGCCGTCTCCCCTCTCCCGCCGCTCGCCACCCAGGCAGAACACCTGATCGACCTGGGGGTGCACGAGCTCGCAGGGGTACCCGCCGACCAACTACGCACCTTCGCCGCGAACGCCGAGAACGCCGGCAGTGACACCCTGCTCGCCGTCCACCCGGACCACGCCCCCGCCTCCGCCCTCGCACCACTGCTCCGCCACGACGGCAAGCCCGGCTTCGTCGTCACCGACATGCCCGACGCCGACCACTTCGCCCCCCATGCCGTCGACCTGCCCGACGCCCCCCTCTACCTCGTCACCGGCCTCGACCGGGGCGATGACCTGGCCAACTGGAGCCCCGACGAGGCACTGCCCGCCCTGTCCAAGGCCGACCGCACCCCGCTGCTGCTCACCGAAGGCATCCACTGGGTGCTCCAGCAGCCCGCCATCCTCGAACGCAACCACTGCTTCATGACCATCAGCTCCCGGCTGCGCAAGCCAAACGGCACCCTCGACGCCCGCACCCCCGTCATCTGGATCAGCAACGGCACCGGACGCGACGGCCCGAAACGACGCAACGCCCCAAAGATCGGCTGGTGCTGGTGGGGCAACCGCCACACCTGGCTCGGCATCGCCTCCACCACCGGCCGCAGACACTAGAGCTGTTACCGCGTAGGTTCACCGGCATGGCGTGGCAGCATGCCCAGTCCGACGATTCATTCCCGGACCGCTCGGCCGTGGACGAGCCAGCGGTGGCGGGGCAGTTCCTCGTCGAGCTGCGGCACGGGGAGCCAGGTTGTCCGGCCGTTCGTGACGGCGCCCGTTCCAGCCCGGCCGCCGTCGCTGCCGTCTCCGCGCTCCTGGCCACGCCCACGCCCACTTACCCCTTCGCGCGTCGGGAGCATCCGCCCCGACGGGTGACTGTGGGCTAACGGAACTTGTGCAGGGTCGGCGAGCGCGCGGTCAGAACCAGTGCAGGCAGTGCGGGGGACGCTCGGCGCGGAAGAGGGCGTCAGCGAGGGTGGCCGCACCCGGGCGGTGGGCCCGGATGTGTCCGGCACGCACAAGCGTGCTCGGGGCGGTGCCGCCGAGGTAGACCGAACCCAAGTCGCTCACGTCCAGGGACAGGTCTGGCTCCCGATCCGTCGGAACGCAGTCGGCCTTGCCGTCCCGGACGGTCAGCAGATAGCGGCCGTGTTCGCCGAGGAACGGGTCGTCGATGTCGAGGACGAGGTCGCCGTCCATGAACCAGCCGCGCGCGGTCAGAGCACGCGGGACGTCCAGCAGCCGCACCCACAGCCAGTCCATGTCGTCGCTCACCTCGCCGGCGCGGAAGTCCGCGAGCTGCCAGCGCACCGGGTGGTCGGGCGGGACGTGCTGGAACACGATCTGAGAGACCAGGTCGTGTCCGAGTGCGAACCGGGCCAGGGCCGTGAAGACGGCGTCGTCGGTGGTGATGGTCTCGTCGACGGTCAGGGTGCCGGACTCGACCGAGTAGCTGGCGTAACCGTCCGGGACGCCGTCGGCGTCCCGGTGGACAGCGATGTGGCGCGGCGCCGGCGAGATCGGGGGCTGCCCCGCGCGCAAGGCCCACCAGCGGTGCGGCCGGGACAGCGCGCCGGGCTGGGCGCGGCGATAGCGGTCGTAGACCTCTTCCAGGATCTCGCCGCACTCGGCCCGACGCAGCACCTCGACCGAGCCGTTGTCCGAGCCGGCCGCTGGGTCTCCCGCCACGGTGCGGGCCCGGGGAACTGCGAGGGCGGCCTTGTGGCGCGGCACCGTCAGCCGCGCCATGTAGGTCGCCGGTCCGTAGCCGAACCTGCCGTAGATCGGGGCCTCAGAGGCCAGCAGCACGGAAAGGAGCTCCCCGCGGGCCCGCAACTCGGCGAGCTTGTGCCGCATCATCGCGCTGAGCACGCCCTGGCGCCGGTGGGAGGGCAGGACGCCGACGGCGGTCACCCCGGGGGCCGGGACGAGGGTCTCACCAGGCAGGGTGAGTTCGAAAGGGTGTGTGGCGGCGGTGCCGACGGGCCGCCCGTCCGCCGTCAGGGCGAGCAGGCAGCGGTCCATTTCGAGCGCCGACCACCAGAGCCCGCCGCCCTCGACCGGGGTTTCCGGGAAGCGCCCGAACGCGGCATGGACTGTGTCGACGAAGACGTCGAGATCCTTGTCGGTCGTGGAACGGATCTCCATTGCCGCCGCTGCCTCCTCGGAATACCGGCACCACGACTCGTGGCGTCCCGCCACAGTGCAGCGTTGACCCGTGGCCCGGTCAAACAAATTACAGCTCAGCCCGCGGCCGGTCACAGCACAGCCCGGTCCCAGCCCGGCGCCGGGGGTGAGTGCGGCGGTCGGCTCGGCGGCGATCGGGAGCCATACTGGGGGCGTGGACGATCTTGCGGGCTTCCTGCGGACCCGACGTGCCCGGGTCGACCCGGCGGTCGTCGGCATCCCCACCGACCGCCGCCGCCAGGTCGAAGGGCTGCGCCGCGAAGAGGTCGCGCACCTGGCCGGAGTCAGCGTCGACTACTACGTACGTCTGGAGCAGGGCCGCGCGACCCAGCCCTCCGAGCAGGTCCTCGACGCGCTCGCCCGCGTCCTCGGCCTCGACGAGACCGAACGCGGGCACCTCTACCGGCTCGCGCGGCAGCGCCGCCGCGCGAAGGCGCCGGGCGGGCGGATCCGGCCGGAACTGCTGCGCGTCCTGGTCGCCGACGCACCCGCGCTGATCATGGACCACCGCCTGGACGTGCCCGCCGGGAACCGCCTCGCCGGGCTCCTCTACCGCCGACCGACGCCGGGCCTGAACACCGCCCGGCACATCTTCCCTGAGGAGGCCGAGCGCGGCCTTACGCGGACTGGGAGAAATGCACCCTCGACGTGGTCGGGCACCTGCGCCTGGCCGCCGGGAATACTCCGAGGACCCCCGCCTGCCTCGCTCATCGGCGAGTTGGCGATGGGCAGCGAGCGCTTCCGCTCCTTGGTCTCGCCCATGGAAGTTCCCTCCAGATGACACCACTGACGTCACCGCGAGCGAAGGGGCAGCCCCACTGGGAACCGCTAGAAAACGAGTTGACTTCATCGGATCATGGGGTAAAAAAGCTGAGGACCTATGGAGGTAATGCGTGACTGATACGCAGGAGAACGACGCGGCCGAGAACGAGCCCGGGACCGGGCCCGCGGCCGGGAACGAGCCCGAGGACGAGGCCAAGCGCAAGTTCCGCGAGGCCCTGGAGCGCAAGTCCCGCGTCGCCAGGTCCCAGCAGGCACACCAGGAGGGACGCCAGAAGATCAAGGGCCTGGGCGGCCCCAAGGGGCAGAGCCGGAATTTCCGCCGCAAGTCCGGGTGAGCCCCCTCACCGCACCCGCACAGCCCGCCGTGATCCCGCACCACCGGATCACGGCGGTTTCTTTTCTGCTCCCCCTTTTTTCGAGTGCGGCTTGAGAATCCCTGGAGAAATACTCGACGCGGCACCGGAATTCAGGCGCAGGCCAACCGCGTCCTCAGCGCGGAGCCGGGCGTCGAGAGCGCGGCCCTGCTGACCGTGCGCTACGCGGACGCAACCGTCGCGTCGATCGACCGTAGGTGGGGCCCGGCCAGGCCGCTGGGGACGCCGGCGGGCCGGACATGACCTTCATCGAGGACCGGGCGAGCGTGGAGTTCACCGCCGCCCCGCGCTGCTGGGCGGATTCGACTCCGCCGCCTGCCGTGAACGGTGGGAGACCCGCGGGGACGACCCGTACGCCGTCGTGCTCGGCGAGTTCATCGCCGCGGTCCGCCGGGGCGAGGGCGCGGGCCCGGACGGTGCGGCAGGCGTGCGCACGCGCGGATCATCGGGGAGGCCCGTGCAGCGGTACGCACCGGCCGGCCCGTCGAGCTGTCCGTGCCGCAGACCGTGCTGCCGTAGCGCGGTCTTCGCCTGGCTGGTTCGCACCGTAGGTTCCGGCGCGCCCAGGCACCCTGTTGACCTTGCCCATGACCATGTCGCACCTGGAGACACGCATGACCACCATGGGCATCGCCCTCAGAAGCACCCGTCCCGGCCGCGTCGGGCCGCAGATCGCGGAGTGGGTCGAGAAGACGGCCCGGGCGCGCGAGGACGCGATTTCGAACTCGTCGACATCGCCGACTACCGCCTTCCGCTGTTCGACGAGCCGCGCTCGCAGCGGACGGGCGCCTACCAACACGACCACGCCCGCGCCCAGGCCACCAAGATCGCCGAGCTCGACGGATTCGTCTTCGTCACCCCCGAGTACAACCGGTCGATCCCGGCGTCCCTGAAGAACGCCATCGACTTCGTCTACCACGAGTGGACAACAAGGCCGCCGGCTGCGTCGGATACGGCAGCCAGGTCAGCGGCTCCCGCGCCCTCGACCACCTGCGGCACATCGCCTCGGCGGTCCAGCTGACGGCCGTACACACCCAGGTCAACCTGTCGCTCACGACCGACTTCGAGACGTTCACGACCTTCGCACCCGCCGAAGGCCATGAGGCGACGCTCCAGCAGCTGCTCACCGAAGTGGTCACCCTGACCGACGCGCTCGCACCGCCGGGCCGGGCCTGAGACACCTGGCACGGCCCGCCTCGCCGACGGCAGACGGTTCCTGTCCGCAGGGAACCGCCTGCCACCGGTCTTCTTTTGTTCCCGAAGTGATATCCGAGCGGATCTGGACCTGAATTCAAGTGGTGCCACTCGACGTGCTTTTCACGTCGAACACCTCCGGCGCGATGAGCACGCACTGACCCGCGCCGACGCGCCGGTCGGTGTCTACGGCTATCTTCACGGCGATCGCCTCCTACGGGTGAACGGCAGACCGTCGGCCATGATGCCAAGACGCACGAAATCGACGTCACCGCGCGGGCGAACCGATGGCACTTCTCCAGCGAAACTCAAGGCCACTTCCATTCCCGGCACGTTCAGTAGGGCGAGTGCCATGCATGAGCGTGCCAACGGACGATTCCCGGAAGGAATTTCTGGCCGTGCCTCAAACACCGGAACCGTTCGGCAAATGGGTCCGTCAATTCCACCCGGCGCCGGACAGCAGTGTCCGCCTCGTGTGCCTGCCGCACGCCGGCGGATCGGCGAGCTTCTACTTCCCGCTGGCCAAGGGGCTCGCCCCCGCGGTGGACGTGCTGGCGGTGCAGTACCCGGGGCGGCAGGACCGGAGCAACGAACCCCACATCACCGACCTCTCCGAGATGGCCGACCGGATCTTCGCGGCGATACGCCACCTCGACGACCGTCCACTGGCGCTGCTCGGGCACAGCATGGGCGCCGTCCTCGGCTACGAGATCGCGCTGCGGATGCAGGATGCCGGACTCCCCGCGCCCGTACGGTTCTTCGCCTCCGGCCGGCGCGCCCCGTCCTGTGACCGCGGCGAACAGGTCGACCCGAGGACGGACGACGAGATCCTGGCCGAACTGCTCAGACTGAGCGGCACCCCCGCGGAGGTGCTCGCCGACCCCGAGCTACGGGAACTGATCATGCCTCCGATCCGCAGCGACTACCAGGCCGTCATGGCCCACCGCTTCGCACCCGGCCGCAGCCTGGACTGCCCGGTGACGGTGCTCACCGGGGACAGCGACCCGCGGGTCTCGCTCGCCGAGGCGGTGGCCTGGGAGGAGCACACCACCGGCCCGACGGAGCTGCACGTGTTCCCCGGAGGCCACTTCTTCCTCGCCGAACAGAGCACCCCCGTCACCCGGCTCCTCGCCGACCGGCTGGCCCGCCAGGACGCCGTCGCGCCGTGCCCAGCCCGGATCGCGAGGTGACCGGCATGAGCTCCGCGCCGGTACCGACCCTGCCCCACCACTCGCTGCTGGTGTTCCTGCTCCAGGTGGCGGTGCTGCTTCTGCTGGCCACGGTCCTGGGGCAGGTGGCCGCGCGGTTCCACCTGCCCGCGATCGTCGGCGAGCTGCTCGCCGGCGTACTCCTCGGCCCCTCGCTCCTGAGCCACGTATGGCCGGCTCTCGCCGACTGGCTGCTGCCCAAGGACCCCGGCCAGCTGCATCTGCTCGACGCGGTGGGGCAGCTGGGTGTCGTGCTGCTGGTCGGCATCACCGGCATGGAGCTGAAGTTCGACCTCGTCAGGCGGCGCGGAGCCACCGCGGTCCGGGTCAGCCTCGCCGGTCTGCTGCTGCCCCTGGCACTCGGCGTCGGCGTGGGCTTCCTGCTGCCCGCCTCGCTCATCCCCGGCGGCACCAGCACGACGGTCTTCTCCATGTTCCTCGGCGTGGCCCTGTGCGTCACCGCGATCCCGGTGATCGCCAAGACCCTGATCGACATGAACCTCCTGCACCGCGACATCGGCCAACTGACCCTGGCCGCCGGGGTCTTCGACGACGCCGTCGGCTGGTTCCTGCTCTCCGTCGTGTCGGCGATGGCGACGGCCGGACTGAGCACCGCGACGGTCGCCGCCTCCCTGCTTTACCCCGTGGCCGTCGTGGCGGTCGCCTGGCTGGTGGGCCGCCCCGTGGTGAAGCGGGCGCTGCGCGCGGCCGGCCGCTCCGCGTCGCCGGCGCCCACCGTCGCGGTGGCGACACTGATCGTGCTGTTCGGTGCGGCGGCGACGCAGGCGCTGAAACTGGAGGCGGTCTTCGGCGCCTTCGTGTGCGGTGTACTGATCGGCACGAGCGGCGAGTTGGACAGCAAGAAGCTGGCCCCGCTGCGGACCACCGTCCTCGCGTTCCTCGCACCGGTCTTCTTCGCCACGGCCGGCCTGCGGGTGGACCTGTCCGCGCTGGCCGTACCCACCGTCCTGGCCACGGCCTGCGCGGTGCTCGCCGTGGCGATCCTCGGCAAGTTCGCCGGCGCCTACATCGGCGCGAAGATGAGCGGACTGGGCCGCTGGGAGGCCCTCGCGCTCGGAGCCGGCATGAACTGCCGCGGAGTGATCGAGATCATCGTGGCCATGGTGGGCCTGCAACTGGGGATACTCGGCCCCGAGACGTACACCGTCATCATCCTCGTCGCGATCGTGACCTCGCTGATGGCGCCACCCATCCTCCGCGTCGCCATGGCCCGGATCGACGAGAACGCCGAGGCGGAGATGGGCCTGGCCGGCCCCAGGCCGCGCGAGCTGACGTCCCCGCCGACCACCTCGGTGTGAAGGGGCGCGAGGTGACGCGAGCGGTGACCGGGACGGCCGGCGGCGGACAGCTGCCGGCCGTCAGCGACCTGCCGCCGTGCACTGGGACCAACTGCTGTTCAGCGCCAAGGAGTCCGTCTACAAGGCGTGGTTCCCGCTGACCGGGGACCACTCGACTTCACGGACGCGGACCTCGAGTTCCGGGCCGCCCCGGGAACGCCGCCGCACGGGGGTTTCCAGGCCGCGCGGCTGATCCCCGCGCCCCTCGTGGGCGGCCGGCGGATGACGCACTTCGAGGGGCGGTGGACAGTACGCCAGGGCCTGGTGGCCACCGCCGTGAGAAGCTGTGTCAGAACCGGTGATCTTTGACGTTCTGTGACTGGTGCCGGCCGGTGAGTCCGGGCACTGCGAGTCGCAACAGCGGCCGGAATCGACCGTGTTGGCCTGGCGTCCGGTGATGTTGGTGTGTGAGGTGGACTGTGGGTGCGACGCCGAGTCCGGGTTCGACGTCACCTACCTGCGCACCAACACCCTGCTGTCGAACGCGCTGTGGTGGCTCTCCATGATCCGCGACGAAGGCCGTGTCTAGGGAAGCGAGCGGCCCCCGGCAAGACCGTGCCCGCGGACACCTTCGGCATTGTCCGCGTCGCCGCGCTCGCCCTTACACAGCACGGTCACGCTGGCCACGCCTACATCCACAACGGGCCGTAGGCGCTCACCACCCGTGAGCAGGCGGAGATCCTTGCCGATGTTCCGGGACGGCGGGAATCCCCTGGCGGGAGGGGTGTTCAGCACTCGATGGCCGTAGGTTCGGTGCTGGTAATTGCGTTGTCGATCTAGTGATGCTGAGGCAGCATCACGGTCATGGGACAGCCTGCTGATGTGCTTCGCTTTGACCAGGTCGAACTGCGTCGGTGGCGTGTCGACGACATCGAGACCCTGCATCGGACGATCACCGAGTCGCGTGATCACCTGCTGCCATGGATGCCCTTTGCGGCCACCCACGACCGGAAGCAGGGGGAAGGGTTTCTGGCCTACTCCGAGGAGCAGTGGGGCACGGGGCAGGAATACAACTACGCGATCACCTCGGGTGGAGTGGTCGTCGGCAGTTGCGGATTGCATCGCCGGATTGGACCTGCCGGTCTGGACATCGGGTATTGGCTCCATCACGCGTGGACGGGGAAGGGGTTGGCCACTATGGCCGCGGCTGCCCTCGTACAGGCGGGACGGGACCTGCCGGGCATCGATCGCATCGAAATCCACCACGACGCAGCCAATTCCGCGAGTGGTGCGGTCGCCCGCCGCTTGGGCTTTACCGAGGTTGAGCGCATACGGGTGCCGGGTGGGCCGGAAGCCCCTGGCGAGACGGGTGTCCAAGTGAGATGGCGCCTGCAGATTGGGCCGAGAAGGACCAGCGGCTCCGTAACTGACGCGCGGCTCGGTTGATCCGACTCGCTCTTGTTCTTCCACGGAGAAGGGACAGCAGGCATGGCGAACAGTGCACTTCTGGTGATGGACGTCCAACGGGACGTCGTGGCCATCGCCGACGACGGTTCCGGATACGTGCCGCGCTTGCGCAGGGCGATCGACGGTGCCCGGGCTGTCGGCATCCCCGTGATCTACGTGGTGATGGGGTTACGGCCGGGCGATCCGGAAGTCAGCCCTCGCAACAGGGTGATGACCAACGTCGTGCGGGCCGGCCTGTTCACCGAGGGTGCCCCTGGCACCCAGATCCATGACGACGTCGCGCCCCAGCAGGGCGACGTCGTGGTCACCAAGAGGCGGGGGAGCGCGTTCTCGGGCAGCGACCTCGACTTGGTGCTCAGGGCTCGCGATATCGACAGCCTTGTTCTCACCGGCATCGCCACCAGCGCTGTAGTGCTGTCCACCCTGTGGCACGCCATCGACCTGGACTTCGGCCTCACCGTCCTGGCGGATGCCTGCCTCGACACCGACCCCGAGGTGCACACGATGCTCACCGAAAAGCTGTTCCCGCAGTGGGCAGACGTCCTCGCCGTCGAGGACTGGCTCAAAGCCATCGGACCGCAATAGCGGAAGGCCGTCCTGGCGTGCAGGGCAAGCCGACATCGCCTCCCGCCGGCCGGGAAGAGGTCAGTCGACGGAGTTGCCCGGGCCTGGGTGAGGGTGCCAAGCGGCTCAGGCCAGCGTGGAAGCGGTCCCCATGCCGCATGTGAGCTGCGACGCGGGCAGCGTTGGGCACCCCTTGTCCCCACGCCCGTTTTGGGGCTCGCCTCGGCGGTACGCCATACAAGTTCGTCGACACTTGGGACCGCTACCGGTGGCCTGGGGCCATGGCGCACCACCCGGCGTGGGCCGAAGCGTCGGCGTCCTGCGTCGGCTGCGGAACCCCGGCCCGGCGATGCGCCCGGAGTCCACCTCACACCACCAACATCACCAGACAACGAGCCAACATGGCCGATTCCAGCCCCTGTTGTGACTCGCAGTGCCCGGACCCACCGGTCGGCACCAGTCACAAAACGTCACAGATCACCGGTTCTGACACAGCTTCTGAGCCCGCAGACCTGACGGGTCCTCCTCAGCGGGCCCGCGCGTTCCCGACGGCCGGGGCCGGAGGCTGGCTCCACGCCCGCGTCAGTTCCACCCGCGAGGCTACATTCATCTTCCGGAATATCTTCTTCAGGTGGAAGGCCACGGTGTGGCCTGAGATGAACAGCCGCTCCCCGACCTGGGAGTTGGTGAACCCCTGACTGACCAGCTCGGCCACCGCGGCCTCGGTATTGGTCAGTGAGTTCGTGTTCATGCTGTCCAGGTCGGCATACGTCGGATAGCGGCCCCGCCGCACTCCGAGCGAGCGCAGCCGGCTCACGGCCCTGCGGGCATCGCGGGGAGCGGCGGAATCGGCGTACCCGTCCACCGCCGATTCCAGGGCCTCGACCGCCCGCTGGCGCTCCGCGGGCCGGGCGGCGAGGAGTTTTCCGGCGTCTTCCCGGGCGGACGCGGCGGCCCAAGGGTCCAGATGCGCGGCGGCGGCGGCGAGGACCCGCTCCGGATTCCTTTCCAGCAGTCCGCCGGCGTGCACCGCCGCCGCCGACACGGACCGCAGCCCGCCGTTGCGCGCAGCGAGCGCGCAGGCCTGCGAGACCACCCGCCGGGCGAGCGCCTCGTCGCTCAGCTTCCGCGTGGCCCTGACGAGCCAGGCGGCCGCGGCGGGCTGGGACGCCAGCAGCTCCAGCAACAGCCGGTCGTCCGTGACGATGCCCACGACGAGCTGGGCCGCGCTCAGCGCGCCGCCCTGCACCTCGAGGAGCTGGGCCGCGGCCCAAGCACACTGACTCGGCCGGTGGGCCCTCTGGCCGAGCAGCGCGCAGTCGCGCAGCTGGTTCGCGAACTCCGCGCTCACGCCCGTGTTGCCCTGTCGCAGGGCGCCCAGCGCCATCACGGTGTGCGCATCGGGCAGAAAGCGGTGGGGGCCCGTTCGCCGCGCCCGGCGGACGCCCTTGCGCGCGAGATCGACAGCGGCGGGGACGTTTCCCTCGGCCAGCGCGAGATCCGCCGCGCACAGCAGCGAAGCCACCGCCAGGGCGCCGTAGGCCTCGGGCCGTGCCGCCGTCAGCTCGTCCACGTCGGCAAGCGCCCGGGCACCGGCGGAAAGATCGCGGATACCGACCAGCAGTGCAGCGTGCCAGATCTTTGCCAATCCCTTGCAATTTCCGGTGCATTCGGGTTCGCTGTGGCCGGCGGCCTTCGCCGCGCGAATGCTTTCTTCGAGATCACCGCGCGCCCAGGCGGAAAAAGAGGACTCGGACAGGCGGGCTGTTTCGCATGAGCTGCTCCGGCAGACGCGCATGTCGGAAAAGGTCGGGGGCAGCCGCGAGCGAAACGGAGAATCGAGCATCACATCTCCTGTCATGGGATCCATGCCGTCCGAGCGGGGTTTGCTGCGTGGACCAGAGTAGGTCGCAGGTGCGGCAGCGGCGACGCGGGACGATGCGGGGTAAGAGAGAACTCGACCGGAACACAAGCGCCTTTCGAGTGACATTGCCGGGTGCGGCGACAGCATGGAAGCCGTCCAGAGTTCACCGGTGAAGATGAATACCGAGGTGGCCACCTTGAGTGCAGGGCGGCGTCGTTCAGACGGTGTGTCCGGGTTGATGGGGCTTCAGGAGCTGGGGCAGGACCGCGGGGTGGTCGCCGGGGGCTGACGCGGAGGCAGGCACGACTTCCGGTGATCATGAGGTGTCGAGTCCCTGATCACCACGACGGAAGACCGTGCCTGCCCGCTCAACCTCGCTCATCCCGGGCCCTCTGGGCCAACTCACCGGCGCCGCACCGACCGCCCCCGATGACCTCTCCGGCCTGCTGACCTGCCTGGCTCAGGTGCCCGATCCCCGGCGGGGCCAGAGCCGACGCCACCCGCTCGCCTTCGTCCTGTCCCTGGCCGCTGCGCGGTCCTGGCCGGAGCGAAGTCCCTGGCGGCGATCGCAGAGTGGGCCGCCGACGCCCCGCCGCACGTCCTGGCCCGGGTCGGTGGCCCATGCCGGGAGCCGGACCGCGGCCCCGTCGCCCCGGCCGAGGCCACCGTGCGCCGTATCCTGCAGCGCATCGACGGCGACGCGCTGGATACGGACGTCGGAAGCAGGCTCGCCGGGCGCGAACGCGCCGCCGGCCAGGAGGAGAACGACAGCGACCGGCCTCTGCCTTCCCTCGCCGTGGACGGCAAGACCGTGCGCAGTGCCCGCCGCACCGACGGCACCCAGGTCCACCTGCTCGCCCCAATGACGGGGACCGGCCTGGTCACCGCACAGCGCGAGGTGGACGGCAAGACCCACGAGACCACCCTGCACCGGTGGCTGAAGGCCCTGCCCTGGCGGGAGGTGCCACTCCTGGACAGGACCCGGGCCACCGCGCACGGCCGCGACGAGATCCGCCGGATCAAGGCCGCCGCCGTCACCAAGATCGCGTTCCCCCACGCGGTGCAGGCCGTCCAGATCGTGCGTCGCCGACGGATTGTCACCACCGGCAAGGTCGCCCCGGAACGCGTCTACGGGGTGACCGAGCAGACCCCGCGGAGCTCGCGAGTGAGTGCCTGCGAGAAGCGGCACGCCATGCGAGGAAAGCCTGACGCATCGCAGCGACGGTATCGAGAAACGCGCCCCTCCAGGATGTGATGGGGCGGCGCTAACGTGGGGGCCGAGGCATGTGGGGCAACGGGGGGAGAGGCGATGGGGAAGCAGAGATCTCGGACGACGGAACCGTCCGCGAAGCCCGAATCGGGCCGCGCGCTGGTGCTGCGGCGATTACGGCTGTTCGTGGTGCTGGCACTCGCCGCGTGGGGTGTCGTCGTATCGCTCGCCCTGCTCGCGGCGATGGCACAGGGACACTGCGGACCGGACAGGACATGCGGCGGCAGGGGCTATCTGATGCTGGGCCCGTGGGGCATCGTCGCGGCGATACTGATCGACGGCATGAAGTCGAGGCAGCGACGGCAGACGGGCCCGGTGGTCATGGTCTTCATCATCGAAGCCTTGCTTGTGGGCGCGACGCTCGTCTTCGCCTGGCCCGTCTTCTTCACGGAGGCTCCGTGGCCATGGCGAGTCTTCATGGGAATCCTCGCCCTGCTGGGCGCAGGCGTAACGGGCTGGTTCGTCTCCCTCATGTTGAAGACCGGCCTGAGGGAATCCGTACGACGCCAGGTCTGGGTGCAGGACATACAAAAGGCCGAAAATCGCCGGATATACATCTATCCACAGACACGCCAGGAGCGCACCAACGCCACCGTGCTCCTCGTCCACACCGTGCTCGGCCTGTGCGTGGGTACCGCTCTGGGATTCCTCTACATCTGAGGCGGGTGGCGTCGGCCCTGGCCCCGCCGGGGATCGGGCACCTGAGCCAGGCAGGTCAGCAGGCCGGAGAGGTCATCGGGGGCGGTCGGTGCGGCGCCGGTGAGTTGGCCCAGAGGGCCCGGGATGATCGAGGATGAGCGGGCAGGCACGGTCTTGCCTCGTGGTGATCAGGGACTCGACACCTCATGATCACCGCCAGAACCGGCGGCGACGAGGCCTTCGCTCTCGGTGGCGTCGACGGCAGGGGGTGGGGGCGGCTTCGACGGCCCCGGGCAGCGCGGCGATCGCCGTGCCGCCCGGCACCGATCCGGGGGCCTCCAAGGTGCGACAGTTGCTCACGGTCCTCGAACGACATGTGCGTCAAGCCCAGTTGGCCGGTTCGGCAAGGGCGTAGGCGGAGGCGATCCTGTGGTTGTCGTGCAGGATCGTCAGCGTCCGCGGGCCGCTCGGCGTCCCGTCACGCCAGGCCGTGCAGTAGATCCCGTTGGACCAGCGGATCGTCCGCGAGGTGGACGGCAGGACGGTGATGCCGGTGCGGCTCACCGTCTTCGTGCCGTTCAGCCACACCTCGAAGGCGCCCTGGCCGTCGCCGGCGAGCTTCAGCCGGGTGACGATCCTGATCCAGGTACCCCGCAGGCCACTGATCGACCCGGCCGTCCCCTTGATACCGCCGGAGCCACCGAACCGGATCGTGGACCCCATGACGAACATCAACAGCCAGGGTCCTTCGGGGTCTTCGGGCGACCACTGCTGGAAGGTGACGTTCTGGTCGTGGAACGTCCAGTCGGACGCTAGGCGGATGGCCTGTCCGTAGTAGCGGTCCTCGCCGACGCTCTGCGCTCCTCGTCGGATCACCTCGGAGTGGTAGCCGCCGGTCTCCTCGATGTACGTCTGGGTCGCCGCGAGGCCGTGCGCGCCTTTGTACGTGGGTGAGTCGACGGTCTCGATCACGCCGTCCTTCTGCGCGTAGGCATGGTCCCAGCCCTCGACGCTGCCACGGTTCTGGAAGTAGACCTCGTCAGCGGCGTCCGCCCGTCCCGGCAGCAGTGTGGCGCCGACACCGGCGAGGCCGAGTCCGCCGAGCGCGGTGATTACCCTTCGTCTCCGCATGGCTCACCGCGTCCAGTACGTGATGTTGCGGAAGCGCGCCTCGGCGCGGCCGCTGCCGTGGTGGTAGACGCCGTTCTTGAAGTGGCGGGTGGCAGGTCCCCGGTCTTCGGTCGTCAGGACCGGCTCGTCGTCGAAGTAGACCTTGACGCTGCCGTTGGAGGCGTTGTGCGCGAGCTTGACGTTGAACCAGGTGTCGTACGCGTTGGTCTTCAGGACCGTGCGGTCATAGGCCCGCACCGTGCCGCCGCCGGCGCTGTAGGCGTTGAGCATGAAGTCCGTGGCAGGTGTGCCCTCAGGGTGGATCACACGGAGGATCTGCACGAAGGTCGCGCCGTTCGTGCCGGACGGGATGTACACGTCGGCGTCCCACATGTGCTGTCCGGAGGTGTACTGCTGCCTCCATCGCATCTCGGTGCGCGGGTCGGTGGAACTGCCCTGTGACATGGGCTCGTCGGTGCTGTACACCCACATCCGGTGGACGCCGCCGCTGTTGCTGTAACGGTCGCTCAGATCCAGGTTCCACGGCTTCTGCATGCCGTAGGTGAAAGCGGTCTTGTTCCAGCCGTCCGTGGGTGAGGCGGCTGCGGCGGCGGACGTCGAGGAGGTCATCGCCCAGGCGGCGCCTCCGGCGAGTAAGCCACCGGCGGCCAGAACCGTGCGTCTTGTGGGGTGCATGTCAATCCTTCCCGGTTGGCGTCATGCGTGTCGTGGTCGAGCGGGCGAATCACAGGAACGTTGCATATTCATCGGATCTATCGACCTGGTGCAGCGTAGGACTGGCTGCATAGGGCGTCAATATTCACAGTGAGCCGAAAAATAGATCCGATGTACGAGGGTGGCGTGCAGGGACTGGCGGCGGGTAAGCGCGCCTGCGTAACCGCCAACTGCTCGCCTGGGCATGCTCGCGGGCGGCCTTGATCGCGAGCTATTGAACCTTCGGTCGTCGGTTGGGTACTCCGATCGCCGAACGATCACGGGCCACGGCGCATTCCTGGCCGGTGGGTTCGCCGTGATTGCTGAGTGCGGACCGGAGATTGGCCAGAAATGGATCCGACCTTATCGGTCCGGACCATTGACCACGTCCACCCACACCGGAACTCTATTGCACACTACTGAACGCAGTACGCACATGTGAACGCCAGCTCCTGCCTGGGATCGCTCTTGAACCCCACACCCCTCGTTTCTCGGGAAAGCGGGTACGCACACATGAACGAGGCAGCGTACGACACCCAGCACACGGAACGGATCATTCTGGAGACATCGGAGGACCTGGTGTCGGAGACACCCAGGTATCTGGTCGTCGAGACCGCCCTGGAGGTCACCGCCCACCCACTCGGCGACCGGTAACGGGCGTGCCCGCAACGTCTGTCCGCGACGACGGCAGCGCGGCCCGCTGGAGGACTCCCGAATTCACCGAGTCAATGTCGCGCTGCACCACACCAATGGCGACGCCCTCGACAAGCTGATCAGCCTCGCCCCGAACTGGGGCGCCGAACGCATCGAGCCGGCCAACACCCGGTTCTCTCGACGCACTCAACGTCACACAGCGCCAACTTGCCCAGATCCGGCGGGAGTCGAAGGCCTACAACGCCTACCGGGCAGGACTGGATGCGGGCTCCCTGCCGCACCTGCGCCCTGCGCACCACCGACCTCGCCTACACCTATCGAGCCTATTGAGCCCTTTGAGCCCGTCGAGCCGATTGAGGTCGACCCTGGTGAGAGGAAGGATCATGAGACGTCTGAGCGCCGCGCTGACGGCCGGCGCGCTCGCCACCGCCGGGCTGCTGACGGTCACCGCGACCGCCCCGGTAACTCCCCTGGAGCACACGGCTGTCGCGCGACCGGCCACCGCCGCCGACTGGTCCGTCGCCATGGTCGACTCGACGACGGCCCGCTACACGCCGAGCACCATCGGCGGCTGGTCGTACCCCGTCGGCCTGTATCTCTACGGGCAGTACCTCACCTATCAGCGCACGCACAACGCGCGCTATCTCTCGTACATCAAGAGCTATGTCGACCGCTTCGTGAAGAGCGACGGATCGATGGACCAGGGCTTCAACAGCCTCGACAGCATGCAGGCCGGACGGCTGCTGGTGATCCTGCACCGCGAGACCGGCGAGGACCGCTACCGCAAGGCGGCCAAGAAGATCCGTGACCGGCTCGACACCTTCCCGCGCACGTCCGACGGCGGCTTCTGGCACGCCGACACCAGCAGCCGCGCCCATCAGCTCTGGTCGGACGGCGTCTACATGGTGAACCCGTTCCTCGTCGAGTACGGCAAGGAGTTCGGGGACTCGGCGTACGCGAACGACGAGGCCGCCAAGCAGCTGTACGTGTACGGCAGGCACCTTCAGGTGTCCAACGGCCTGTTGAAGCACGCCTACGACGAGTCGAAGACCGCCAGCTGGGCCGATCCCGGAACGGGACTCGCCCCCGAGCACTGGTGCAGGGCGGTCGGCTGGTACTCGATGGCGATCGTCAACGTGCTGGACGCGCTGCCCATGAACCACGTACGCCGACCTCAACTCATCGGAATTCTGCGGGACTTGGCGAAAGGCCTGGAAAAGTACCAGGACCCGGCGACCGGCCGCTGGTTCCAGGTCATCGACAAGGGCAGCAGGAGCGACAACTGGACCGAGACCTCCTGCTCCAGCATGTTCACCTACGCCCTCTCGCGCGGCGCCCAGCAGGGCTACCTCCACGCGCACTACAAGTCCATCGCCCAGCGCGGCTATGAGGGCGTCCTCGCCAAGATCTCGCTCGGCTCCGACGGGCGCACCAACCTCACCGACATCTCCATCGGCACCAACGTCGGCGACTACGCCTTCTACATCGCCCGGCCTCGGGAGACCAACGACTTCCACGGTCTCGGCGCCTTTCTGATCATGAACGAGCAGCTCAGAACACGAGCTGGGGACCAACCCACTCAGGACGAGGTGAGTCAGCCATGAGCACATCCAGAAGGACTCTGCTGGGCGCGGCGCTCGGCGTCGGCGCAGGGGCCGCAGTCGGCGGCCTTCCCGCCACCACCGCACACGCCGCCTCCTGGCAGCAGAAGTGGGCACCGTCGGCGAGCAGCGACAAGCTCGGCGCCTTCGAGACCATCGAGGACGACCGCGCCGACTCGCACCCAAGCGCCGCCCCGCACATCTACGCCACCGGCAACAACTGGCGCTTCAACATGCACACCGTCGACCGGGACACCTCCACGGACCGCCAGCGCCACGAGGTGACCGGCCTGCGCAACGGCAGCGGCAGCAACTACCTCAAGTGGACCGAGGGGCAGACCTGGCGGGTCACGTACTCGATGTACATACCGAGTTCGCTGAAGGCGACCACCACCTTCACACACATCATGCAGATGAAGCAGCCTGGTGCCGGAAGCTCCCCGATCGTCGTGCAGTCGCTCCGCCGGGTGAACGGCGTGCAGACCATCGAGCTGAAGCTGTTCGAGGACGACATCCTCGTCGGGCGCACGGATCTGGAGCCGCTGCACAACAAATGGATCGACGTCGACTTCCAGCTCAAGGTCGGCAACGGCTCGGCGGGCTCGGTCCGCTGGATCCTCAAGAACGGCTCGACCACCGTCATCGACAAGTCGAAGACCGGCGTCGACACCTTCCTCGCCGACCGCGTCCGCCCGAAGTGGGGCATCTACCGCTCCCTCGGCGACACCTCGGGGTCTCTGCAGGACTGCTACCTCCTGCTCAGCAATCTGCGCGGCTACCAACTCGTGTAAGGAGCCGCCCCATGCGGCAGCGCAAGCGAGGGGCGGCGACCGTGTTCTTCGCGTTCGCCATCGTGCTCGGGCTGACCCAGCCCTCCGCGCCAGCCACCCCCCGACTGTGGCGGCACGGTCCGCTTCCGGCCGGCAAGTACAAGGCCAAGAACAGCACCCACATGAAGAGCGAGGTCACGCTCCAGGTCGACAAAGGCGCCACCATCCAGGGCTCCAGCGCCGACACCAACGGCGCGCAGGAGTACGTCAACTCGTGGGCGAAGCAGTTCGTTTCCTGGGGCGTCGACTACCTGAGGATCGACGGGGTGGGCAGCCAGGACATCCCGGCGTCCACGCCTGAGGCAAGGCGCACGGTCCGGGCTCGAACGGCAGCGGCAACCCCCTCACTGACTGGGCGCACGGCTGCGCCCGTTTCACCTCGGCCGCCAACTGGCAGCAGACGCGGGCCGCGGCGGCAGGAACGACCTGGACTCGCTGGAGATCGGCAGCGACGACCAGGTCTGCAACACCGGCACCTCCGGCAACTCCACGGTCAGCGTGAACTGGTCGCAGGTCGGGTTCACAGGTTCCGGCGACGTCACGGACCTGTGGTCGGGCTCCGACAAGGACGCGATCACCAACTCGTACAGCGCGACCCTCCGGCCCGGCGAGACCCGTCTGTTCTTCCAGCTTCGGGACACTTGCGTCCTCTGACAGTTAGGAATCTTTCCTAACACCCGCAACGAGTACATCCCACCCCCCACTCCAGGAGGACGATCCACGTGCATACCGCCGCACATCCACGCAGTCCCGGCGTGGCCCTCGCCGCCCTGTTGGGGCTCTTGCTGTCGCTGCTGTTCGCCACGCCGCAGGCGTCGCACGCGGCCACGTCGAGACCCCTTGCCGCCCCGGGCATGGCCGTCGCGCCGTACGAGTACCTCGGCTGGGGCAGCCCGCAGAACCCGACCTCGGTGATGTCTGCGACCGGCGTCAAATGGTTCACGCTCGCCTTCATCCTCTCCGACGGTTCCTGCAACCCGAAGTGGGACGGCTCGCGTCCGCTGACCGGCGGCAACGACCAGTCGCAGATCAACACGATCCGGGCGGCCGGCGGTGACGTCATCGTCTCCGTCGGCGGCTGGAGCGGGGCGAAACTCGGCGAGAAGTGCTCCAGCGCCTCGGCGCTGGCCGGCGCGTACCAGAAGGTCATCAACGCGTACGGCCTCAAGGTCATCGACATCGACATCGAGAACACCGAGTGGTCCAACGCGACGGTCCGGCAGCGGGTGATCGACGCGCTGAAGATCGTGAAGGCGAACAACTCCGGCCTGAAGACCATCATCACCTTCGGCACGACGACCAGCGGCCCGGACTCCACCGGCGTCGACATGATCCGACGCGGAGCCAATTCCGGTCTGGCGAACGACATCTGGTGCATTATGCCGTTCGACTTCGGAGGCGGCTCCAGCAACATGGGCACACTGACCACCCAGGCCATGGAGGGCCTCAAGGCGCGAGTCAAGTCCGCGTACGGCTACGCCGACTCGGCGGCGTACGCACACATCGGGCTGTCGTCGATGAACGGCAAGACCGACGTCTCGGGCGAACTCGTCCGTGTCGCGGACTTCAAGACCATGCTCGCCTACGCCCAGCAGCACCGCATCGCCCGCCTCACGTACTGGTCCGTCAACCGCGACCGGGCCTGCGGCTCCGGCTCCGCCGGTGACGCGTGCAGCGGCGTCTCGCAGCAGCCGTACGACTACCTCAAAGTCTTCGCCCAGTACACGGGCTGAAGGGAGGGTCAACCATGAAGATCTTCCGTCGGATCGCCGCGAGCACGGCCGTGCTGCTCGGTGCCGGACTCGTCCAGGCCGTACCGGGGGCCGCCGCGGCGGCCCCCACCCGCTACGAGGCGGAGAACGCGTCATACGTCTCGGGCTCCACCGTCGACGACAACTTCGCCGGCTACTCCGGCACCGGCTTCGTGAACACCCCGAACTCGGCGGGCAGTTACGTCGAGTTCACCGTCAACGCCGTCGGCGCGGGCAACGCGAAGCTCGCCCTGCGGTACGCCAACGGCACGACGGCGGACCGCCCGGCCGACATCGCGGTCAACGGCACCGTGGTCAAGTCCGGCTACTCGTTCCCGTCCACCGGCACCTGGTCCGCCTGGACCACGACGACGGTCTCCGTCCCGGTCAACGCGGGCAGCAACAAGATCCGGCTCACCGCGACGGCCTCGGGCGGCCTGGCCAACACCGACTATCTCGACTTCGAACTCTCCTCCACCGACGCGCAGGTCCCGAGCCGTCCCGGGCAGCCCAGTTGCTCGGCGATCACCGAGGACGGGCTCACCCTGTCCTGGGGTGCCTCGACCGACAACGTGGGCGTGGCCGCGTACGACATCTACGAGCACGGCAACAAGATCAGCGAGGCCGCGGGCAGTGCGACCTCCAAGGCGCTGACCGGGCTGAGCCCGAACACCACCTACAACCTGACGGTCATCGCCAGGGACGCGGCCGGTAACGCCTCGGCCGCCAGCCCGGTCGTGGACTGCACGACGGCGAAGAGCACCGACACCACCGCGCCGAGCAGGCCCGGCACGCTGTCGGCCGCCAACGTGACCGCCGGAAGCGCCGAGTTGAGCTGGGGCGCCTCGACGGACGACAAGGCGGTCGTCGGCTATGACGTACGCAGCGGCACCACCGTCTACAAGACCGTCACGGGTACGTCGACCTCGCTGACCGGGCTCGCCTGCAACAGCCCGTACGGGCTGAACGTGGTGGCGCGCGATGCGGCGGGCAATGTGTCCGAGCAGAGCAACACCGTCAGCTTCACTACGAAGGCGTGTGTGACGGACGGCGGTGTCCCCTCGTCGATCGCCACCGTCTCCAGCGGCTGGACCATCCCCTGGGGCACTTACTGGATGCCCGACGGACAGACCGCGTTGGTCACCGAGCGGGACGACTTCCGGGTATGGAAGGTGACCAAGGACGGAACGAAGACGCAGGTCGGTACCGTGCCGAACGCCGTCACGACCAACGGCGAAGGCGGACTGCTGGGCGTGGCGGTCGACCCCAAGTGGGAGACCAACCACTACCTGTACTTCATGCACACGGCGTCCGAGGGCAACCGGGTCGTCCGCATGACGTACAACGGCAGCTCGCTGACCGGCTACACAGTCCTCCTCCAGGGCATCAAGAAGAATCGCTACCACAACGGCGGCCGGCTCGTCTTCGGCCCCGACGGTTATCTGTACGTCTCGACCGGCGAGGCCCAGACGCCCGACCTCGCGCAGGACAAGAACTCGCTCAACGGCAAGATCCTGCGCATGACCACGGACGGAAAGGCCGCCCCCGGCAACCCGTTCAACAACTACGTCTACAGCTACGGTCACCGCAATCCGCAGGGCCTCGCCTTCGACCGCAACGGGCGCCTGTGGGAAGCGGAGTTCGGCAACAGCTCCAAGGACGAGCTGAACCTGATCAAGCCGGGCGCCAACTACGGCTGGCCGACCTGCGAGGGCACGTGTGATGTGTCCGGCATGACCAACCCGAAGAAGACGTGGAACGTCTCCGAGGCCTCTCCGAGCGGTATCGCCATCGTCCGCAACGTCATTTACATGGCATCCCTGCGCGGGGAGCGACTGTGGCGGATCCCGATCACCGGTGACACGGAGAACGTCGGTACGGCGACGGCGTACTACGTGGGCACGTACGGGCGCCTTCGTACGGTCACCAAGGTGCCGGGCGCCGACCAGCTCTGGCTCTCGACGACGAACAGCGACAACAACGGAGGCGAGGCGGACGGCTCGGACAAGATCTTCCGGGTGAGCATCAGCTAGGACCCGAAACGTGGCCAAGCCGCTGTGTTGAGTACCGTCCCGCCGCCCCCGTTCCGGGAGCGGCGGGATCGATCGCCTGTCTACGGCTCGCCGATCCCGGGGCCGCCCTCGGAGCGCTCGGCCCGCGGAAGTTCCGCCGATGAGTTTCCGGCGGAGGTGCCGTCTACCCGTCAACGAAGGGAGCGCACCATGCGCAAGATCATCGTTTGCACGTTCCTGACGCTGGACGGCGTCATGCAGGCGCCGGGCGGTCCGGACGAGGACGCTGAGAGCGGCTTCGAGCACGGCGGCTGGCAGAAACCGGTGGCCGACGACGAGGTCGGTGCGGCCATCGCCGGTTGGTACGAGCACTCCGACGCGATGCTGCTCGGCCGCAAGACGTACGAGATCTTCGCGTCGTACTGGCCGACCGCCGATCCCGACAACCCGTTCACCCATCGGATGAACAGCATGCACAAGTACGTGGCGTCTCGGACCCTGACGTCCGTCGGGTGGCAGAACTCCACGCTGCTGGAGGGCGACATCGTCGATGCCATACACAAGCTGAAGGCGTCCGACGGCGGCAACATCAACGTCGTCGGCAGCGGCGACCTCGCCCAGACCCTCATGCGGCACGGCCTCGTCGACGAATACCGGCTGACCATCCATCCGGTGATCATCGGCACCGGCAAGCGGCTGTTCGCCGACGGAGCGATCCCCACCGCGCTGGAGCCGGTCAGCGTCTCGACGACGAAGGGCGGCACCATCGTCGGCGTCTACCGGCCGCACGGTAAGCCCAGCTACGACAGCTACTAAAGGCGCCCCGCGCTCGGCCCGACTCTGAGGCAACCTGCCGACGCCGGCCACTCCCAGCCCAGTCCCCGCGCCGTCTTCGCCGTGATCGACCACCTGCGCCAGGTAGAGGGCTCCCCCCGACATCACGAATTCAATCTCAGTAGTTGAGTCAGCCTATGTCCGCTGCGTCGGTCAACCCGATGGGATCGGGGAGGGCCGGGGCATTGCGGAGAGTGAGCTCTGCTCGGAACGGGAGCGGGCGAGGAGCGCGGCGAGATCGCCGGTGGTCTCGGGGCCGGCGGCGGTGAGCCGGGCCGCGAACGCCAGCTGGTCGACGCCGGCGCCCGGCGCGAGGTGCGCGAGTTCGGTGAGCAGCGCGGCATGGGCGAGCAGCCCGCACAGTCACAGGCGACGGCCCCACCGTGCTGGTGACAACAAGCCTGCCTTTGTGACAACTACCGTGCTTCGGCTCAAGGACAGGTTGTGACTGAGCACTTCAGTTGGCGAGTTTCGCCACGTACCGTGCTCAGGCTGACAGCGCCCTGCCCGAGCCTTTGTGTCATGTGGGATGATCGGCCGCATGATCGAAGCTCCAGCGCGGAAGGGCGGCCTCCGCCCCGCTCGATGACGTGGCCGGACGAGGCCGTGGCCGACGGCACCGCCACGACACCCGCCCACCCTTCCCGCATCGCGCTCTTCGAGGCGATACGCGCCGACCGCACCGGCCCCGTCGCCACCCGGCTGCTCCACCTCGCCCACGCCGACACCCCCTTCGTGCGCCGAGAGGCCTTGGACCTCCTCGACAGCCTGGCCCGCGAACGGCCCTGGCCGGAGGCCGTCAACACCGCGGTGGCCCGGCTCAGTGACCCCGACGAGGAGGTACGGCGCCGAGCCGCGTGCCTCTTCGGCTACCGCGGGCAACCCGGCCTGGTTCTCGCGGCCCTCGGCGAACTCGCCGATCCTGTCGTGCGCACCATCCTGGCCAGGGCGCTTGGGCCGACTGCCGCCCACCTGACGGATGATGACCTCGCGTCGGTCCGCTTCCTCGCCCACCTGGAGACGCTACGCGCAGCGCCACCCACTCGATGGCGTTCCCTGGACGCCGCACTCCTCGACGACGTCCGGGAGGCCGCGCACCACCTGGAGGACATCGGGCACATCTGGGGCGAGGCTCTGTACGGACTGAGGCGCGAGCACGACACCTATACCCTCGTGGCCCGCCTCCTCGCCGCCCCCGCAACTCGGGACATCGGCGCCGATCTGGCCCGCGAGGCGTGCCACGACTGGCGCGTGGCCCCGGTCAGGCTGCTGCCGCTGCTCGTCCAGCACCGCGGCCAGACGGTCACCCCGGCTCTTGGTTCGGCCCTCACGACAGCCTCGATCTCCGAGGCGGCGAAGCGGACACACAGAGCTCTCCTCGCCGAAGTCCCCTGCACACCGTCCCCGAGGGCCCGCCGGATGTCGTCCACCGCGACAGCGCACGACAGCGCATCCAGCGCCGCGCTCCTCGCCTCCGAGCCTGTGGGCATCACCCGTCTCGCTCACGCCTCCGAGATCTTCGGGGCCCTCATGGACGCGGGCCCGCTGACCTTCCGACAGGCGGCCCAGCTATACAACCTGACCTTCCGTCGCCCCGGCCGCTCGCAGGCGGAGTGCGCCCCGCTGTGGCTGCGGCACGCCGGTCCCTCCACACTGCCGCGGCTGCTCGCCCTCATGACACCACACCTGGCCGACTACGCGATCGGCGAGCACTACCTGGCAGGTCTCGCCCGAATGGGCGGCCACGCACGCCCCGCACTGCCGGCCGTGACGGCGCTGATCGACAGACGTACCCGCATCCCCGTCAATGACTCCACCCGCGACGCCGAGATGAGACTGGACGAAAGTCTGCTGGCCGCCGCTCTCAGCACCCGCCGCGCGATCCTCGCGGACGCCCTTCCGCCGCCTTCCCAATAGCCGCCAGCTCAAGTCCTTCACCCACCAAGCGAAACGCTCAGTCACACCAGCGCGACCAAGTGTAATCTGGCTGGAAAAGTGAGGCTGGACACGTTGGTTGGAACCGGTGAGGCTCGGCGAGCTGGTCGTTTCTGGCCGGTGGGACACGCTTGTTGACACCAAGTGGTCACGCTTCTTGCAACCACCCGCGAGTTGACAGTCTTCTTGGGACAGTTCGCTAGATTCTGTCCGCTCCACCAGCGGCGCCCAGCCGCACCCGGTGGCGCTGGAGGTCGACCTCGGCGACCTTCACCGTGATCAGCTCGCCTTCATCAACAAGCTGATCCGGGGTCTCGACCGGTTCATCAGTCAGCTCCGAGAGGTGAAGGAACCCCACAACGTCGGGAGCAAGCTGCACGAACACACCAAATGGAACGATCTTGGTGATCGGCCCGGTGAGAACGCGGCCGACCTGATCCGCAAACCGGATGAGTGGGTCCTCCTGCAGAGCCTTCAACGAGAGCGTGACCTGTCCGGAGCGCGTCTCGGTGATGATCACCTCAGCGGTGATCCGCTGGCCGGCTTCGACTGCCTCGAAGGGGTGGTTGATCCAGCCCCACGTCAGGTCCGGCACCCGGATGAAGCCGGTGCAGAGACCGTTCGGTTCGCCATCGATGTGAACGAAGACCCCGAAGTTGTGAACTTCGGCGACCGTCCCAGCCACGACCTGCCCTCGTTCGACCGCGAGGAGGAAGGACCGTAGGGCCGGAATCTCGCATGCCCTGGCGGAGAGGTGGAGCTCACCTTCGCGCCAACGCCCGATCTCTTCGGCGTCGATCTCCTGGCCGACCCCGAACAGCTCGGATGGATGCTCCACCCGACGTATCGACGCCTCATGCCCAGGAATCCGACCGATCTCGGCTTTCTCCCCTTCGGCATCTACGAGCTGCACCAGGATGTCCGCTCCGTCGAACCCGGTGACCTTCACCGTTCTCACGGCCCCCGGCCGGAGCTGGTTGATCAAGGACTGCAGGCGAGGGTCAGGGGCTGGCTCGGAAATGGAGGTGAGCCTAGTCGGCCGCCGGTCGGACTGGTTCCAACCCTCGTGACCAGGTTCCAACCAGCGTGTCACGGCTCAAAAAGTCGCACCCCGCCCTCCGCTCCAGTCGCCAACTCGCGCGTTCACTCGCCAACGGCTTGGCGCGCTCGCGGGATTGGGCGTGCGAGTACTCCGAGGATGGTGCCGTGGTGCGGCTTCCGCGGGCCGAGGTGCTGTTGGCTCGGGGCGTTGAGGCCAGTGTGATGTCGAGACTCTGGCCAGTACCGAGAGTAATAGCAAGCTTTCGCCCCTATGCGGCCGACTCGATCGACTTCGACGTTGACCTTCGGGAGCTCCAGGGCCAGGTGCAACTGAACGTGTTGTGCGGCTTCCTGCGGGCGATCGGACGTTCCTTGGACAAATCTGTAGTGCTCGCGCCAGAGGCTGACCCCGGGCACCCGGTGCTCGGCTTCGATGTCGGCGCGGACCGTGTGGTGTTGCTGGCTGACCCGCACTTCACCGAGTGGCACCGGTCCCCGTTGTGCTGAACTCGGCGTCGTCCGCAGGCCGGGAGCCGGCGGAGCCGGGAACCGCATAGGCTGCAGCGGTGATCGTCCGATGCATCAAAATCATCCAACCCGGGACCTCGACGGTAGTGAGCGAGCATCCAGGCGTGCGGATCGGCGAGGAGTACCCGGTCCTCGAAGTGTCCGCCGCCCGGCCCAGCGTCCTGTTCCGTCTTCCTGACCGCAGTGCGAGGCGAGACGAGATCGACTCCCCTGGACTGTGGGACGCAGCCATGTTCGAGATCGTGTCTGATCGGATGCCGACCTGTTGGGTCATCGGACTGAGCGACGGCAGGCTGGCCCTGGCGCCCCAGGAGTGGCAGCGACCTGGTTTCTGGGAGGACTTCTTCGATCACCTGCCGGATGCGGTCGCCGAATATGACCGGCTCAAGGCCCAGATCATCGCGGAGGCGTGAGAACCTAACCAAGGGCAGCGACCCCGTCCTCACCTCGGCCGACTTGGGCTCGCAGACGTTCTGCCTGCTGTTTCTTGTCGTCGATGTGCCTCAGGCTCTCCTGCAGGCCGGCGACCTCGCGGAGCCATTGCATCCGCTGGGCCTCTCCCAGGCGCTGACGGGTGTTGGTCTCGATCTCCAGCAGCCGAGGTTCCTGGGCAGGTCCAGCCGGAGCATGGGGCACCTGACACAGGCTTATCTGAACTCCCGGATGATCTCTTGGGATGGACATCACTGGGCGCTCCTCCTATTGATCAGGAGGTGCTTCGGCTGATGGCAGGGGCTTACGGAGGATGAAGTTGAGGCCGAACTCGGTCTCACTCTCGCGGACATCGGTGTAGCCCAGTTTGAGGTAGAACTGGTGAGCGGTGATGCTGGCGCCGGTCTCCATGTGGTCGTATCCGTCGCGCGCGGCCAGGGCCTCGATGTGTCGCATGAGTTGACGACCTATCCCTCGCTGGGCCAGATCGGGATCGACGAACATCGTGTAGACCTTGTTGCCGTCTCGGGAGACGGTGCCGACGACTCTGGCGTCCTCGGCCACGTAGACGAGGCGGCTGCTTGACAGTTCGATGAACCGCTCGGCTGTGAAGTGCGCGCACATCTTGTCGATGATGTCGGCCGGATAGTCATGGCTGTTCACTTCTCGCAGGCAGCGTTGGACGATCTCGGCGAGTCGTGGTGCATCATCGGGACGGAACAGCCGGACTCCGATCGCCATGGCGCCTCCTCATGGGTGCTCGCTGGGGTGACCTGAATGTCTCAGATTCGGCCTCGCCGATTATTGGCTCTTGGCGACGGTGGGAATACCGAGGTCGACTGGGGTGCGACTGTGGGTACTTCGGTCAATCTGAATCAGCTTGTCCTCAGCTCCGGCGAGGCTGACTCGTAGTCCTTCGACCTCGCCGAGCCAGTCTTCCCGTTCGGCTTCGGCGATCCGTTCGCGAAGATTGTCGCGGATCTCGACCAACCGTGCCCGCTGGGCCGGGTCTGGTCGAAGGAGTGAGCATCTGACACAAGCTTCTCTGAACTACGCGCGCGGCATGGCTCTTGGGGCGGCGGTCAGCGCTGCCAGAGGAACGCGGCCTCGCTGCAGGGCTGGCAGTGGAAGAGGTATCCGCGGCCCCCGCCGCCGAAGTTCGCGGAGGTGGCGTAGTCGTAACCCTCCTTCAGCTCGGCCGTGAATGTCATGCGGGTGGCGCACTCGGGGCAGTCGGGGGTCTCGTCACCCTGAATCCAGCCAGGCTCGCCGCCCAGCCGTCCGAGGACCGGCTCCTCCGTGGGATTGTCAGCGGGATGGAGGCGCAGAGCGGTCACCGCGCCCAGGAGCGTCTCGCCGTCGGCCGGGACAGTGGCCAGGGTGAGCTCACCGGAGAACAGGTAGGCGCGGTTGGCGCCGGCAGTGGCGTCCCAGTCGTCGCACATCCCGGGATCGTTCTGGCAGAAGAACACTGCGACCACGCCGATGTCGAGGGGAAGATGGGCGAGGAACTGCATGGCCCCACCGCACTCGCGGCACCTCGGCCAGACGAATTCCCCCGGGACGAGCGGGACTCCGCCGGTGCGCGGCGCGGGCGCGTCGGCAGTGGTCTCTCCGTCGTAGATCAGCAGCATGGCCACAGCCTAAGGTCAGTCTTTTGGGTCAGGGATCGGGGTCGGGTTTCCAGTGGGGGCGGCGGTCTGGCCGAACGCCGGCATGCCGAGACTGACGGCCGTCGATCGCCGGGCCGCTTCGGCACCGAGCTGAGCCAGCTTGTCCTGGGCGCCAGCAAGGCTGACCTTCAGACCCTCAACCTCGCCCAGCCAGCCTTCCCGCTCGGCCTCGGCGATCCGGGCGATGAGGTTGTCGCGGATGTCGACCAGCCGTGCTCGTTGGGTCGGGTCCGGTCGCAGGAGTGAGCATCTGACACAAGCTTCTCTGAACTAGCTAGTGCCGTGTCAGGCGACGTTCGTCCTGGTGACGATCCCGCGTAGGCGCTCGTCGGCGACGTGTACTACAGACGTATCAGCCCAGATGTCGGGTGAAGAACCGCAGCGAGTCGTCCATCTCGAACCGCGGCAGATCCCCGTGCTTGCCGGGGTTGGCGTGCAGTGTCTTCTCGGCTGAACCGATGGCCTCGAACAACGCCAGGCTCTGTGCACGGGGCATCCGCTCATCGTCCCACTGGACCAGAAATTGCACCGGCATGGTGATCTGCGCGGCGGTCCCGACCAGCGCGGGCGCCCCTTGCAGGCCCAGCACCGCGGCGCGGACTCGAGGTTCTGCGGCGACGAACGGTATACCGAGCGCGCAGCCCAGCGACACGCCCCAATAGCCCACCGGTCCGCCGCCGATATGGTCGAGTTGCTGGAGTGCGGTCAAGGCCGCCTGCCATTCCGCGACGGTCTGCCCGGCCACGAGCGTGTACATGGCGGTGTCCAGCGCAGCCGTATCCTCTCCGGCGGCCATACGCGCCCGGTACTCGGTCGCGATCCGGTCGAACTCCTCGTCCGTCGGGCGCTCGCCGTGGTTGGGCACGTCGAGCGCGGCGACCGCGAACCCGCCCTCGGCGGCGAAGCGATGCGCGCGGGCCAGAATGCCGGGGGCCTTCTTGTGTTGCCCGCCGCCGTGTCCCATCACGATCAGGGGGCGGGTGCCGTGGGCGTCTTCCGGCGTCCACAGCACGCCGGGGATCTCATCGAGGATGAAGAGCTGCTCGGTCACGCCGCCCAACGACGTTTTGGAGATGAAGCGCATAGAGTTTCAAGCCTTTCGGGGCACTTCTTTGAACACGCTCTCGATGCCGGTTGAGGGCCATGCGGCAGCCCATCTTCGTGGATTCATCGATCACCACGCATGGTGGGGATGCCAAGGTCCACGGCCGTATGCTGCCCGTGGCCCCGATCGAGCTGGCCGAGCTTCTCCTCGGCGCCAGCCAGGCTGACCTGGAGACCCTCGACCTCTCCGAGCCAGCCTTCGCGCTCGGCCTCGGCGATGCGGGCGACGAGGTTGTCGCGGATCTCCTCCAACCGGCCGCGCTGGGCCGGGTCCGGCCGGAGAAGCGAGCAACGAACGCAAGCGTGTTCATGAACACAGGGGCTTGAAAAGGCGCGGCCGCAGGTGCCGATGGAGACCTTGCGCTTCTCGAAGTGCGCGAGGAAAGCGTCCCATTCCTCCTCGGTCGGCGTCCGATACTCTTCGCTGGGCCGGCTGGCCCGGCGACGGGCGATGAAGGCGCGGTGGGCCTCGATGGTCTCGGCCGGGTAGATCGCCTTGTAGCCCATCGTCGTATCAAGACTCCGATGCCCGCAGAGCACTTGGGCGATGTGCGGTGGCAGGCCGTTCACAGGGTTTGGGGCGTTGGCCGCCTGTACCGACCGCCGAGCCGAAGTCTTCGCTCGCCTCGGTTTGACCGTCAGCTGGATCCAGCGGCTGAAGTCCCTGGCCTCGGCCCGGGTCGCTCGGTCCCAAGAAATGCCCACTGCCTGCAGGAACCGCCACCACCGGAGTAGATCCATTCCGTAGGAGCGGACCGTCGACGGGGCTTTCCCGGCCGCCAGCAACTCCTGGAAGTAGACGGCGACCGCTTCCACGTTCACACCATCGGGATCGACAAGCCGATACGGCTCGTACCGATCGCCGGTCTCCACCAGACGGCCCCACCGAGTAACCACCAACGTCGCCAGATCCCGCTCAGGGACATCGTCCATCACGACCGGTGACCGTAGCGACCGCAGGCGGCATCTGCCCCCTGAACTGCCCAATCCCCACTGCTCGTTCAGTCAACGGGGCGTGCTCGTGTTTGCAGGGAGTCCCGTAGGGGCGTCCGCAGGTGCCGAGTGCGACCTTGCGCAGGCCCCTTCGGAGGACGGCGACAGGTCCAGGATCCCTCCGCCCGCGGGACTCGTGCGGGGCAACCGGTGAAAGATTCTGTCACCCCACGTCGCGGAGCTGAAGAAGGTATATGGCAGTCAGTGCAACAGCACGGTCCTCGTCATGCGACAGCTCCACGAGGGCACGTGACGCAGTCGTCCCCGGAATGTCCGCCAGTGCTTGGGTCAGGCGCCCGCGTGCAGGTGCCTTGGTTGTGTCGTCGGCGAGGCGGTTGACGAGCCTCGTCGCGATCTGATCTGCCGTCGCGGTGTCGCTCGCCAGCACGCTCAACGCATCGGCTGCATCGGTGTCGTTCCTTCCCTCCACGATCATGTCGATGAGCACCGGGACCGCATCGGCCACACCACATGTACCGAGCGCCAAGGCCGCATACCTGCGGACCACGGCGTCGGGGTTCGCGAGGGCATCCCGCAGCTGCGCCGTAGCCGCATCACCAGGCATCTCGACGATGGCCTGAACGGCTCGCTCCCGCACCGCGGCCACCGGTGAGCTGAGGCCCTCTGCCAGCAGTGCCAGGGGATTGTCGTCCGATCGCGCCAACGCCCATCGCAGGGCCCCCGCGACGTTCGGCTCCGTCTCGCTGAGTGCCGCCTCGACCAGGGCCTCCACCGGCACCGGAACCTCGTCGCCCGAGGAGAGGACCGCGCGCTGGCGCACGTCGGCGCTCTTCGACCCCAGTGCTTGGAGGAGCGCAACGACCTGGAGCACATCCTCCCAGCCGACGGGGTCCGCGGCATGGATCCGGCGGAGCTGCGTGAGTAGCTCGGTCTCGGCCGCGATGCGATCGCGCGTCTGACGGATGAGGTCGCCGACGAGCGCCGAAGGCGTGAAATCGGGATCGTCGAGCGCTCGCCCGATCTCACGCAGCGACAGGCCCAGCGACCGCAGGCTCTCGATGTGGAAGATCCGCCGGATGTCCTCCGCGGAGTACTCCCGATAACCGGATCCCGTACGGCCCGAAGGCCGCACGAGGCCCAGCGATTCGTAGTGCCGGAGCATGCGGGCACTGACCCCGGACCGTTTGGCCACCTCACCGATCAGCACAGGTCAATTCTCTGTCTTGGGGGCTCCGGCGAGGGCCGCGACGCGCTTGGCCTCCTCGATCGCCAGCTCGAATCCGGCGTCGGGGTCCCGCAGCAGCCGTTGTGTGGCGAGCGCGTGCGCACGCACGCGCGGGTCATCAGCCGACGTCGCGGCGTGCAGGGCCGGCCCGGCCACTTCACCGAGCCCCACCAGCGCCTGGCTGAGACTCAGCTGCGTCTCCCGTTCACCGCGCCCGAGCTGCGTCGCCAGGCCCGTGGCCAGGGCGGGCTCCTCGCCTACCGGGACGAGCACGACCGCGGCCCGCCAGGCACTGCGCGCCACCTCGTCGTCGGCGTCCGACAACAGTGCCCGGGTGATCGCCTGCCACGCCTGCCCGTCCCCGATCTTGGACAGCGTGTGCAGCGCCTGGCTGCGTGCCTGCGCACGCTCGGAGCGGACCTCGCGGAGCAGCTTGGGGAGCGTCAGGGACACCGGGTGGCGGGTGAGCGCCCAGGTCAGCATGTCGCGGACGAAGAACTCGGGCTCGATCGCGCATCGTTCGACGAGCTTGTCGACGAAGCACGGGTCGGGCGCCGTGCCGACCGCCAGAGCGGCCCGCAGCCGCACGGACGAACGACTGTCCTCCAGCCCCTGGAGCGCTCGTATCGCATCCGTGTCCCCTCTCGTCATGGTCATCGGGACCACCTCCTTGGGAAGCAGTCAAAACCTTGTCACCGTGTCAAGGTCAAACGGGGTCGGCTGCCCGATCACGAGTCACTGAGAGGATGCCCTCGGGTGTAGTCCGAACCTGGACGGCGAACGGCGACGACACCACCTACCTGGTGTGAGCGGTTCGCACGCGATAGCTCCGCAGCTTCCGGTACAGCGTGGCGCGGGCGATGCCCAGGGCCGCCGCCGTGCGGGTCTTGTTGCCGCCATGAAGGCGTAGGGCTTCCAGGATGGCGGAGCGTTCGGCATGCTCCATCGGGCTGAGTGGCCGGGACGCCGGGCCCTCACGCACGGGGTCCGGCAACTCAGCACGCCGGACGGGGCCCGTCGCGAGACGACGCTCGGCCAACGCCCGTACCAAGTGGGCGAGTTCGGTGACATTGCCCGGCCACGAGTACTGCTCCAGGGCGCGCAACGCGTTCAGCGTCCAGGAGAGCGGGGGTCGTCCCGGCGCGGGCGCGGGAGTCAGGGACGTGATCAACTCCCTGATGTCATCGGGCCGTTCACGCAACGCGGGAAGCGTCACCGAGCGTGCTGCCAGGGTGTCCAGGAGCCGTTGGAGGCACGGACCCGGCGGCGTGCCGGGGGTGTAGGTGACCAGTAGGGGTACAGCCGGATGCGATGCGAGCAGCGAGTTGAGGGTCGCCGTGTCGAACTGCGCAAGACGCTCGACATGACGAATCAGGAGCGGGCGGCCCTTCACCAACTCGTCCATTGAGACGCTCAGTTCACCTTCTGCCGCGTCCACGATCAAAGGGTTCGAGACCAGTTCCCGTGCAAGTGACGTCTTCCCGGTGCCGCGCTCGCCGATGAGAAGCAGGGGCTCTGGAGACCTGCTCAACTCCATCGCGCGGCCGACCGCATGCCGCCAGGGCACCGATCGCCCGGCCAGTCCCACGACGGTGCGCGTGGCCGAAGCCACGACGCCATGACCCACCGGCTCCAGCACGGCCACCGCTCCGACGATCGAGCCCAGATGGCGCACAGGGGTGAGGGTCGCGTAGCAGCCCGTGCCGTCCGGGATTCGGATGCGGTACGTGGCCGAACTCGCCGTGGTGGTAGCCGCTTCGCGCCCTACGTCAAGGCCTGATGTCGCATGCGGGTCGGATGCCGAGGCTTCGGCAGTGCCTGGTGGCGGATCGGGCGCCGACCCGAGGCGGGCGGCGGGAATCGGTGAAAGGTCGATTCCGGGCACCGCAACCGTGCCTGGGGCGGCCGCGAACTCCGATGGCGCCCAGTGACCCGAGTCCTGCAGCAGGGCGACCGCGTTCCGCTCCAGTGCCTCCAGTCCCTCTGGCGACAGGAACTGCCCCGCCGCCTCGCTGACGAGCCGATTGAGACCGTCGACCGCGACGACCGCGCGAGTCCGCTCTCCTGCGGCCTGGAGGTATGCGTCCAGCAGCACCCGCTCAACCCCCCGCGACCGCGAGAGGAGTTCCGCCTCGACGGCGATCGTCGCGGCCTCGGCGAGCGGGGCCCCCGGATGCGGCCCACACTCGGCGCACAGGCGGGAGGTCACCGTAACTGTGCCCACTGCTTTTCCGGCCCCAGGTGCCCGTATCGGCACGCTGACCGCGGAGACCTCCTGCCACAGGTCGAGGAAGTGCTCGGGACCGTGCACCTCGGCGCGGCGGCGAATGTGCAGTGCACGGGCCGCACTGTTGTGGCCGACCACCTGTTCGGAGAGGTCCAGGCAGTAGCGACCGGCGGGCGCGCACCCGGTGGCCCACAGCACCCGCAGCGCCCCATCGGTGAGGACAAGCGACGCTTGCCCTGTGCCGACGGCGGGCGCGATCCGTTCAAGGACGGGCCGGGCCGCGGCCAGCAGTGCGGACTCGGGCGCTGGTCCAGAATGCCGCGACACGTCCAATTCCGGATCTGCCACGTCGTGCCGCACACCGAAGAACCGGGCGCGCTTCCAGGCCGCCACGACTTCTTCAGGCACCCCGTCGGGCAGTTCATGCCCCATCAGGAACAGCTCACGGGCCCTGCGCAGCGAAGCGAGCGCGGGGCGGGCGGAGGGATGCTCTGCGGTGGTCACGACGGCGCTCACCCTACCCGAGCGGTTGAACGCGCAACGATCCAGGCACGTATTCCCCGTGACACGGCCGACGCACTGTCTCTTATTGAGACACCCACGCCACCGCCTTCCCCTCCATGTTCTTGGAAGGTCGGCCCGTGTTCCCATTTGCCCTGGAGCGTTACCCCGTGCACACCGTCGAGCCCGATGTCGTGACCGACGTACTGATCGTCGGCAGCGGCCCCGCCGGCGCCTCCGTCGCACTCGCCCTGAGCACGTACGGCTTACCGAACATCGTCGTCACGCGCTGCGCGAGCCTCACCGGCACGCCCCGGACGCGCCCGGGGTCATGCCGACACTCGGCCGGCCCCTGAACACCGACGACGCGCCGGAAGCCTTGTGAGCTCTCCGCGGCCACCTCGATGCACCCGTTCCTGATTACCGCCTACAAGGAAGACCGGCCGTCGGGGCGGCCGTGACCGCACCGGGCTGCGGCCTGCACTCGAGCACCCCCACTGGACTGAAAGGTGAACTCCATGCCCCTCCGACTGCTCCGGCGGCGACTCAGCAACGCCTCCAGGGGCGCTGCAGGCCCCGCGCTTCCCGTTCCGGCCGGCGCGGGTGTCGTCGTTCGTGAGGTACTGGATCCGGTGAACCAGCCCCTGGGCGCCGCGGATGTGACGGTGACGGAACTCCGCAGCCACCAGGTCTCGGCACGCGGCACCACGGACCCGTACGGCCTCTTCATGGCCGTCCTGCCGCCTGGCAGCTACAGCCTGCTGGTCTCGGCCCAGGGGCTGGAACCGCACCGCGAGACCATCGAGGTCGTCGCGGACGCCGCCCCGTCCCCGCAACGTGTGTGGCTCCAGTCGGCGCGGCAGCTCGAACTCCCGGTCACCGGCACCTGGCTCTTCGACCCGCCGCACACGGCGATCCGCTTCATCGCCAAGCACGTCGGCATGGCCCATGTGCACGGCCGTTTCGAACGGTTCGAGGGCGGGATCCAGATCGTCGAGGACATGTCCCAGTCCCGCGTCCACGTGCGCATCGACGCGTCCAGCATCACCACGGGCAACAACACCCGGGACACGCACCTGCGTTCCGCCGACTTTCTCCATGTCGACCAGTTTCCGTACATCGACTTCACCAGCACCCGCTTCGCCTACCGAGGCGGCAGCAAGTGGACGCTGCAGGGCACTCTGACCATGCACGGCGTAAGCCGGTCGGTGGCGCTCGACACGACGTACCTGGGCATGGTGAACGGGGGCTACGGCGAGGAACTGCGCTGCGCTGCCCTGGCCAAGACGGAGCTGCACCGCGAGGACTACACGCTCAACTGGCGCTCGATGCTCGCGCGCGGCATCGCGGTCGTCGGGCCGACGGTCCAGCTTGAGCTGGACGTCCAAGCGATGTACCGCACGCATGACACACCGAAGCCTCCGCAGTAGTGGAGGTCCATGGGGAAGAAGCCTCGATCTCGCCGCTCGTTCACGCCGGAGTTCAAGTCCAAGACCGTCGAGCTGTGCAAGCGTGGTGACCGGCCGGTGGTGGTCGACGCGGGCGAGCAGGCCATCCACGAGGCCGTCGGTGGGGATCGGGTAGTGGGAGGGGACGACGGTGCGGAACCAGTAGCGGCCCTCGCCGTCCGTGCGGAACAGCCCGCGCCTGTCTCCCGGCGGCTGGGTGTCGGGGCTGTTGCACATCGTAGAAACCGTCCTCAGAGCACTGCCGCGCTCGCAGTGGGGCGACCCGGTCATGTGGAAGGGTCCGAGGACGGTGTTCTCGGTTCCCTCCTCGGACCCGTTCAGGGTCTCGACGAGGTGGCGGAGACGATCGTCCCGGCCGACCACGCCGACTGTGTGCTGCGGCTCGACGACGAGCAGGCGCAGCAGCCACTGGTTCGCGCGCACCGCGATCCCGCTCCGACCTCACCCGCGGCCCAGGCTTTCCTGCGGCTTGCGCTCGCCCGTCTGAGTCCGCACGACACCGACGGCCTCACCGCCGTGGCGACCCGGAACTGAGCGGGCCCCGGTCAGCCGGCTCGACGGGCACGGCTGACCGGGGCTGCCAGGTCACGCCTGAGGGACTTCCTGGGCAACCGTCGTCCGGCGGAGGGCGGGCAGCAGCCCGGCCGCCACCAGTGCCGAGCCGAGGCGAGGAGACCGACGGCGGAGGGGAGGCTGCGGTGGCCGACTCGACGGCGATCAACCGCGCCGGCACCCAAGGCTGACCACTACCCGCAGCCGACGGGGTCAGCCGGGGCACGGCTCAGAACATGGTCAGTCAGAGTCCGGCCCTTGCCCCCGAGCGAAGCCGGTCTGGTAGGCGATCACGACGAGTTGGGCGCGGTCCCGGGCGCCGAGCTTGGCCATGATGCGGTTCACGTGGGTCTTGGCGGTCCAGGGCGAGACGTGGAGCCGTTCGGCGATGGCGTCGTTGGAGAGACCGGCGGCCACGAGGACGAACACTTCACGCTCGCGCTCGGTCAGGCTCGTCAGTTCCGGCACCGGAGGGCCCTTGAGGTCCGGTACGGCGAGGTAGCTGGCGATGAGCGCCTTGGTCGCCTTCGGTGACAGCAGTGCCTCGCCCTGGGCGACCAGCCGGATGGCGTCGAGGAGGACGGTGGGCTCCACGCCCTTGCCGAGGAAGCCGCTGGCCCCGGCATGCAGCGCCTGGAAGACGTATTCGTCTGCTTCGAAGGTTGTCAGGATCAGCACCCGTACGCCTGCGAGGTCGTCGTCGGCCGTGATGGCACCGGTGGCGGCGAGGCCGTCCATGTCGGGCATCCGGATGTCCATCAGCACAACGTCGGCGAGGGTGCTGCGGGCCAGCCTGACCGCTTCCTCCCCCGTCGCCGCCTCTCCGACGACCTCCAGGTCCGGCTCCGCTTCGATGATCATGCGGAAGCTGGCACGGACGAGGGCTTGGTCGTCGGCGAGCAGAACGCGGATGGTCATGCGGGTCTCCCCTGCGGGGTGGTGGCATCCGGCTCTGCGGCGGCTCCGCTCGGAGCGTCCGCCGGTGTTTCGGCCTCCGGCAGCGGCAGACGCACGTCGACGCGGAAACGACCGTCGGTATCCGCTCCGGCGCGGAAGCTGCCGCCGACCGCGTGGGCGCGCTCGCGCATGCCCGTCAGCCCGTGGCCGGTGCCCTGGGCGTCCGGGACCGGGCCGGTGCCTACCGGG
>NZ_JBQQBS010000008.1:0-255434 GCF_052245395.1 Streptomyces sp. 4N124
GATCGTCGGCAGCGGTGTGATGTGGGCGGCGGACCGGATGGGGCGGCACAAACGAGGGGAGGACGACACGTCCTTCAAGGACGCGATGCTCGTCGGGGGCTCGCAGATCCTCGCCCTGCTCTTCCCCGGCTTCTCGCGCTCCGGCGCCACCATGTCCACCGCGCTGATGCTCGGCCTCGACCGGGTGGCCGCCACCCGCCTGTCGTTCTTCCTCGGCATCCCCGCCCTGACCGGCGCCGGAATCTACGAACTGAAGGACGCCCTCGGCACGGGGGCCGGCACCGCTCCGCTGATCGTCGGCACCCTGGTCTCCTTCGTCGTGGCCTACGCCTCGATCGCCTGGCTGCTGAAGTTCGTCGCCAAGCACTCGTTCAACGCCTTCGTCATCTACCGCATCGTCGTGGGCCTGCTGCTGTTCGGTCTGCTCGGCACAGGCGTGCTGAACAGCTGACACGCCGGGGTGTGAGGTCTTTCAGCCCTCACACCCCCTGAAACTCTTCTTTCACCCGGGCTTGACAGCACCCTTCCGTCGCCCGGAGTATCACTCCCGTGAACCTGTCAGACAGCCGGACAGCCAGTCAGCCTCCGCGGCGCATCAGCGCCATGGAAGCGGTGCTGGCACACCTCCGCGGCGCCATCGAGCGCGGCGAGTACGCCATCGGGGACAAGCTCCCCTCCGAGGCGGAGCTCTGCCGCACCCTGGAGATCAGCCGGCCGGTGCTGCGCGAGGCCCTGCGGGCGTTGCAGACGATGGGCCTGACCGTCTCCAAGACCGGCAAGGGCACCTTCGTCGTCGCCAACACCGTCGAGGACCCCACCTTCGGCGACTACGCGGCCAGTGACCTCCTGGAAGTGCGCCGTCATGTCGAGATCCCGGTCGCCGGGTACGCGGCGGCGCGCCGCACCCCGGAGAACCTGGATCATCTGGCCCACCTTCTCGACCGCATGGAGCGGGAGACGGACACCACCGCGTGGGTCGCGATGGACACGCTCTTCCACCTGGCCGTCGCCGAGGCCGCCCAGAACCCGGTGTTCCGCCGGGTCATCGAGGAGATCCGCGACGCACTGGCCCGCCAGTCGGCGTTCCTCAACGAGCTGGGCGGTCGGCGCGAGCAGTCCAACCGCGAGCACCGGGCGATCGTCGAGGCGCTGATCGACGGCAGCGAGCAGGACGCGGTCGATGCCATGGCCCACCACCTCGACCGGGTCGAGACGACCCTCACCGACATCGTGCGCTCCGCGCGCACGGACACCCCCACGGAAGGCGGACCCGAGGCGTGAGCGAGCAGTCCCTGCACGACGGCGTGCAGAAACGTTCCGGCCATGTCGATGCCGGAGACGAGGGCTACAGCAAGTCCCTGAAGTCCCGGCACGTCAACATGATCGCCATCGGTGGCGCCATCGGCACCGGCCTCTTCCTCGGCGCCGGCGGCCGCCTCGCCGACGCCGGCCCTTCGCTCTTCATCGCCTACGCGGTCTGCGGAATCTTCGCGTTCCTCGTCGTCCGGGCCCTCGGCGAACTCGTCCTGTACCGCCCGTCGTCCGGCGCCTTCGTGTCGTACGCCCGGGAATTCATGGGCGAGAAGGGCGCGTACACCGCGGGCTGGATGTACTTCCTCAACTGGGCCACGACCGGCATCGCCGACATCACGGCGGTGGCCACGTACACGCACTACTGGGGCATGTTCTCCGACATCCCTCAATGGTTGATCGCATTGATCGCCCTCGCGGTCGTGTTGACCGTCAATCTGATCTCGGTCAAGATCTTCGGCGAGCTGGAGTTCTGGTTCGCGATCGTCAAGGTCAGCGCACTGGTGATCTTCATGTGCATCGGGATCTTCCTGCTGGTCACCCAGCACCCCGTCGACGGTGCCACCCCCGGGCCGTCCCTGATCACCGACCACGGCGGCGTCTTCCCCAACGGCATGCTGCCCATGCTGCTGATCATCCAGGGCGTCGTCTTCGCCTACGCCTCCGTCGAGTTGGTCGGCGTCACCGCGGGGGAGACCGAGGACCCCGAGAAGATCATGCCGAAGGCGATCAACTCGATCATGTGGCGTGTGGGCCTGTTCTACGTCGGCTCGGTCGTCCTGCTGTCGATGCTGCTGCCGTGGAACAAGTACAGCGCCGGCGAGAGCCCCTTCGTGACCGTGCTGTCCAACATCGGCGTCCCGGCGGCGGGCGGCGTGATGAACCTCGTCGTCGTCACCGCGGCCATGTCCTCGCTCAACTCCGGCCTGTACTCCACCGGCCGCATCCTGCGCTCCATGGCCATGAACGGCTCCGCGCCCAAGTTCACCTCCGTGATGAGCCGCAGCCAGGTCCCGTACGGCGGAATCCTGCTCACCAGCGGTATCTGTGTCCTCGGCGTGGGCCTCAACTTCGTCGTCCCCGCCGACGCGTTCGAGATCGTCCTCAACTTCGCGGCGATCGGCATCCTCGCGACCTGGGGCATGATCATGATCTGTCACCTGCTCTTCTGGCAGAAGACCCAGAAGGGCGAACTCACCCGCCCCGGCTACCGACTGCCGGGCTCCCCCTGGACCGAACTCGTGACGCTGGCCTTCCTCGCCTCCGTCCTGGTCCTCATGTACGCCGACGGCGGCGCCGGACGCACCACCGTGCTGTGCCTGCCGCTGATCGCCGCAGCGCTGGTCGCGGGTTGGTACGCCATCCGCGGCCGTACGGCGCGCAAGTCCCCTACCGGAGCCGACGCGTGAACCGCGTATCGGCCGAACCCAACCAGGCAGTGATGCACAGCACTTCCCTCGTGGACGCACCCCTGATCCGCGAACCCCTCCACGCCCCCGTCGCCCACCTCATACGCGGCGGGGTGATCGAGGGCATCCACTACGGCTCCGTCGTCGTCCTCGACTCCGGCGGCCAGGTCCAGTTCCAGCTCGGTGACATCGAGGCCGCCTTCTATCCGCGCTCGGCACTCAAGCCCGTCCAGGCCGTCGCCATGGTGCGCGCCGGGCTGCCGCTCGACGGAGAGCTGCTGTCGCTCGCCGCGGCCAGCCACTCCGGAGAGGAACGCCACCTCGCCGGGACCCGGCGGATCCTGGAGCTGGCCGGCGTCACCGAGGACGACCTCCGCAATGTCCCGGACCTGCCGTTCGACCCGGTCGTGCGGGACTCCTGGGTGAGGGACGGCCGCCTGCCGTCCCGGCTCGCCCAGAACTGCTCCTGCAAGCATGCGGCCATGCTGTATGCCTGCCGGCTCAATGGCTGGTCTCTGGAGGGTTACCTCGATCCTGGGCATCCCCTTCAGCAGGCGATCGCCGAGATCGTCGAGGACCTCACCGGGCAGCGGATCGCGGCGGTGACCGTCGACGGGTGTGGGGCGCCGCTGTTCTCCGTGTCGCTGCACGGCCTTGCGCGCGCCGCCGCCCGCATCACGACCGCGGCGCCGGGTACGCCCGAGGCGCGGGTCGCCGCCGCTATGCGTGAGCATGCGGAGATGGCCTCTGGCTCGGGGCGGGATGTGGCCGCGTTGATGCGGGCCGTGCCGGGGCTGCTTGCCAAGGACGGGTTCGAGGGCGTTCAGGTCGCGGCCCTTCCTGATGGGCGGGCTGTTGCTGTGAAGATCGCTGACGGGGCCAATCGGGCGCGGGTGCCGGTTGCTGCGGCGGCGCTTGCGTGGGCCGGGGTTGATCCGGGGGCGCTCACTGAGTTTCAGGGTGAGGCGCTGCTGGGTGGCGGGCGGGCGGTCGGGTGTGTGCGGCCCGTTCGGTCGCTGGAGCCGGTTGTTGTTTCGGCTTGCGCCTAAGGGTGTGCCGGATTTCTTGTTTGGCGACTGCGGGCCGTGTGTGGCTGGTCGCGCAGTTCCCCGCGCCCCTGAAGGGGCGCCTCACCCTCACCACCTGAGAAGGAGACCCTTCCCTCATGACCGCCGTCACCCGCCGCGAGCACGATCTGCTCGGAGACCGTGATGTCCCCGGCGATGCGTACTGGGGCATCCACACGCTGCGTGCCACGGAGAACTTTCCCATTACCGGCACGCCGATCTCCGCCTACCCGCATCTGATCGACGCGCTCGCTGCCGTGAAGGAGGCCGCTGCTCTCGCGAATGAGGAGCTCGGGCTGCTGGAGCCGAAGAAGGCCGCTGCCATTGTGGAGGCCTGTCGTGAGATCCGGGACGGCAAGTTGCATGACCAGTTCGTGGTCGATGTGGTGCAGGGCGGTGCCGGTACGTCGACCAATATGAATGCCAACGAGGTCGTTGCGAACAGGGCGTTGGAGCTGCTCGGTCATGGGAAGGGGCAGTACGAGTACCTGCATCCCAATGAGGACGTCAACCTCGGGCAGTCGACCAATGACGTCTACCCGACCGCGGTCAAGGTCGCGACGGTGTTCGCGGTGCATGGGTTGCTCAAGGCGATGTCCGTACTGCAGGACGCCTTCGCCCGCAAGGCTGTCGAGTTCCGCGCTGTGCTCAAGATGGGCCGTACACAGTTGCAGGACGCGGTGCCCATGACGCTGGGTCAGGAGTTCTCCGCCTATGCCGTCATGATTGACGAGGACCGCAGCCGTCTTGACGAGGCTGTCGAGTTGATCCATGAGATCAACCTGGGTGCCACGGCGATCGGCACCGGTCTCAACGCGCCCGCCGGATACGCCGAGTCGGCGCGCCGCCACCTCGCCGACATCACCGGGCTGCCGCTCGTCACCGCGGCCAACCTGGTCGAAGCCACCCAGGACTGCGGCGCGTTCGTCCAGATGTCCGGCGTGCTGAAGCGGATCGCCGTGAAGCTCTCCAAGAGCTGCAACGACCTCAGGCTGCTGTCGTCGGGCCCGCGCGCGGGCCTGGGTGAGATCAACCTGCCGCCCGTGCAGGCCGGTTCGAGCATCATGCCCGGCAAGGTCAACCCGGTGATCCCCGAGGTCGTCAACCAGGTCGCCTTCGAGGTGATCGGCAACGACGTCACCATCACCATGGCCGCGGAGGCCGGGCAGCTCCAGCTCAACGCCTTCGAGCCGATCATCCTGCACTCGCTGTCCGAGAGCATCACGCATCTGCGGGCAGCCTGCCTGACCCTCGCCGAACGGTGCGTGTCCGGCATCACCGCCAACACCGAGGCGCTGCGCGCGAGCGTGGAGAACTCCATCGGCCTCGTCACCGCCCTCAACCCGCACATCGGGTACACGGCCGCCACCGACATCGCCAAGGAAGCCCTCGCCACCGGACGTGGAGTCGCCGAACTCGTCCTGGAGAAGGGCCTGTTGCCCGCCGAGCGGCTGGCCGACCTGCTGCGGCCGGAGGTCGTCGCGGGCAGCGGCTCACCTCTCGTCTGACCTGCACAGGCGCATCAGGACCGGTCCGGAGGCACAATAGTGATCATGACGTCCCCGACCTTCGCACCGGTCCTGGAACGCATCGCCGACGAGATCCGGCGGCTGCCCGGCCGCGGCCACCCCGCCGACTACATCCCCGCACTCGCGGCCTGCGACCCGCGCAGCTTCGGCATGGCGGTCGCGGAGCCGGACGGCACCGTGTACGGCGTGGGGGACTGGCGGCAGCCGTTCTCCACGCAGTCCATCACCAAGGTCTTCACCCTCGCCCTCGATCTCGCCCGCGAGGGCGACGCACTCTGGGAGCACGTGGGCCGGGAACCCTCCGGCAACCCCTTCAACTCCCTTGTGCAGCTGGAGTATGAGAACGGCATCCCACGCAACCCGTTCATCAACGCGGGCGCGCTGGTCGTCACCGACCGCCTCCACACCCGTACCGGCGACGCGGCCGGCGAACTGCTCACGTTCCTGCGTGCCGAGAGCGGCAATCCGGACCTGACCTTCGACAAGGACGTCGCCGCCTCCGAATCCGCCCACGGCGACCGCAACGCCGCCCTCGCCCATTTCATGGCGTCCTACGGCAACATCGACACCCCCGTACCGGCCCTCCTCGACCAGTACTTCCGCCAGTGCTCCGTCAGCGCCTCCTGCGCCGACCTCGCCCTGGCCACCACCTTCCTCGCCCGCCACGGCATCCGCGCCGACGGCACCCGCCTCCTCACCCGCAGCCAGGCCAAGCAGGTCAACGCGGTGATGCTGACCTGCGGCACCTACGACGCGGCAGGCGAGTTCGCCTACCGAGTGGGCCTCCCCGGCAAGAGCGGCGTGGGCGGCGGCATCATCGCCGTAGTACCGGGCCGTTGCGCGCTGTGCGTGTGGAGTCCGGGCCTGGACGAGCGAGGCAACTCGGTGGCCGGCGTAGCGGCGTTGGAGCGTTTCACGACACTGACGGGGCTGTCAGTGTTCTGAGAGGGGTTTGTGCAGCGCCGGGACCTGCAACAATCACACACCGGTAACACTTCGGCCCCCACCTGGTGGGCGGCTGGTCGCTTTCCGGCCACCCGACGTTGACACGCTTTCCGAGTGTTGGCCATGGCTTTTCCCGTCGATCTCCGTCGCTGCCAGGCTCTCGGTCTGGCGGGTACCGCTTTTCTCGCACTGGGAGGTGAGACGGCGGGAGCCCTGCCGGTCCGTGAGCTGATCGCGCCCTCGTCCGCGCATGCGGCCCTGGGCCTGGTCGGCGTGTACTTCGGCATCATTCTGCTGATAGCCGCCTGGGCTCTGCTCGGACGGCTGATCCGCAGCGCTGAACCGCCGTCCCCGCGGGCCATGTTGCTCGTCCTCGCCGTCTGGGCGGCGCCTCTGCTGCTCGCGCCGCCGCTGTTCAGCCGGGACGTATACAGCTATCTCGCACAAGGGGCGATGGTCGACGCCCACATGGACGTCTACGCACACGGCCCGGCCCGGCTCGGCGGTCCGCTCGCGGACGAGGTGTCGCCGCTGTGGCAGCAGACCGGTGCTCCGTACGGCCCGGTGTTCCTCGCCGTCGCCTCCGCGCTCTCCGGCATCACCCGGGGCGAGATTCCGGCGGGGCTGTTCGGGATGCGGCTGGTCGCGCTGCTCGGCGTCGCCTTGATGGCGGCAGCGCTGCCCCGGCTGGCCCGGCACAGCGGCGCCGACCCCGCAGCCGCGCTCTGGCTCGGCGCCCTCAACCCGCTGGTGCTGCTGCACCTGGTGGCCGGCGCCCACAACGACGCCATCATGCTCGGGCTGCTCGGTGTCGGACTGGTCGCGGCCCTCGGCCGGTGGCCGGTGCTGGGCGCGATCCTGGTCACGCTCGCCGCGCTGGTCAAGGCGCCCGCCGTGCTCGGGCTCGCCGCGGTCGTGGCCCTGCAGATCCGCGCGGGCCGCAGTCCGGTGCGGGCGGTGCTCACCACGGGAGCCGCCGCGGCCGCGACGACCGTCGTGGCAACCACCCTCGCCGGAACGGGATACGGCTGGATAGGAGCCCTGAAAACCCCTGTGTCCCCGCAGAACTGGGCGCTCACCAGCCTGCTCGGCCGTGCCACCGGCACCGTGCTCACCAAGCTCGGCCTCGGCGACCTGGCTCCCCTCGCCGTGCCGGCCTGGCACGTGCTCGGCCTGGTGGCCACCGCCGTGGCCATCGCCGCCATATGGCTGCGCCGCCCACGCTTCAGCCCGGTGTACGCACTCGGCCTCAGCTTCGCCGTAGTCGTGGTCCTCGGCCCGGCGATCCGGCCCTGGTACGCCCTGTGGGGGCTGTTCCTCCTCGCCGCGGCGGCGCCCAGCAGCTCGGTGCGGCACCGGCTGGCGGCCGTGACCGGAGTGGTCGCACTGCTCGCCATGCCGAACGGCCTCCCGGCGGGCACCGAGGAACTGATACTGGCCGTCTCCGGCGGCGTGCTCGCCGTCGTCGTCCTCTGGCAGGCCCATCAAGCGGCCCAGGCACCCCTGCGGGAGAGCACCGTATGAGACTGCCCCGCACGGACCGCGGGCGCGCGCTGCTCGTGGGCGCCATCGCCGTCGTCGTCATCGTCTTCACCGCAACGGTTCCGCTGCTGCGCGACTGGTTCGACCTGCGCGTCTACTACGGGGCCGTCGACACGTGGGTCCACCACGGCGGCCGTATCTACGACTACCGGGTGCCCGGGACGACGTACGGCTTCACGTATCCGCCGTTCGCGGCCGTCGCCATGCTGCCGATGGCGCTGCTCGGGCTGCATGCCGCGATCGCCGTGGCGCTGCTGCTCAACCTGGGGGCGCTCGCGGTCGTCGTGCGCATCCTGGCCGGACGGTCGTGGCGGAAGTACGGCTGGTACGGCTGCGCGCTCGGCGTCTGTGCCCTTGCGCTGTTCGAGCCGCTGCGCGACACATTCAGCTTCGGCCAGGTGAACGTGCTGCTGCTGGCCCTGGTCCTGTTCGACTCCTGGCTGTTGGCCACGGGGCGGGGACGGTGGGCGGGGGTGGGCATCGGCATCGCGGCCGCGATCAAGCTGACTCCGGCGCTCTTCATCCTTCTGCTGCTGCTCGCCCGCCGCTGGCGTGCCGCCGCCGTCGCCTCGGTCGTCGCCGTCGCGGCGACCGGGTTCGCCGCGCTGGTGGCGCCCGACGCCTCACGGTTCTACTGGACCGACGCGATGTGGGACACGACCCGGATCGGCCGCCTCGACTATGTGTCGAACCAGTCGGTGCAGGGGATTCTGGCCCGGCTCGGTGAGACGGACCGCGCGGTGTGGGCCGCCGTGGTCGTGGTGCTGCTGGGCGTGTGGGCGGTTCGGGCGCGCCGCGCGGTCGCCGTCGGGGACTGGGCGGCGGCGTTCGCCCTCACCGGGCTGACCGCGTGCCTGATCAGCCCGATCACGTGGGTGCACCATCTCGTGTGGCTGCTGCCCGCGTTCGCCGTGCTGGTCCGTGCCCGGCAACCGCGGGTCGCGGCCGGGCTGTACGCGGTGCTGTGCACCAGCGTGGTGTGGCTGTGGTTCGACGACGCCTCCGGCATCGACGGATTCCTCGGCAGCAACACGTACGCCTGGATCACGCTCGGCCTGCTGCTGTGGCTGCCGGTCGGTCAGTCCCGCGTGAGCCGGATGCCCATCCGTCGCACCACCAGCACCACCACAGCGGCGCCCAGCACGGCCGCACCCGCGATCACGCCCGTCGCCGCCCAGTCGGGCCCGGTGTCCGGGGCCGCCGTGGCGACCACGGGCACGGTTTCCGGTTCCGGAGCCGGCCTCGGTCTGGCCCGCAACGCGTCCAGCGACCCCACCGGATCGACCCACCCGGCGGCGTCGAAGCCCCAGTCGAGCAACGACCGCGCTTCCTCGTAGACGGCGTGCCGGCCGCCCTCCTGAGGGTTCATCACCGTGACGACGAGGGTGCGCCCGCTGCGGCGGGCGGCGGCGACGAGCGTGTAGCCGGCGTTGCTGGTGTAGCCGTTCTTGATGCCGATCAGACCGGGGTAGGGGTCCACGCCGTCGGCGCCGGTCAGCAGCCGGTTGGTGTTGTGGATGTCGTACGACCAGCCGCCCCCGCCCGGGAACTCGGCCACGGCCGTGGCGCAGTACCGGGCGAAGTCCCGGTGGTGCAGCCCCGCGCGGCCGAACACCGCGAGGTCGAACGCCGACGACACCTGGCCCGGGGCGTCGTAGCCGTCCGGCGACAGGACACGTGTGTCCCGGGCACCCAGGGCGCGGGCCTTGGCCTGCATCCGCTGGGCCGTGGCGCGCCAGCCGCCGCTGAGCCCGGCCAGGACGTGCACGGCGTCGTTGCCGGAGTTCAGGAAGACGCCGTTCCACAGGTCGGTCACCCGGTAGGTGCGGCCCTCGGCGACCCCGACCAGGCTGCTTCCGGGACCGAGGTCCGACAGTTCCTCCGCGTCGACCCGGTGGCGGACGCGGCCGGGCAGCACGGGCAGCACGGTGAGCGCGAACAGGGTCTTGAGCGTGCTGGCGGGCGGCAGTTTCCGGTGCGCGTCGTGCGCGGCGAGCACCTCGCCGGTGCGTGCGTCGGCGACCACCCAGGACAGCGCGGAGACGTCCGGGAGTTCGGGCGTCCGGGGGTGCGGCCGGACCTGTGTGCCGGAGCGGTACAGCAGGGCCGGCTGCGGTGTGGCCGGTCGGGGTCCGGGCGCGTCCGGGTCCATGTCGGCGGGGTGGGCGGCGGTGCCGGCGGGGGCGAGGGCCAGCAGGCCCGCCGTACAGAGCACGCAGGTCGACGCGACCGCACGGGACCTAAATCCGATAGTCATACCGGAAACCTAGGAACGCCCCCGCCCTGAGCTGCGCTGCCCGGGCCGAGCGCCGCGTGTGTGCACCCGGATGCCGCACACGCGGGGATCAGGAGGCGGGCAGTGTCGGCTGGATCCGGCGCAGGAAGGTCGCGTTGTCCGGGGTGTCACGCATCCGCTCCAGAAGCGTCTCCAGGCTTGCCTGCCCGTCCCGGCTCTGCAGGACCCGCCGCAGCCCGCGTACGGCCGTCAACTCGGCCGGGGGCAGCAGGAGTTCCTCGCGGCGGGTGCCGGAGGGGTTGATCTCGACGGCCGGGAACACGCGGCGCGCGGCGAGCTCGCGGCTGAGCCGGAGCTCCATGTTGCCGGTGCTCTTCAGCTCCTCGAAGTAGAAGTCGTCGGCACGCGAGCCGGTGTCCACCAGGGCCGTGGCGAGGATCGTGAGCGAACCGCCCTCCTCGGCCAGCCGGGCGGCGCCGAAGAACCGCTTCGGCCCGATCAGCGCGGTCGCGTCCACGCCGCCGCTGAGAGTGCGGCCACCGGCGGCGGCCGCGTTGTTGTGTGCCCGGCACAGCCGGGTGAGGGAGTCGAAGAGGATGACGACGTCCTCGCCGGCCTCGACGAGCCGCTTGGCCCGCTCGATCACCAGCTCGGCGAGCGCGATGTGCTGCTTGGGCCCCTGATCGAAGGTGGAGGCGTACACCTCGCCGTGCACGGAACGCCGCATGTCGGTGACCTCCTCCGGCCGCTCGTCGATCAGCACGACCATCAGCCGGCACTCGGGGTGATTGCCGGCGACGGCGGCCGCGATCTGCTGGAGGAGGACGGTCTTGCCGGTCTTGGGCGGGGCCACGATGAGCCCGCGCTGGCCCTTGCCGACGGGTGCGATCAGGTCGGCCACGCGTCCGGTCAGGCCGGCCGCCCGGTGTTCGAGGCGGAGCCGCTCGCGCGGGTGCAGCGGCGTGAGGTCACGGAAGTGACGGCGACCGCGCAGCTCCTCGGCGGGGCGGCCGTTGATCCGTACGACCTCGGTCAGCGCACGCTGTGTGCCGCGTACGCCGTCCACGAGGTCGCCCTTGCGCAGGCCGTGGCGGCGGATCAGCGCGGCGGGGACCTGAAGGTCGGAGGAGGAAGGCAGGCAGCTCTCGGCGCGCAGGTGGCCCTTTCCGCCCGCGTCGATGTCGAGGACGCCGGTGGCGGCCCGGGCCGGGAGTTCCTGCTGAAGGGGAGGGTGTTCGAGTGTGGTGGTCATTGAGGGTGGTCCTTTCAAGGACGGAAGGTGCATGGGACATGCGGAAGGAAGGGGGAGAGAAGCCGCGAGCCGGAGGGCGTACGACGCGCCTCGGGGCGGCGGAGAACATCACCTCGGGTACGGCAGACGAACGCTGCTGCGAGGTGGTGTCAGGAAGCCGATGCACTGACCCGGGAAAGGGCGGGCTGTTCGGCGAACTGGAGAGAAGAACTGGCACCGGCGCCGATCACGCGGCGAACACGAGTGCTGACGGCAGCGTACCACCCGGTGCGCTGCCGCGTCTGTGAGATGAGACTCAGCGGCCGGCCAGCAGGCCGTACAGCAGCGGGATACGCGGCTCGTGCAGCCGCCACCAGCCGGACGGCGTACGCACCATCTGCGGCCAGCGCTGCCACGGCAGTTCGTCGCTCTCCCGCAGCCGCCGGACGGCCAGTCCCGCATCGATCAACGCGTTGAGGACCTCGTCCATTCCGTGCATCCACTCAAAACTGTCCGTGGCGCCTTCGACGGCCGGACCGTCCGTGTAGGTGTGCGTCGCGTCCCGGTGCACGGGGCCGTCCCCGCCCAGATAGTCATGGCGCAGCAGCAGCTCCGGACCCTCGCCCGGAGTGGGCTTGGGACCCAGGGAGTTGAGCAGCGGATGGAACTCGACCACGTACAACAGGCCGCCGGGTCGCAGGAGTTGGGCGACCACATCCGCCCAGCGATCCAGGTCCGGCAGGTAACACAGAGCGCCCTTGCCGGTGTAGACGACGTCGAACTGCCGTCCCTCCAGGGCGGATACGGCGTCGTACACGTTCGCCTGCACGTAGGTGACGTCCAGGCCCGCCTTCTCCGCGATGCCGGTCGCCGCCGCCACCGACGCCTCCGAGAAGTCGAGGCCGACGGCCCGTGCGCCGCGCCGGGCGAAGGCGAGCGTCTCGGTGCCGAGGTGGCACTGGAGGTGGAGCACATCGCGGCCCGACAGCTCGCCGAGGTCCTCCCACTCGAAGTCGGCGAACCAGCGGTCGGGATCGAGGTCCTGGTCGAGGCCGTAGAACCGGCTGGCGAGGTGGACGGGGGTACGGGCGTCCCAGTTGGCCTGGTTGGCCCGCATCAGCCGTGTGTACTCGTCGGTGGTCATGGGGCCATCCAACCCGTGCCCCTGCCTCTTCGCGTGAAAAACAGGGAAGGTGTGTCGATTCGGCCGTGGCCCGTTCGTCGGTCGGGTGTAGGAAGCTCATGAGCACCGGGAGGACCCCATGAAATACATGCTGCTCGTCTGCGGCGACGACACCGCCGACGCCTCCGGCATGGCCCCCGTCGAACCCTGGGTGGAGGAACTCGGCGACCGCGGCACCCGCCTCCACGGCCACCGCCTCGCCCTGCCCGCCGAGGCCGTCACCGTGCGGGTGCGCGGCGGCGAAGTGCTGCGCACCGACGGGCCGTTCGCGGAGACGAAGGAGTACGTCGCCGGGTACGACATCCTCGAGTGCGACAGCCTGGAGGAGGCGATCGAGGCGGCGTCCAGGCACCCCGTGGCCGCGATCGGCGCCATGGAGGTGCGTGCCTTCTGGCCGATGTGGGACGGGGAGGACGCCGAGGCGTCGATCCGCCGGCTCGACGCGGAACTGACCGAAGCGGTCCGCGAACGCGACATCGCGCGGATGCTCGCCTGCTACGCCCCGGACGTCGAGGTGTTCCACCCCATGGCCGGTCTGGAGCAGCGCGGGATCGATGCCTTCCGCAAGGCCCAGGAGTGGTGGTTCTCGACCGTGACGGGGCCCGTGGAGCGCGAGGTGCTGGAGTTCCGGGTCCGCGTGGACGAGAGCGTCGCGTTCAGTCACGCGCTCGTGCGGATGCGGGCCACCCTCACCACGGGGGAGCCGCTGGACAGCACGGTGCGGGTGACCACCGGCTACCGGTTCCCCGCCGACCGGTGGCTCATCGTCCATCAGCACACGTCGGCCCCGTTCGACGCCGGAATCGAGGAGGCCCGGTCATGAAGTACGTGCTGTTCATCTGCACCCCCGTCGGCGGCGAGGAACTCAGCCCCGAGGAAATCGCCGACGACCCCCGCTTCACCGAGTACATCGACCTGGTGCGCAGCCGCGACATCGTGAAGGGCGGTGCCCGTCTGCGTCCCTCTTCCGACGCGACGACCGTCCGCGTGCAGGGCGACGAAGTCCTGCTCACCGACGGGCCGTTCGTGGAGTCCAAGGAGTACGTCGCGGGCCTCGACATCATCGAGGTCGCCGATCTCGACGAGGCCATCGCGCTCGCCTCCCGGCATCCCGCCGCACTGGGCGGCGGCTCGGTCGAGGTACGGCCGGTCTGGGAGTGAACTCCACGGACGGCGTCGAGGAGGCGGTCGCCGCCACCTTCCGCGAGGAATGGGGTCAGGTCGTCGCCACCCTCATCCGGGTGACCGGCGACTGGGACCTCGCCGAGGAGTGCGCGCAGGACGCCTTCGCCCAGGCCCTCGACCGGTGGCGGCGCGACGGAGTGCCGCGACGCCCCGGCGCCTGGCTGACGACGACCGCGCGCAACCGGGCCCTGGACGTCCTGCGCCGGGAGGCGGTGGGGGCGGCGAAGCTGCGGGAGGCGGCCGTGCTGACACGCGACGGACACGACGAGTACGACGAGAGCGGCGTCGAGGACGACCGGCTCCGGCTGATCTTCACCTGCTGCCACCCCGCCCTCCCCATCGAGGCCCGGGTCGCCCTGACCCTGCGCACCCTCGCCGGGCTGACCACGCCCGAGATCGCCCGCGCCTTCCTCGTCCCCGAGGCGACGATGGCGCAGCGCCTGGTGCGTGCCAAACGGAAGATCCGCAACGCCGGCATCCCCTACCGCGTACCGCCCGCCCACCTCCTCCCCGAACGCACCACGGGCGTGCTCGGCGTGCTCTACCTGCTCTTCAACGAGGGGTACGCCGCCACGTCCGGCGCCGACCTGATGCGCACGAACCTCACCGCGGAGGCCCTCCGCCTCACCCGGCTGCTGGCCCGGCTCATGCCCGACGAACCCGAGGTGCTCGGCCTGCTGGCGCTGCTGCTCCTGCACGACGCTCGCCGGGCGACCCGCGTGGACGCGGCGGGCGAGCTGGTGACGCTGGAGGACCAGGACCGCACAGTGTGGGACCGCGCCGAGATCGACGAGGGCACGAGCCTGCTGGAGACCGCCCTGCGCCGAGGGAGTCCCGGGCCCTACCAGATCCAGGCCGCCATCGCCGCCTGCCACACCACCGCGGCCACGGCCGAGCAGACCGACTGGGCCGACATCGCCGCGCTGTACGGGGAGCTGGCCCGGTTCGTGCCCTCGGCCGTCGTCCGGCTCAACCGCGCGGTCGCCGTCGGCATGGCGCAGGGCCCGGACGCGGGCCTGGCGCTGGTGGCGGAGCTGGAGACCGAGGGCGAGCTGTCCGGGTATCACCTGTTGCCGGCCACCCGTGCGGACCTGCTGCGCCGCAGCGGTCGTACGGCTGAGGCGGCAGCGGCGTACGAACAGGCGCTGGAACTGGTCGTGAACGACGCCGAGAGGCGGTTCCTCGAAAAGCGGCTCGCGGAGTGTCGATCGGCGTAGGGGCCGTTCGTCGGTGGGGTGACAGACCCCCACCGACACCGGAGGTTCCGATGAAAGCCCTCGTACGCAAGCTCCTGACACAGCTGCGGCAGTCGGTCATCCCACGCGAAGACATGTCTCCGGGCACCCCGGACGTCTGGCTCGCCGGACTGCGCCTGGGAGGCTGACCATGACCGCCGCCACGCCCGACCCCCGTCGCTGGCATGCCCTCGCCCTGCTCTGCGTCGCCGGGTTCATGGTGATCCTCGACGCGCAGATCGTCCTCCTCGCGCTGCCGTCCATCGCGGAGGGCCTCGGCTTCTCCGCGAGCGGCGCCCAGTGGGTCATCAGCGCCTATCTGCTGACCTTCGGAGGGCTGCTCCTCCTCGGCGGCCGGACCGCGGACCTGCTGGGCCGCCGCCGCGTCTTCATGACCGGCACGCTGCTGTTCGGGCTGTCCTCGCTGTTGTGCGGATTCGCCTGGACGGCAGGCGTGCTGGTGGCAGCGCGGGCGGTGCAGGGCGTGTCGGCCGCCGTCATGGCGCCGACCGCGCTCTCCCTCCTCCTCAACACCTTCGAGGAGGGCCATGAACGCAACAAGGCCCTCGCCATCTGGTCCGGCAGCGGCGGCTTCGGCGCGACCGCCGCCCTGCTCATCGGCGGCCCTCTCACCGGCGCGCTCGGCTGGGAATGGATCTTCTTCCTGAACACGCCCGTCGCCCTGCTCCTGCTGCTCCTGAGCCCGGTCCTGCTGCGGGAGAGCCGCGCCGAGGAGCGCGCCCGCTCGTACGACCCGGTCGGCGCGCTGACCGTCACGGCCGCGCTCGTGGCCTGTGTGTACGCGCTGGTGGAGGCCCCGCGCGCCGGTTGGCTCTCGGCGCAGACGATCGGCCTCCTCGTCCTGGCCGCCGCACTGGCCCTGCTCTTCCTCCGCGTCGAGACTCGCTCCACGGCACCGCTCGTACCGTTGCGGCTGCTGCGCTCGGCGTCGGTGAGCGGTGGCAACCTGGTGGTGTTCCTGCTCGGCTCCTCGGCCTTCGGCATGTCGTACACGCTGTCGCAGTACGGCCAGGGCGTCCTCGGTCTGTCTCCGCTGCGCTTCGGCCTCTACAACGTCGTGATGCCGGTCGGCGCGGTGGTCGGCTCGTACGCCGGGCAGGCCCTGGTCACCCGGGTCGGGGCGCGTCCGGTCGCGGTGGGCGGGCTCGCGCTGGTCGGTGCGGGCAGCCTGCTGCTGGCCGGGGTGCCGGTGGACGGCGGTTTCGTCCGCGACCTGCTTCCCGGGCTGCTTCTCTTCGGGCCGGGCCTCGGCGCCTGCGCGGTCGCGGGCTCCATCGCCGCCCTCACCGGAGTTCGGGAGCGGGAGTCCGGGGTGGCCTCCGGCATCAACACCGCGGCCTTCCAGATCGGCGGGGCTTTCGGGGTGGCCGTGGTGACGTCGGTCGCCGTGTCGTACACGGGTCCTGTCGCCGGGTATCGGGCCGCGTTCACGGCGTGTGTCGTCCTCGCGGCTGCCGGGCTGGCGTGTGCGCTGGTCCTGCTGCGTCGGCCGCGGCGGCCAGTGGAGCCCCTGCCGGTCGAGAAGCATCCCGCTCAGCATCTCTGAATCCCCGCAGCGCCGGGAGCGCCGTCCAGGAGGACACTGTGAGTGTGATGTCGGCGCTGGCAAGGGGGTGTCGACCGATGAAGAGGACACGGCGTCCGACGGTGCGGATGTGGCGGTGGCGGCGCAATCCGCTCCGGCGGCGTATCGATGTGGTCGAGGCCTGGCTCGTGCTCGGCGCGTGGATCCTGGCGGTCGTCTGCGCGCTGCCGGTGGGGCTGGTGACCCAGGCCGCCGTACAGCACGACCTGGACCGGCAGCGGGTGGAGCGGCAGCGGGTCACCGCCGTCCTCGTCGCGGACGCGGGGGACAGGCCGACCGTGAGCGAGGCCGACGGTGATCTGGTGTGGGCCGACGCCCGCTGGACGACGGCGGACGGTCAGACCCGTACGGGCCTGACCAAGGTACGGCCCGATACCCCCGCCGGGTCCCGTGTCACCGTCTGGACCGATCAGGCCGGAACCCTGGCGGCCGAACCCGTGTCGCCCGGTGAGGCCAGGCTCCAGTCGGTCCTGGCGGGCGTCCTGGCCGGGGCGGTCGCGGGCGCGGTCGTGATCGGCGGTTCCTATGGGGCTCGGGTGGTGCTGGACCGGCGGAGGATGGCGCAATGGGATGCCGAGTGGGAGCGCGTCGACACCCGGCGGGGCGGCAGGACGGGCTGAGGCCGATCCGTCCGCCAGGACCGTGTGGTCGGGGGCGTCGCGCACTCCTGTGCCCGGTGGCCGCCGTCCCGTTCCCCTAAGCTGACGCGAATGTTCAGCCCCGAAGGCCCCAGTCTCCGCGAACTCGCCGTCCAGGCGCTGTCGTCCGTCGAGCGCGGCTATGACCTGCTCGCCCCGAAATTCGATCACACCCCCTTCCGGACCCCGGATTCGGTGCTCGACGCGGTCGCACGGGCGCTGGACCGGATCGGTCCGTTCGATGCCGGGCTCGACCTGTGCTGCGGAACCGGAGCGGGCGTCGGCGTGCTGGCGCGGGTGTGCCGGGAGAGCGTCACCGGGGTCGACTTCAGCGCCGGGATGCTCGCCGTGGCGCGGGAAGGGACGCGGACGGAGGGGTCGCGGGTGGAGGGGCCGCGGGTCGACTGGGTCCGGGCGGACGCTCGTGCCCTGCCCTTCGCGCCCGCCTTCGATCTTGTCGTGAGTTTCGGGGCGTTCGGGCACTTCCTCCCCCGTGAGCTGCCCGGACTGTTCGCACAGGTCCACTCCGTGCTGCGGCCGGGCGGCTGCTTCGTCTTCCCGGTGGTCGCGCCGCCGCGTCCCACTTCCCCCGCCTACTGGATGCTGCTGGGTTTCGACGCGGTGATGCGGGTGCGCAACGCCGTGTGGCGGCCGCCGTTCGTCATGTACTACCGCGCCTTCCGGCTCGGGGACGTACGGCGGGAGCTGGGGGATGCGGGATTCGACGTCGATCTGCACGCCCTGCCGGAGTTCGGGCAGCGGTCGGACGGCAGCCCGCGCGTGCGGATGGTCGTGGCGCACCGTCGGGCGGTCTGAGTGGGTTGGATTTCCCGCGCCATGGCCCCGCCGCCCACGATCTCCCGCCCCCGCCGCGCGTCACAGCTCCAGCCCCTCACTCGCGCCCCCCAACGCCAGCCTCAGCGCCGCGCCCGGTTCCAGTTCCTGGCCCGCGCGCACCGCGTCGGTGAAGCGGGCGTCGCCGAGGGTCGTGCGTAGGCGGCGCTCGTACTCGCGGTGGAAGACGGTCGTGTCGGGGCTGCCCAGCTGCGGCAGGCCGGCGGTGTGCCAGAGGCGTCTGCTGATGCCGAGGAGGCGGGCGGCGAGTTCGTCCTCGCCGCGGGAGGCCTGAGCGGCGACCAGGAGGTCGGCCACCGCGGCGGCGCCGAGGCGGTCGTGTACGCGCCACTTGGCGGCCAGCGCCTCGCGGGCGGAGCCCACCGCCTCGTCCGCATGGCCGAGACCGATTCCGGCCAGCGAGACGAAGAAGTCGCCCCAGGCCCGCATCCACAGTTCGCCCCGCTTGGCGCAGTCCTGGCGCAGCCGCTCGCCGACTGTCGCACACCGCTCGAACGCGGCCTGCCCGGCCAGGAGATACGCCTGCAGGGCCAGCGTCAGCAGTTGGAAGAACTCGGCGCCGCCGTCACCCGCGGGCGCCCGCCCGGCGCTCCCGTACAGCACCGCAGAGCGTGCCGACTCGCCCCGCACGGCCAGACTCGCCCCCGTCAACGGCAGGGCGGGCACGGGCAGTCGGCGTTCCTCCGCGAGCCACACATAGGCGGCGCTCACCGACTCGGCGGCCTCCAGATCGTCCGGGACGACGGTGACCAGCCGGTGCGCCCAGACGGCCAGGGTGTGCTCGGGTCCGCCGTCGCCGGGAGCGCGGCTCAGCGCCCGCTCCAGGTAGGCGCGGCCCTCCTCGGTGAAACCGCAGGCGAACCAGAAGTACCAGAGGGTGCCCGCCAGTTCGAGCGCCGTCTCGGGTTCGGGTGCCGCGAGACACTCCTCCATGGCCAGCCGCACGTTCCCGTGCTCGGTGCTCAGCCGCTCGGCCCACATCCGCTGACCGGGGCCGAGCCACTCCGCCTCGCCCTGGCGGGCGATCCAGCGGTAGTAGTCCCGGTGGCGCCGCCGAAGCGCCTCCTTCTCACCGAGTCCCGTGAGCCATTCGGCGCCGAACGAACGGACCGTGTCCAGCATGCGGTAGCGCACCGCCGCCCCGTCGCCCTCACGGGTCACGATGGACTTCTCGGTGAGCGAGGCCAGCAGTGCGAGGATCTCCTCGGCGTCCAGCGGGCCGCCGTGGCACACGAATTCGGCGGCCTCGACGTCCCAACCGCCCGCGAACACCGACAGCCGCGCCCACAGCAGCCGTTCCAGCGGCGTGCACAGCTCGTGGCTCCAGCCGATGGCCGTGCGCAGCGTCTGGTGCCTGGCCAGGCGTGGCCGCGCGGGGGAGACGAGCAGGTCGAAGCGGGAGTCGAGGCCCTCCAGGAGCCGGTCGAGCGGGAACCCGCGCAGGCGCACGGCGGCGATCTCCAGGGCCAGCGGAATCCCGTCCAGGCGGGCACAGATGGCCGCCACACGCGGCCGGTTGGCCTCGGTGAGCGCGAACGAAGGCACGGCCGCCGCCGCGCGTGCCGTGAACAGCGCCACCGCGTCGTCGCGCTCGCCCAGCGGCAGCGGAGCCACCGTGAGCAGATGCTCGCCCGGCACGCCCAGCGGCTGCCGACTGGTCGCCAGCACCCGCAATTCCGCTACGTGTGCGAGGAGTTCCTGCACGACACGCGCGCACTCGTCCAGCACATGCTCGCAGGTGTCCAGAAGGAGCAGCAGCGGCGCCCCCGCGAGATGTTCGCAGACCGTTTCCAGCAGCGGTCGCAGCGTCTGCTCGGTCGACCGGGTCGCCTGCGCCACGGCGTTCACCAGCAGATCCGGATCCCGGAGTTCCGACAGCTCCACCAGCCACGCTCCGCCCGGATATCCGGCGTGCGTGGCATGCGCGGCACGCAGGGCGAGCCGGGACTTGCCGACACCTCCGGGCCCGGTGAGCGTCACGAGCCGCTCGGTCCCCAACAGCCTCGCGATTGCGGCGAGTTCGTCCCCGCGGCCGACGAACGCGTTTGCCTCGGCGGGCAGGTTGCCGGTCCTGCCGCCCTGCACAGAGGCCGCCATCGTCCTCCCTCACCGGAACCGATGGCGGTCACCTTAACCCCTCACGGGACGGCTGCTTCCGGCGTAGCGTGGAAGCAGTCCCGGCCCACTCAGGGAGGTGCGGGATGACCGTCGTGCCCGCTCTGACGACCGTGGGACAGATGCGCCACGGCGACCATCTGCTCCTCGGCTACGACACCGACGAGGAACGCGAGACCGTTCTCGCCGCGTTCCTGCTGGACGGCCTGGCCAGCGGCCACCGCGGGCTCCTGCTGCCGCCCGCGGACATCCCGGCCGGCGTCGCCCTGTCCTTCCTGGAAGTGCACGGCTGCCGGGTCGACGAGGAGGTCGCGGCCGGCCGGCTCTGTGTCGACGGTCATCTCGCCGGGCCCGAAGGCCTGTGGGACCTCGACGAGATGATCCGCCGCGAGGCACGCCGCGCCGTCGGCGACGGCTTCCTCGCCCTGCGCGTGGGCACCGAGATCCTGCGCGCCCAGGCCGGCCAGGGGCTCAAGACGCTGCACGACAGCGAGTTGCTGCTGGACCCCGTGTTCGCGTCGCTGCCGGTGCTGGGCATCTGCCAGTACGACCGCCGGGTCTTCGACGAGGCCGAACTCGCCCCGATCGCCGGACTGCACCACGGCCGGGTCGGCGCCGACGACATATGGCGCGACGACCTCCTGTCCATCACCCGCACCTTCGTCCCCCCTGGCCTCGCCCTCGCCGGTGAGATCGACGACTCGAACGTCACCGCCGTCGCCCGCGCCCTGCACGCCGAACGGAATCGCGCGCTGGCCCGCACCGCGCACGGCGCCCGCGCCCGGCTCGATCTCGGCGGCGTGCACTTCATCGACGTGGGTGCCCTGCGGCTGCTGGTGTTCTGCGCCCTCGACCTGTCCGCGGCCGGCGGCACCCTCGAACTGTCCGGCGTCGCCCCGCACATCCGCCGGGTGATGCGGGTAGCCGGCTGGGACCGCGTCCCCGGCCTGCGCATCGAACCCCAAGGAGAGCCGCCATGACCCGCACGGGCTTTGTGCACCAGGCGCTGTGCTACGGCTCCGACCAGGAATTCCTCACCGGTACCGCCGACTTCGTCCGCGACGGCCTCGACGCCGGCGACGTCGTTCTCGCCGTGCTGAGCGGACACCACAGCGCCCTGCTGACCGAGGCCCTCGGCAGCAGGGCCCGGGACGTCGAGTTCGCCGACTCCCGCGACTGGTACGACTACCCCTCCCGCACGCTGGGCCGCTACCACGCCTACTGCCGCCGGCAGGACACGGGCCGCCGCGTCCGTGTCGTCGGCGAACCCGTCTGGACGGGCCGCACCGACTTCGAGACACAGGAATGGATGCGCTACGAGTCCCTCGTGAACGTCGCCTTCGCCGGCTCCGACCACTGGCTCCTGTGCCCGTACGACACCCGCGCGCTCACGGCGACCGTCCTGGCCACCGCACGACGGACCCATCCCGAACTCGCCCTGGGCGCCCGCTCGTCCGAGCCCAGCGGCGACTACGCGGACCCGGCGGACTTCTCCGCGGAGGTCACCGCACAGCGCCGCCCGGACCCGTTGCGCGCCGGACCGGACGACATCCGCTTCTGCCGCGGCCGTTCGGCGGCCGTCCGCCGCGCCCTCGCCGGGTACGCCCGCCGCCACGGCATGTCCGCGCAACGGACGTACGACATGGTGGCGGCGGTGCACGAGGCCGTGGTCAACGCGGTGCGCTACGGCGGTGGGCAGGGCGTGGTCCGGTTGCGCAGCGACCCGGAGCACCTCGTCTGCGAGATCCTGGACGCCGGCGCCCATACATCGGTGCCCCGCCCCGGGTTCCCCGGCCACCTGCCGCCCGACCCGCGCGCCGCAGGCGGCCACGGTCTGTGGCTGGTACGGCAGTTGAGCGACCTGGCCGCCGAGGACCTCGACCCGGCGGGCTCCGTGCTGCGGCTGTACTTCCGGCGCTCCGGCGCGGTCAGCCCGCCGCAGGCAGTGTGAACTCGTAGACGAGGGCGTCCTGGTGGGCGTCCACGACGAGATCGGTGATCTCCAGCGGCCGGGCGTACTGGTCGCGCACCTGCCGCGTGACCCGGACCGAGGGTGTGTCCGGGAGGCGGGTGATGGAGTCCCGGTGGTGCAGGGTCAGTCCCGCCTGGCGCATCCAGTCGTAGACCCGCCTCAGCTGCGCCGCGGCGGCGCCGTCGGCCCGGTCGCGATAGCGCCCCAGTTCCTCCACCTCGGTGAGGGCGACGGCGGAGAACGACGTCACGGCCGTACGCCGTCCGTGGCCGTCGGCGGTGGCGGACTCGTAGCGGTGGACGAGCGTCGGCCGGTGCGGGGCGAGCCCCAGGGCCGTGGCGTGTTCCGGCGGGGGAGCCTCCCAGGTGACGGTGGCCCGGCCGACGGCGGCCGGATCGGTGGTCCGGGCTCCGACCGGGAAGGCGAGCGAGGGCGGGGTTCCGACCGGCGGGCCGGGCAGCGCCGCGTGGCTGCCCCGGCGGTCGGTGGCGACCAGGCCGCCCCGGCGGAGCACCTCCAGCGCCTGCCGTACGGTCTCCCTGCTGACGCCGAAGTGCCCTGCCAACTGCCGCTCCCCGGGGAGCCGTTCGCCGGGCGGGATGGTGCCGTCGCGCAGCTCGCCGAGCAACTCCGTCGCGATGTGCCAGTAGAGGGGCTGTCCTTCGGTGAGCGGATGGTCATGGGGGGTGGTGCGGGCCATGCCGCGCCTCCTGTGTGGTGACGTACCGTAGCCGTGCGGGCTCGTTGCGCCACCACATCTAGCATTGGTCTAAACCAGCAGGGAAGGGTCGCCCGCCGGTTCGGCCGAAACCCGCCCGGTCCGATGCCGTCTCACAACACGCTGTACAGGGCGTCGATCAGGGCCATCTTCCGTGGGTCGTCGGCTATATGGGGCCCCATCCGGTTCATCACATAGCCCAGCGACACCTCCGCCTCCGGGTCGGCGAGACCGCAGGAGCCGCCGAAGCCGTCATGTCCGAAAGCCCGCGGGTTCGGCCCGTACGAGCCGTTCGGTCCGCTGAGCCAGAGGCCGAGCCCGATCTCGGTCTCGTGCTCGAACCCGGCGCCGAGCACCAGATCCCGGCAACTGCCCTGCCCCTCACGGACCCGCTCGGCCGCCTCGGGGGACAGGACGCGGTGGCTGTCGTGCGCGCCCGGACCCGCGAAGATCCCGTACAGCGCGGCGACCGCGCGGGCGGTGCCGTGACCGTTCACGGCGGGGAGCTCCGCGGCCCGCCACGCAGGGGTGTTGGCCTCGGTCGCGCCGACCAGGGGATTGGCCAGCGAGGCGAGCGCCTCCGGCGTCAACTGGCTGAAGATCGCGGCCTGTTCACTGCTCGACGCGGCCGGCGGATGCACCAGCTCGGCCGCTCGGCTCGCCTCCTTCTCCGGCAGCCCGACGGTGAAGTCGATGCCGAGCGGCCCGGTCACCTCCCGCTCCAGGAACGCGCCGGGCAGCAGCCCCGAGACGCGCCGCACCACCTCGCCGACCAGGAAGCCGTACGTCATCGCGTGATACCCGGACCGGGTTCCCGGTTCCCACCAGGGTTCCATCGCCGCGAGCCGCCCGACGGTGAACTCCCAGTCGTACAGCTGCTCCAGCGAGTGCGGCTCACGCGGACCGGACAGACCGGCGCGGTGCGAGAGCAGATGCCGCACGAGGATCTTGTCCTTGCCGGCCGCCGCGAACTCGGGCCAGTACGAGGCCACCGGTGCGTCCAGGTCGAGCAGCCCCCGGTCGGCGAGTATGTGCGCGCACAACGCCACCGGGCCCTTGGTCGTCGACCACACGTTGACCAGCGTGTCGCGCTCCCACGCGCGCGTGCGGGCCGCGTCGGCCCAGCCGCCCCACAGGTCGACCACGGTCCGGCCGTCCACCGTGACGGCGACCGCGGCACCCAGTTCGTCCCGGTCCCGGAAGTTCTCCTCGAATGCCGTACGCACCGCCGTGAAGCGGGCGTCGCAGTGGCCGTGGCTCTGTGGCTCGTGCTCGGGCATCGTTCCTCCGTGGTCGGCCGTCGGGCCCGGGCCGCGACGCTGCGACCCGGGCCCGATCAACGTACCGACTGGTCGGACCGGAGAGAAGAGGTCAGGCGTAGGACCGCAGCCAGCTCAGCTGGGCCGCCTGCTGGTAGGGCCCGCCGCCCTCGTGGTCGTTGAAGTCGTACACCTCGATCGCCTTGTCCTCGTGCGCCCAGGCGTTGAAGGCCGCGAAGACGGTGGACGGCGGGCACGTCTGGTCCTCGAGGGCCGCCGAGAAGAGGGCGGGAGCGCTGCCGCGGGGTGCGAAGTGGACGGCGTCGAAGTAGGAGAGCGTGCGCAGGACGTCGGCGCCGCGGCCGCGATGCGTCTTGAGGTAATTGCCGATCTCGCGGTAGGGGTTGCGGTCCGTCACGGTCGTCGCGCGCGGGAAGTCGCACAGGAACGGCACGTCCGGTGCCACCGCGGCCAGGTCCGGGACCAGCCCGCCGACGGCGAGGGTGATGCCGCCGCCCTGGCTGCCGCCGAGCGCGACCGTGCGTGCCGGGTCGGTCAGCGGGTGCGCTCGGGCCGCCTCCACGGCACGCACACCGTCCGCGAACACCCGGCGGTAGTAGTAGTTCTCGGGCGCGTCGATGCCGCGCGTCATGAACCCCGGGTACGCGGGCGCGCCCGCCACCGGGTCCGCGGTGCCCCCGCCGCCGCCCCACGCGCTGCCCTGTCCGCGGGTGTCCATCACGAAGTGCGCCCGGCCCGTGGAGGCCCACAGCAGATGCTCGTGCGGCAGACCGCGCCCGCCGCCGTAGCCCACGAACTCCACGACCACCGGCACCGGCGCGTCGGCTCCCGCCGGCACCGTCAGCCAGCCCTTCACCGGGTGGCCGCCGAACCCGGCGAACGTCACGTCGTACACCCGCACCGTCGTCAGCCCCGTGTCGACCGGCTCGAAGCGGGCGTCCAGATCGTGCTCGCGCGTCTCCTGCAGGGTCTTCGACCAGAACGCGTCGAAGTCCTCGGGCTCTACGGAGGCGCTGCGGTAGGCGCGGAGCTCCTCCAGGGAGAGGTCGAACAGGGCCATGGACAACCACCTTTGCGAAGAGGGCGTGCGGGTGATCACACCGTATGTGAGTGGTCGGACGACTGACGAGACCTTTGTCCGGCCGACGCCCTGGTGGTCGGGTCACCGGGGTGGGTGGAGTGACAGGCGTAGCGGTCAGGCCCAGCGACGCGTCCACTCCGGTTCCGTACGGGCCCACTCCCGTTCCCACTCGGTCAGCCGGTGGTGCATGGCCACATGGCGTACGACCCCATGTCCGAGGAGCACCACGCCGACCGCGCCGCCTGTGGCGCACAGGCCCATGGCGAGCGTGTGCTGCCACACCGCGAAGCCGTCCGGTGGCGGCGCGACGCTGCGGCCCCGGGAGTCGAACCACACGTGGACCGTCTGACCCGGTCGGCTGCCCGGCGGCACGAGTGCCCTCGCTGTTCGCTCACCCTGGCCCGGCTCCGTCCAGCGCACGGTCACCCGGCGCGTGTACGTCCGGCCGCCCTGCGCCGTCGGCAACGAGCCGGAGGCGGCGCCGACCACCTCGGCCCGCACTTGGCGGCGGTCGGCACGCTGGGCCGCCGCCGTGTCCCGCGCCTCGCCGTGAGCCCACCATGCCGCAGCCGCCCCGGCCAGCGGTGCGCCCACGAACAGCAGGACGGCGACGACCACCACCGTCCACGCCTCCACGACGTCCGACCGGCGCCGCAGCGGGCTGGGCCGCCAGCGCCAGCCGCGCACCCGCGTTCGCATGTCGACCTCCTCGCCGTCACGCGTACGAGTGCCCACATCGAGTGACCTAAGCGGGGCGACCCCGCCGCCGGCTGTGGAGATCGAAGCCGGTCAGCCGAAGCGCTCGATCCGGATGCGGTCGACCGGCTGGCCTGCCGAGACGAGCAGGCGTGAGGCGTGCTCGGCGAACCCGTTGGAGCCGCACACATAGGCCTCCCACCCACCGGGAGGCTGGTCGGCCAGGAGCGGGGCCACATGTGCGGCCGCCATACGACCCACAGGTACGCCATGTGGCGCACTCCGCGTGAACACGGGCGTCGTCTCGGCGCCGTACTCCCGCCCGTAGATCAGCTCCTCGGGGCTGCGCGCGGACACCAGCAGCCGCAGCGGCACGGACAGGCCCCGCGCCCGGTGGTGCCGCACCATCGACATCAGCGGTACGACGCCGGACCCCGCGCCGATCAGCAGGGCGGGCCGGTCGCCGGGCCAGGCGAAGAAGCCGCTGAGCGGCCCGCGCACCTCGAGCCGGTCACCGGGCCGGGCCACGGTGTGGAACCAGCCCGAGACCTCGCCGCCCTCCACGTGATCGAGGGTCAGCTCGATATGCCCGGAGTCGTCGGGCGCGGACGCGAGGGAGTAGTGGCGCTGGGCCGCATAGCCGTCCCCGGCGGTCAGCCGCAGCATCAGGTGCTGGCCGGGCAGATGCCCCTGCCAGTCGGGCACGGCGAGCCGGAAGGTGGCGGCGTGCGGGGTCTCGCGGCGGATCTCGGTGATCGTGGCGGTCTGCCACACGGCGGCGGCCTGGTTGCTCACGGCGATCCGCCCGGGCACGGCGAAGCGCGTCGGGGGAGTGAAGGTCTCAGTCACCGGTGTACCGCTGCTCCTCCCAGGGGTTGCCGCGGGCGTGGTAGCCGTTCTGCTCCCAGAAGCCCGGCTCGTCGTGGTCGAGGAGCCGGATGCCCGCGATCCACTTGGCGCTCTTCCAGAAGTACAGATGCGGCACCAGCAGGCGTGCCGGACCACCGTGCTCGGGCGCGAGGGGCCGACCGTCGTACTCCCAGGCGATCCAGGCCCGTCCCCCGGTCAGGTCCGCCAGCGGCAGGTTCGTGGTGTATCCGGTGTGCGAGTAGGCGACGGCATGTGTGGCGGCCACATGTGGGCGCACCACATTGAGGAAGGAGTCCAACGAGACGCCGCCGAAGCGTACGCCGAACTTCGACCAGCTCGTCACACAGTGGATGTCACCCTCGTATGCCGAGGCCGGCAGCTCGTGCGCCTGCTCCCAGTTCCAGGTGCGGGGCTCGTCGACCAGGCCGTCGACACGGAAGGTCCAGTCGGCGGGTGCCAGTTCCGGGGTGACCTCCGCGGACAGGACGGGCCATTCGTCGCCCGCGTCGTACTGGCCGGGCGGGAGCCCCGGGTCGTCGACGCGCGGGCGTCCGGTGAAGCCTCGGGTGACATTCATGCGGGTGCTGCCTCCAGGCCGCCGCGCGTGACGGCCCGTGGATCGGACGTGATGGGTGCTTACTCAGTCAACCCTACGTGGCCTGCGGACCTGACCTCAGCGGTCCTCGGCACTCGCCCCGGTCCACCCGTTGTACCGCACGAGATACGCAGCGAACCGCTCCAGATCCTCCGCCGGCCAGTCCGCGAGCCGTTCCCGGAATGCCGCTCGGCGGCTCTCGGTGACCCGGGCGAGGAGGTTCCGGCCGGTGTCCGTCAGGTGCAGTACCTGCACGCGGTGGTCCTCCGGGGCGAGGCGCCGCTCGATGAGTTCGGTCCGCTCGAGCGCGGCGACCTGGCGGCTGACGGTGGACTTGTCGAGGGCGTAGTGCGCGGCCAGGTCGGTGGCGCGGCAGCCGCCGCTCTCCTCCAGGTGCCCCAGCAGCGTGTACGACACCAGGGACAGCTCGGGGTGCATACGGCCCGCCGAGGCCCGTGCGCGGCGGGCGAAGGCGGTCATCTCGCGCTGGATGGTCTCCACGGCCGTGTCCGTACCGGGCCCGCCGGAGCGGGCAACCGTCTCATCGGTCGCGTCGGCTGCGCTCACGGAACCTCCCTCGCCCTGCTAGTTGCATAGTACAACTTAGCGGCATTTCAGCAGCAGGGTGACAACCGCTCGCCCGATCCGGGTAATGTTGCCGTCCGGCCGCGGAGTGTCCCGGCCGTGACTGCCCGAGGAGGTGAGACCCATTACCGCTGTGTCAGCTCGGGTGCTCGCCCCTCGAACCGGCGCGGATCGCCGACGCTAGGTGACCGCGAGAGCGCCCTTCGGCTCCCGAAAGGCTCTCGGCTTTCATGCCACCTCTTTCTTCCCTGTCCTCGTACGACGCCGTCGTCGCCGCACTGCGCGCCGCGGGCTGTGTCTTCGCCGAGGACGAGGCCCGGTTGATCCTGGGCGCGGCCCACGACCCCGACGAACTGGCCGCCATGGTGCGCCGTCGCGCGGACGGCCTGCCCCTTGAACTCGTCCTCGGCTGGGCGGAGTTCCGCGGACTGCGGATCACGGTCGAACCCGGTGTCTTCGTGCCCCGCCGCCGTACCGAATTCCTCGTCGAACAGGCCCTGGCTCAGGCGCCGGACGCCTCCGTCGTCGTCGACCTGTGCTGCGGCTCCGGCGCGGTCGGCGCAGCCCTCGCCGCCGCGCTCGGGCAAGTCGACCTGCACGCGGCCGACATCGACCCGGCGGCCGTGCGCTGCGCCCGCCGCAACATCGCCCCCCTCGGCGGACACGTGCACGCGGGCGACCTGTTCGCGGCGCTGCCAGGTGAACTGCGGGGCCGTGTCGACATCCTCGCGGCCAATGTGCCGTACGTCCCCACCGGCGAGGTCGGCCTGCTGCCCGCGGAGGCCCGCGACCACGAGCCGCTGGTCGCACTGGACGGCGGTGCGGACGGACTGGACGTCCTGCGCCGCGTCGCCGCCGATGCGCCCCGATGGCTGGCGCCCGGCGGCTGTCTGCTGGTCGAGACGAGCGAGGCCCAGGCGCCGGCGGCCGTCGAGGCCTTCGCCGACGGCGGTCTGACGGCCCGTCTGGCCGTGTCGGAGGAGTGGTACGCGAATGTCGTGATCGGCATTCTCTGACGCGGGGTCAGGTCGTGGCGCCGCTCTTCGAGGGCTCGGGGTCCTTCCCGTCACGGTGACCGGGGAACTTGAAGTGCCAGTCGCCCGGCCCCCAGCCCTCGTCGTCGTCCTTGTCGTCCCAACTGCCGGAGATGACACGGGCGGCGGTGCGGGTGTCGTCGCCGGAACGGCTACCGGCCAGGTACGCCGACTCGCCTTCCTTCAGCTCACCGGCCCCCGAGTCGGACGAGCCGTCGTGCCAGACAGTGGTGTCCTCGTCGACCGTCCAGGTCCACTCGGCCCCGTCCTCGCTCTTGACCGTGACCTGGTCGCCGTCCACGTTCTCGATGGTGCCCCACTGCCAGATGCGGACGACCCAGTCGCCGGTGTCGCGGTCCTTGACGGTCGACTCGCCGTGCGCGGCCTCGCCGCCGAGGCCGAACCACATGCCGGGTCCGCGCCATGGGCGGCGGTCGTCGGGGGAGGAGGACTCCGAGGCGGTTCCGGTGGCCGCGGGAGTGGCGCCTTCGCCGGAACCCGACGAGGTGGTGGCGTAGGCGACCGTGCCGCCCAGGGCCAGGACGGCGACCGTCGCCGCCGCGGTCACGGCGCGGGCCCGCGCGGACCGGCGCTGCCACCGCGCACGCAGGGCCGCTCCCGGCGGCGTCCGCTCCGGCTCGGGGCCGCCCGGCCCCATGAGCACTTCCCAGTCCGGTCCGCGCTGCTCGGGAACCGTCGGCGGCTCGGTGGGCCGCTCGGGCGGCTCGTTTCCGGCGGTGGGTTCCTGGTCCGGATTCTGCGTCACGGCTCGCTCCCCTCACAGAGGGCACCCGGCATCCGTATGCCATATCCGTCTGCCATGCCTTGCTGTGATTGTGGGACCCGGCCGGTAAGACGCAGGTAATCAGTTCCTGTGAATACGGCCCATCCGTCCCGGCCGTCCCGTGCGGCTACGCCGGCTTCTGCGCACGAGCGATGAGCAGGGCCACGTCATCGGAGTTGTCCGGCTGGTGCAGTGTGCGCAGGAGGAGGTCGCACAGCTCCTCCAGCGGGCGGTCCGGGCCGTCGAGCAGATCGAGCAGCGCGTCCAGCCGTTCGTCGAGCGGGTGTTGGCGGGTCTCGACCAGACCGTCGGTGTAGAACACCAGCCGGTCGCCGGGTTCGAGGTCGACGGTCGTCGTGGAGAAGGCGACACCGCCCACGCCGAGCGGTGCCCCGGTGGGGAGTTCGAGCAGCTCCGGTGCGCGGTCGGCGCAGAGGCGGACCGGCGGCAGATGCCCGGCGTTGGCGATCCGGCACTGCCGCAGATGCGGGTCGTGGATGGCGTACTGGCACGTCGCGATGGAGTGGTCCAGGCCCTGGGTGATCCGGTCGAGGTGTTCCAGCAGCACCGCCGGGTCGAGGTCGAGGGCGGCCAGCGTGTTCGTCGCGGTGCGCAGCCGGCCCATCGTCGCGGCGGCCGTGATGCCGCTGCCCATCACATCGCCGACGACGAGCGCCGTCTTGCCGCCGTCCAGCGGGATCACATCGAACCAGTCGCCGCCGACCTCGCTGGTGGCACCCGCGGGCTGATAGCGGGAGGCGACCTCGAGGCCGCCCGTCACCTGCGGATGACTGGGCAGCAGACTGCGCTGCAGGGTCAGGGCGGTGTCCCGGGCGCTCTGGTACCAGCGCGCGTTGTCGATCTGCACGGCCGCGCGGGCCGCCAGTTCACGGGCGAGCAGCAGGTCGTCCTCGCTGAACGGCTGCGGATTACGGGTGCGTTTGAGGTCGAGGGCGCCGAGCACCTCGCCGCGTGCGATCAGCGGAACGGCCAGATAGGAGTGCACGCCCGCCCGCGCCAGCAGCTCCGCGGCCTCGGGTGAGCGGGCGATGCGCGGCAGGTCCTCGTCCTTGACCTGCGCCACCATGACCGGCCGGCCGGTGCGTACGCACTCGGTGACCAGGCGGTCCGGTCCGTACCGCGCGACGTGCCCGGGCGGGTCGGCCGCGCCGAGCGCCTCGGTGTCGTGCTCCGCCCGGACGGCCAGGGCGCGGATCACCGCCGCCTCGCTGGGGCCCAGGCTGCTGCGTCTGCCGTCCATCACGGCTTCGAGCAGGTCCACGGCGGCGACGTCGGCGAGTTCCGGTACGGCGACGTCGGCCAGCTCGCGGGCGGTGCGGTCCAGGTCCAGCGTGGTCCCGATCCGCGCGGAGGCGTCGGCGATGAGTGCCAGCCGCCGGCGCGCGGCCTCGGCCTCGACACCCGCCCGGTACTGCTCGGTGATGTCCACGACCGACGCGGCCACCCCCAGCACGTTCCCCAGGGTGTCCTCCAGCCGGTACATCGAGACCGACCAGGCGTGGTCCTCCTCGGGGTCCGCCGGGGTCCGGCCGAAGGTGGGCTGGTCGACGATCGGCATCCCGGTCTCCAGGACCTGGCGGGCGGCCCGCTCCACGGTCGCGGCGTCCACCCGCGGCAGCATCTCCTGGACCGTACGGCCGAGATGCTCCTCGGCCCGGATGCCGTTGATCCGCTCCAGCGCCGGGTTGACCGAGACGTACTTCAAGTCCGTGTCCAGGACGGCCAGTCCGATGGGCGACTGCGCGACGATCCGCGTCGACAGCGCGACATCGCGCTCCAGCCCGCGCACGGTCTTCTGGTCGGCCGCGAGCCCCAGCGCGAAGAAGTCGCCCCGGTCGTCGAGGAGCCGCTGATTGCGGAACTCCACGAGCCGCGTGCCGCCGTCCTTGTGCCGCACCGGAAAGGCCCCTGCCCAGCCCTCACCGGTCTCCATGACGTCGGCGAACAGCTTGATGGCCAGCTCGGCGTGCTGCTCGTGCACCATCAGCCGGGACGCGTACTCCCCGAGGGCCTCCTGCGCGGAGTACCCGAACAACTCCTCGGCCTGCGGGCTCCACAGAACGATGCGCCCCTGGGCGTCGAGCAGCACGGAGGCCACGCCCAGCACGTCGAGCAGCCCGCTCGGCCGCACCGGCCCGCCGCCCTCGGCCACCGGAGGCCCGGCTGCACCCATCGCACGCACCGCCTTCGTTCTGTGTCACGGCACGCCGTCCCCCGTGCCGACTCCCCTTGTTCTACCGCGTTCAACCGTTTCTGTGATGCCACGGTCGCCCTCCTCCACCATCCCTCAACACGGCGGTGGCCGTCCGGTGAAGTCGACAGGAAGTGATCGGAGTCGTCAGGAAGCGATCCATCGCCACCTCGCGATCCGTCGTCAAACGGACAACTCCTGTTCCGCTCATTGGTCTGTACATGACGACCGGGCGCACGCCACACTGTCCGCCGAGCGCCGCCCCCACCCCCACCGAGGAGCCGTTCCCATGCGCCTGCCCGCCCGGCAACGTTGTCACGCCGCCCTGACCGGTGTCGTCGCCCTCGCCACCGCCGTCGTCCTGTCCGCCGCCCCGCCCGCCGCCGCCGCGGACACCTGGACCGAGGTCGGGTCCGACCGCGCCGATCCGCTCACCGAGAGCCAGGGCCTGACCTCGGTCGAGGTGCCGGCGAACAGCCCCAACCGCTACACCGGCATCGGCACCATCCCCGCCGATGTGTCCAGCCGCGGCTGGAACCATGTCGGCGACCCGGACGCCTCGTACGACGGGCACTACATCGAGCCGTACCAGCGGGACTCGGGCAGTACGAAGATGTTCCGGGTGCAGAAGCCGGACGGGAGCCGGGCGGAGTACGTCCACGCCCTCAGCCCCGGAGAGGCGCTCAACAACTCCTGGGTCGCGATCTCCCCCGACGGCCAGTGGATGCTGGCGGGCGAGTGGGGCACGATGACCCGGCTGCTGGTCTTCCCGACCCCGGGCGTCAACTCCAGTACCTCGCCGTCGGCGAACCTCCCGCAGGCCTCCACCGTCAACCTCGACCACGCGGTACGCGACGTGCAGGGCTGTGACTTCTCCGGCCCGACGACCCTGCTCTGCTCCTCGGACGACCCGGCGGGCACGCTCTTCGGCATCACCAAGCCCCTGCTCCAGATCGACCTCTCCGCCGCTCCGGGCGGGTCGGCGGACACCTCCGGTCATGTCACGGCACTGCGCCAGCTGCCGCTGCGCAGCTCCTGCTCGGGCACGTTCGAGACGGAGGGCATCGACTACGACCGCCGTACGGGCACCCTGCGCGTGATCGTCATCTCCCCGGGCTTCTGCGTGCTGACGGACAGCAAGACGTACCGGTTCACGCGAAGCTGAGGCGCCGCTCGTGGTGCGCCGCGGCGAGATGGTGGTTTGCTGAAGGTGGGCGCGGTCACTCGGGGCCCGCGCCACCGCAGCGCGGCCACGAGAGGAGCGGTCATGATGATCGGCGAGCGATCGCACCCGGAACACGTCTCGGTGGAGATCAGCGGATGCTCCAAGGACGACGCCCGCATCGTGTTCGACACACTGTGCGCGTGCTTCGCGTCCGACCGGTGTGCCGATGACGTACCGGAGGAGGCCTCGGAGACCCGCCCGACGGTATGGCTCGGCACCTTCGACGTCGCCGACGCCCACGAGGGAGCCCGCCCGGCCCGGCTGAAGTCGTCCGTCGAGGCCGATGTGCAGGGCGGCTACTGGGCGGTCGACCGGTTCCGCGTCACCCTCGACTCCCTGTTCTCCGTGCACGAGGCCGCCGGTGCGTCCGGCGACCAGGAGAGGGAGCTGCATCTGCGGCTGGAGAACCGCTAGCCGGACCCGGCACCGGGCCGTCGTACGTCCGCGTGCCGACGGGCCGCCTCCCCGGCACCGGCCGGTGAGGCGGCCCGCGGCGTCCGCCATCAGAGCCGGGAGGGGCGCGAGCGGCGGCGCAGGTACCAGACGGTGGCGGCGATTCCGGTGCTCACCAGTGCCCCGCCCGCCACCAGGGTGAGGGTGCCGTAGTCCGTGGTCCCGCCGCCCATGCCGCCCATGACGCCGCGGGACGGCGAGGCCGTGGCGGAGATCGTGGGTGTCGAGGCCGCCGAGACGATGACGGACTGGGTGCCCGCGGTGTTGTTGTTCGAGCACATGACGATGACGGTGTAGGTCCCGGGGCTCACGCTGGACCAGGCGGCGCTCTGCTGGGTGGTGGTCCCGGACAGCGCCGCCTGCCGTCCCTGGGCGAAGTTCGCCTGGCTGCTGTTGAGGAGCGAGGCGGTGCCCCAGCTGCCGTTGATCTGGGTGCACGCGCTGGTGGTGACGGAGACCGTGGAGCCGCTGGTGCTCACGGAGATCCCGGAGACGGCGGCCGATCCCGCGGCCAGCGGAAGCGGAAGCGTGGTGGCGGCTGCCACGGTCAGGCCGGAGCGGAGGAGTAGCGATCTGTTGCGCATGTGGACTGCCCTCCGGCGGCACGGTTGGCGGTACATCCCTTGCGCCGCCGAGGTCGGGGAAACGCCCGTGCTGCCACAGGGACAGCCAACGTGCCCTCGGTCCGTCCCGCATCCGGACCGCGCCCGGTCAGGTGACGGACGCTCCGCGGGTAGTGCCGCGATTGGCCGTCTTTCGTCTGCGGGTGCGTCGTGGCTGGTCGCGCAGTTCCCCGCGCCCCTTCGGGGCGTTGCTCAGCCGCCGGTTTTCACCATGTGCTCCGGCGAGAAGCCGCCCCAGGTGCCGTCCGGGAGCTTTGCGCGGATTCGCACGCGGTGAGTTACTCCGGCCTTGCGGCCCGCGTAGAAGCTGTACGTCGCCTTTTCCCGGGGTGGGGTCCCGCCCCATACCAGCGAGGTGGCCGGTTGCCCGTCTAGCTGGATCTGATACTCCGTGACCACGCCGTCCGTGAGGGGCGGGACCCAGGAGAGGTCGATGTGGTACGCACCGTCGGCGCGGTGGGTCGTCGCGCGGAAGCCGGTCGGGGCCGTGCCGCGCCCGTTGTCGGTGCCGGGCGTCGTCGTGAGGCGGACGGTGCCGGTGGTCGGTGAGAGGTTGTCGGCCGCGTCGCGGGCGCGGACCGTGAACACATAGGGCGTGCCCGGCCGCAGCCCCGTCACCACGGTCGCCGTCTGGTTCCCGCCCACACTGTGGATTTTCGTGGTGCCTTGATAGATGTCGTACGACACCACGTCCCGGTCGTCCGTCGACGCTGACCAGGACAGCTGGACGGCCCGGCTGCCGACCACCTGGCCGCTCGGACTCCCGGGGCCGGTCGGGGCCACCCGGTCCGCCGCCATCGCCCGGGGTGTCGTGGTCCGGACCTCACGGCTCTGCGGCCCGAGACGCCCCTCGGTGTCGCGGGCCCGCACGGTGAAGACGTACATGGTGGACGGTCGGAGCCTGGTGACATCCACCATGTGCTCCGAACCAGGCACTTCCTTGACCTTCGTGGTGCCGCGATACACCTCGTACCGGCTGATGCCCTGGTCCGATGACACCGCGTTCCACATGACGTGCACGCTGGTGGCGCTCCCCGCCTCGGCGGTGACGCCCACCGGAGCCCCTGGCAGCCGTTCACCCTCACCGTCACCCGTCCCGCCCCATGCGCAGGACGTGACCAGCGGCAGCGCGCAGAGCGCCACGATCGCGAGCCGGGGAAGGGGAGCGGGAACGTGTCGCACGGCTCTGCCTCCAAGGGGCGGCATGACGCAATGGTCCGGACCAATATGGCGCCAATGACGCGATCACATCAAGGGGTCGGTCGTTGGTGGCCGCCCGGCGGGGTTACGTATGCTGAAGCTCCTCGCGGCTGAACTTCCCTTGCGGAATCGGGAGTTCATGCCGGTGGCGCGGAACGCTGTCGTCGCTGATCCCGCGCCGGCGCGAGCGGCCGGGTGGCCGGAGCCGATACGGGCCCGGCCGCCCGGCCCCGGTCGGATCTTCAGAGACATGCGCCGTCCGGCCCTCCAGTGCTGGACGCAAGATCGAAACGGCACCAGATTGGGCCGGGCGACCGTCAGTGTCCCCGAGGAGAGGCCCTCTCATCGTGCGTGTCTCGTCCCTTGCGCTGGTCGCGGCCAGTTGCGCCGTGCTGGCTCCGACGGCGTACTCCGCTCCCCGCGCCGAACCCGCCGTCCGGGAAGGGCTGTTGGAGGTGTGGCGCGAGGGTGACGTCAGCGCCGCCGCAGTGCTGGCCAGGGTGCGGGACTGCGCCCCCGTGTCCAAGGGCCGCTATCGCAGCGATGCCGGCGCACCCGCGACCATTCCGGTGTGCGGCACCGAGGAAGCCGTCTTCTGGAAGGCCGACCTGGACATCGACTGCGACGGCCGGCCCGGCCCGCACTGCAACGCCCGGACCGACCCGCACTTCTCCGACGCCACCGCCTACCCGCAGTCCGACGGCAGCCCATTGGACGCCGAGAGCCTCCCGTACATCGTCGTGCCCGTGCCCAGTTCCCTCTGGGACCACCGTGCCCATGGCGTCGACGGCGGCGCGGTGGCCGCCGTGATCCACGGGGACCGGGTCCAGTACGCCGTCGTCGGCGACACCGGCCCGCACGACCTCATCGGCGAGGCGTCCTACGCCACCGCCCGGGCCCTGGGCATCCACCCCGACCCGCACGGCGGCGGCACGGACTCCGACGTCACCTACATCGTCTTCAAGGGCAGCCGGGTGAAGCCCATCGAGGACCACGCCGGAGCCGTGCTCATCGGGGAGCGGCTGGCGCGGCAGTTCGTGCGGGGCGGTGAGGTGTCGTAAGACCCGGCTCGTGCGGGGAGGTGAGCCGGAAGCGGTGGCTCGTGCCCGGGCGCCGAGCGAAGGTCAGACCGCCGCCCAGCCGTCGTCGACCGGGAGGGTCACGCCGTTGATGTTGCTCGCCGCGTCCGAGGCGAGGAAGACGATGGCGGCGGCCTGCTCCTCCGGCTGGGCCAGCTTGCCGATGTTGACGAAGTGCGGGCCGAGCGCGGCCGGGCCGTGGGCGCTCTGATCGGCGTCCACCACGATGGCGGTCTGCGTGCCGCCCGGGGCGATGGCGTTCGCGCGGATGCCCTGCTTGCGGTACATCACGGCGAGGGACTTCGTCAGCCCCACGATGCCGTGCTTCGACGCCGTGTACGCGGCGCCCGCCGCGCTGCCCCGCAGCCCGGCCTCCGAGGCCGTGTTCACGATGGCGCCCCTGCCCGCCGCGAGCATGTGCGGCAGCACCGCCCGCGTCAGCAGGAACGGAGCGGTCAGGTTGACCCGTATGACCCGCTCCCACTCCGCGTCGCTCACCTCGTCGAGCGCCGACATCCGGTCCATGATCCCGGCGTTGTTCACCAGGACGTCCACCCCGCCGAAGCGCTCCACGGCGGTCTCGGCCACCCGGTCGACGACGGCCTGCTCGCTCAGGTCACCCACCACGGCGACCGCGGCGCCGCCCGCCTCCTCGATCTCCTTGACGACGGCCTGAGCGCCCTCGGCGTTGAGATCCGCCACCACCACTCGCGCGCCCTCGGCGGTGAAGGCCAGAGCGGTCGCGCGCCCGATGCCCGAGCCCGCTCCGGTGACGATGACGCTGCGCCCGTCCAGTCCGCTGGCCATGAGGTGCTCCTGTCTGTGCGTACGAGGGCTGCCGCCCCTTGTGCGGGGGCGCGGTGTGTCGGGGCGTCGTGCCCGCTCGGCGCCACTCTACGACTTAATGTCTTCGAGTGACATAAAGTAGTGAGGGAGAATTCCGGCGCAGCAGCAACCGGAGCCGGAGGACCACATGACCGCCCTCAGCGGACGCACGGGACGCCCACCTCTCACCGAGGAGCGCAAGGCCGAGATCCGGCTGGAGATCGCCCGGGCGGCGGTGGATCTGTTCGTCGAGCAGGGGGTGGCCGCGACCACCGGCGAGCAGATCGGTCAGGCGGTCGGCGTGTCGGCGCGCACGGTGTGGCGCTACTTCCCGAGCAAGGAGAGCTGTGTGTCGCCGCTGTTCTCGGCGGGCATCGACATGATCGCCGACCGGCTGCGGCAGTGGCGGCCCGGGCACTCTCTCGACCAGGTCTTCTCACCGGAACTGGCGACCGACCACCGCCTCGTCGCAGGGCCGGACCGGGCCACGCTCGGCGCGCTCGTCCGGCTGACCCGCACCGAACCGGGACTGCGCGGGGTCTGGCTCCAGACCTACGACGAGGCCGAGCCGGTGTTCGCCCGTGCCCTCGCCGAGCGGGCCGGGCTGGCCGTCGACGATCTGCGGCCGACGATCCAGGCGGCGATGTTCAACGCTGCCCTGCGCGCGGCCGTCGAGCGCTACGCCTGGCGCAGCGCCGAAGTGCGGATCGACCCGGAGACGGCGGAGGCCGAGCTGCTGGCGATCATGCGCTCGGCGCTCGCCGTCGTGGGAGAGGGGCTCACGTAGGCCCAGTCAGGGCCTCAGGGTTGCTCACACCTTCCGATACGTGTACGCCTCCCCGGCCGCCGCCTCCACCGCCGCGAGGTCGGCCCCCGTCGCAGCCGTCACGACCGCGGCGACCGCGCCCTCGACGAAGGGAGCGTCCACGAGCCGTGTGCCGTCAGGGAGTTCGTCGCCCTCCGCGAGCAGGGCCTTGACCGTCAGCACCGCGCTGCCGAGGTCGGTGAGGACGGCGACGCCGGCGCCCCGGTCCACGGACGCGGCCGCGGCGGCGATCAGTTCGGCGCTGGTGCCGAGTTCGCCGCTCTCGGTGCCGCCCGCTGGGGCGACGGGCACCGCCGTGCCACCGCCCGCGAGCGCCTGCGCCAGCTCGGCCACCGACGCGGCGACCTGCGCGCTGTGCGACACCAGCACGATCCCGACGAGCTTGCCGTCACTCACCGCCCACCTCCGCGAGAGCCGCGATCAGCAGCGCCGACGAGGTGGCGCCGGGATCCTGGTGCCCGATGCTGCGCTCACCGAGATAGCTCGCCCTGCCCTTGCGGGCCTGCAACGGCGTGGTCGCGAGCGCCCCTTGCTCGGCGGCGGCGCGTGCCGCGGCGAAGGAGTCGTCGAGGGCGTCCACGGCCGGCACCAGCGCGTCGATCATGGTCTTGTCGCCGGGCGCGGCCCCGCCCAGCGTCATCACCGCGTCCACGCCGGCGCGCAGCGCAGCCGCGAGCTCCTCCTCGCTCACCTCGGCCGCGTCCCCGAGGGCTTTGCCGGTGCGGCGCAGCAGCGTCCCGTACAGCGGCCCCGACGCGCCGCCCACCGTCGAGATCAACTTCCGCCCGGCCAGGGCGAGGACGTCGCCGGGCGTGTCCGGGGCCTCCTTCTCCAGCGTGGCGGTCACGGCGGTGAACCCGCGCTGCAGATTGCTGCCGTGGTCGGCGTCCCCGATGGGCGAGTCGAGAGCGGTGAGCCGTTCCGCCTCGCGGTCGACGGACGCGGCCGTCGCCGTCATCCAGCGGCGGAAGAAGTCGGCGTCGAGCACTGGATCTCCTTGCGTGGTAGGTGCGTTGGCTGCGTCCCGCGCTGGCTCACATGCCCCAGCGCAGGCCCGGCGTCTTCACCGGCGCGTCCCACAGCCCGAGCGTTTCCTCGTCGATCTGGCACAGGGTGACCGAGGCGCCGGCCATGTCGAGCGAGGTGACGTAGTTGCCCACGAGCGTGCGGGCGACGGCCACACCGCGCGCGGCGAGCACCCGCTGCACCTCCGCGTTGAAGCCGTACAGCTCGAGCAGCGGTGTCGCGCCCATGCCGTTGACCAGGACCAGGACGGGGTCACGGGGGTTGAGGTCCTCCAGGACCGCGTTCACGGCGAAGTCCGCGATCTCACCGGACGTCATCATCGCCCGCCGCTCCCGGCCGGGCTCGCCGTGGATGCCGATGCCCAACTCCAGCTCGCCGGGCGGCAGATCGAAGGTGGGGCTGCCCTTGGCCGGGGTGGTGCAGGCGCTCAGCGCCACACCGAAGCTGCGGGAGTTCTCATTGACCTGCCGGGCGAGTGTCTCGACGCGCTCCAGCGGCATCCCCGCCTCGGCCGCCGCCCCCGCGATCTTCTCCACGAACAGCGTGGCACCCGTGCCGCGCCGCCCGGCCGTGTAGAGGCTGTCGGTGACCGCCACGTCGTCGTTGACGAGCACCTTCGCGACCTGGATGCCCTCGTCCTCGGCGAGTTCGGCGGCCATGTCGAAGTTGAGCACGTCACCCGTGTAGTTCTTCACGATGAACAGCACGCCCGCCCCGCTGTCCACGGCCGCCGCCGCGCGCACCATCTGGTCCGGCACCGGCGACGTGAACACCTCGCCCGGACAGGCCGCCGAGAGCATCCCCGGGCCCACGAATCCGCCGTGCAGGGGCTCGTGCCCCGAGCCGCCGCCGGAGATCAGGGCGACTTTCCCGGCGACGGGCGCGTCCCGCCGTACGATCACCCGGTTCTCCACGTCGACGGTCAGCTCGGGATGGGCCGCTGCCATGCCCCGCAGGGCGTCCGTGACCACGGTCTCCGGGACGTTGATCAACATCTTCATGGGTACCTCCTGGGGAGATTAGCAGATGGGCCTCTGGCCTGTGTCGTTGCTGGTCAGAGTGGGTTACGTCAGTTGTCGATCTTGGCGGTCAATGGCGGTCGGAAGCGGGCTCTGGCGGGGCTGATGCTGACTCAATGCTGACTTTGATGACGGGGTGTCAGATGCTGTTGACGTACGGGTTGACGGTTCCAGACGCCTGCTCTCGGAAGTATCGACGCTGACCGGGCGCGGGGTCACGTGTGCGGACGCCAACCGGCGCGTGCGGGTCACACCGCTGCGCCACGCGGTGATTCATCGAGGCGATCAGGTTGTCCCCGCAGGCCGGCTGCCGCAGGTTTCTATCGCGTCAGCCGAGACGAGTTGGACGTCGGTCCGACACGGCTGCCACCATCTGGGGCTTCAATGACCTCACCGGAGAGGCCCACCCATCTTCCTGCAGCTGGCTCACGAATGACGACATCCCCAACGCGGTCCTGCTCGTGAGTTTCAAAGCGCAGCCCATAGATCCGTTGCGGAACGAGGTCTCGGTCACCACTCGCACGGGTCCGCACGGCAATGGGCGCCGCGTTGGACGGCGCGAGCGAGTTCCGGTCGGCGCAGTGACCGGCAGGGTCGCAGTCCTCTACGGGTATGTCTGCCGTGCTGACCTGTCGCCAGGTTCGGCCTGTACTGGATAGGCGGTCTGATCGAACCCGGCCGTGCTCAGACGGTGACCTCTGCCGGGAAGGGGCACTTCGCGTGGCAAGCGGTGCAGTCACAGTGCTGTGACGTCGCTGCGGCGGTGATCCGGCTTGAAGGGGCGGTGCGGAAACCGTTGCCCTGATTGAGCGCTGAGCGGTTCCCGATCTGCCCCAGAACACGCCCCCCCTCGGTCCCGGGCTGTGGCTGAGGAACGCTGCGATCACACAGAGGAGGGATGGTCTGCAGCAGGTGTCTGTACGTGAATTGGAAGGGGCCCGGGGCCGATTCCGAGAGCGTGATGGTCTCACGCAGGACGCTCGTCGCGGGATAGCGGGGCTCATAACCCGGCGTACAGCCCGACTCGTCTGCCATTAGGGCTCTGACCTGGACTTATGGTCTTGGCGGGGCCCTTTCCCGTGTCTGAGTACATCCCGCCTCTACCTGCGGGTTCCCGGGAGTTCCCGCGCAAGTGTGCACGCGTTGTGCACTGGGGCGCGGTGCCGGGCGGTGGGTTCGAGCGATGTCACCGACCGCATGCAAGGGTCCGCCGAGGGCCGAGGCTTCAATCTGGACGCATGGATTCGGCCTCTGTGCGCTCTGGTCGTGGCCGGGGTTGCCGCGTATGCCTCGTATGTTCACCAGCGTGAGTTCGCGCTGCAGGGTAGGGCGGATGAGGTGAGTGCTTCGTTGTGGCCACTGTCCGTGGACGGGCTCTTGTTGCTGGCCACGGTCGGTCTGCTGAAGCCCTCGGGGGGTCGGCACGCGCCGAGCGCACGGTGCCGTGTGGTCGGCATTTCTGCTGGGGACCGCGGTCTCTCTGGCTGCGAACATCGCGGCGGCCCCCGCCCTGGAGTGGAAGCCGGTGCTTGTCGCGGGGTGGCCTCCGGTCGCTTTGCTGCTGTCGGTGGAGCTTCTGGTGTACCGGCCGGTTGACCAGCTGGATGACACGGTGGGCCAGGCGGGAGACGGCAGCAGACGTGCGAAGGGCAAGCGACGGCACCGGGGCGAGGATCCGTTGCTGAGGCGGGCTCGGATGATTGATGTCCGGCATCGGGAGCTGCACCATCGTCCCGCGTCGGCAGAGACCCTGCGGAAAGCGCTGCGCGTCGGCGCGAGATGATCGAGGCAGTTGACCGCACTCGTACGGCAGAGCCGGAGTGGCAGCGACGGTGCCGAGGTGCTCCGCGATCGGGTGGACGGACAGAAGAGACGACGTTCCGATTGAGCCCTGGCGATCGCGGCGTGACTTGCGAGGCGAGGTTTCTGTGTTTCCCGGCGTTGTTGTCGCCTGGTGGGCGCAACCTTGCTGCTGTGGCTTGGCCTCGGGTCCCAGTCTTGGCCAGAGCCGCGGTCAAGGGCTGGTCGTGCCACGCCAACTGTGAATTGCGGAGTGCGTTCGTCGTGACGACGTCGGCACATCTCCCGAGAAGCGCGGTGGGCTGACGTGGTGAGCACCGCTCTGTTCGATCACTGCACAGGTTCGAACCCCCGGCGGGGCCACATGCAGAAGGTCGCAGGGCTGGTCAGCGGTTTCTTTTTGGGGCGGCTGGTGGTGGAGGGCCAGTTCCGTCCTGCGGACCTGCCGCTGCCGTCGCATCTGGTTGCGCTGTGGCTCGAGAGCGTGGCCACCTTCGGCACGGCCGACGACGGTCGGTGCTATTCAGCGAACGCGGCGGCATCCTCACCTACACCGCTTACTACTGGGTCTGGCGCGAGGCCGCCGCTCTGGCGCTGCCGCCCGCCCTCTCCGGCACCCCCGCTCGCGAAGCGCCCGTACGACCTGCGCCACTCGGCGCTGTCCACGTGTTGTGTGCCGGGGCGGATCCGGCTGAGGTCGCCCAGCGGGCGGGGAACAGAGTCCAGGTCTTGCTGAGCCGGTACCTGAAGTGCCTGTACGACCGGCAGTCCATCAACAATCAGCGCATCGAGGGCTGCTGAGCGCCTACGACCAGTCGCCCGAGGAGGATCAGTAGCCTCTGGGCGGAGTCGGTGATGACTCCAGGCAATAGCTCCGCATTGGGTGCTGCGAAACAGCCGAGCCCCAGCGGTTCGTCTCTTGTGCGAGGGACGGCCTTTGTCAGAGGTCGTCCGTAGCATGTGGGTACCTGGAGGAGGTGTTGTGGCCGTACCTGTCGCGCAGCAACGCAAGTTGACTCAGCGTTCCGGCAATATCTGCGCCTTTCCCGAATGCGGCTTGCTGCTGACGGCTCAGGGGACGCCGGAGGACCCTGTTGTGGTGCTCGGCGAGATGGCCCATATCGTTGCTGAGAGCCCGAACGGTCCGCGGGGCGATTCGCCGCTGACGCCGGAGCAGCGCAATCGGTACGAGAATCTGATCTTGCTTTGCAATCAGCATCACCAGCTGATCGACTCCGAAGGTGCGCTTGCGAAGTACACGGTGGAGCGTCTGCACGCCATGAAAGAGACTCACGAACAGCGGATCGAGCGCAGGCTCGGCGGGCGTTCCAACGTGCCGTCGGAACTGCCCCCGATGGTCAACGACACCGTGTACAGCAACGTGCTGCCGGTCACGCAGATGCCGCGCTACATCTACGGAGCCCCTTGCTCTGCCAGCCGGGAGAACGAGGTCCGGCCGGCCGCGGCATCTGCCGGGACGATGACGCCGTTCATCCTGCGTGAGGGGCGGTTGTGGGCATTCCAGGACTTGCGTGACACCAGCAACCCGTTCGCCGGCGCGGTGGCGTGCACGGAGACCGAGCGCTTCTCCACCAAGGAGTGGTGGACGGATCCCGACAGGCTGGGGTGGTACATCGCGCTGCTGAACCGGTCGCTGAACAAACTCACCGGACGTCTCGGACTGCGGCTTGACCACGACCACCACCGCTACTACTTCGAACCGGAGGTGGCAGGCGTTGAACGTTCCGTGCCGTACACGCCGTTGAATGCCAGCAGGGCGACCCGGAGTGTCGTATGGCAGCCCAAGAAGCGAGCGACCGGAGAGGCTCGCAACTACTGGCTTCACCGCGCTGTTTCGCTGCGCTTCTTCCTCATCGGTGACAACCAGTGGTGCCTCAGCGTCAGACCCGAGCTGCGTGTCACCTCCGACGGCTTCGAGTCCATACAGGCCAAGTACATCGGGCGGCAGGTGACCCGGAAGAAGTCCCGCCTGTTCAACCACGACCTCCTGGGCGAAGTCCAGTTCTGGCGGGACTTCCTCGGCAGGAGCAGTCCGCGGATTTTCTTCCCCTTCGGCACCGACCGGCAGAATTTGATCGTCTCGACCTCGCTGAGCAGCGGTCAGGTGCGCTGGCCGGGCATTCCCGCCGAGCACGACATGCCCTTCAAGAACGTCGAGTACGTGGACGACCTCTTCACCTGGGCCGAGGCGGAGGGCCTGAGCGAGGACGACGATCCCGCCGGCGAAGACGACGAGGACGCGGAGGAAACACTGCGATGACGGCACGCCCTGCTCCACCGAGTGTCTCGCCCGCCGGCTCGCCGTCCCTCATCGCCAGCACCTACTTTCCCGAACCGCTGCTGCAGTTCGCCGACGACGGCCTGCACATCGACCCCAAGGCCGGCATCGCACGCTACGGACCACGTTCCTGGACAGCATCGGGCCGCCACCCCGCCCGGCTGCGCGTGGGGCTGATCGGTACCGCAGAGCTCGTCGAGGCGGCCCGCACCTGGATGAGCAGTCGCGCCGAGGGCGTACGTGGAGACGTGAACAACCCGGAGTTCCCCGGATGGATGCCCGATCGCGGGTTCTTCTCGTCGCTGGAGTTCGACGATGCGTGGAATGAGGAACTCGGGCAGACCGAACTGCGGCAGGTGCTGGAGATCAAGTCGCAGAAGGACCGCTTCCACGCTGCCGTGACCCTGTTCGAGACCAAGTTTCGACAGTTGGCAGAGCGTGACAGCGTCCCCGACTACGTCGTGATCGCGCTGTCCGACGAGATCGTGACGCGCTGCGGCACGGCCGACTACACCAGCAAAGAGACCGGCGCGGTCCATCGCGACCTGCGCCGCGCCCTCAAGGCAAGCGCCATGAAGTTCCGCCTGCCGACGCAGATCGTCCGAGCGCCCACGCTCGACGGGCGCGACAGGACACCGCCCTCCCGCATCGCGTGGAACTTCTTCACCGCGATGTACTGCAAGGCGGGAGGCTATCCGTGGAGTCCGTCCGGCCTCACGCCGGGTACCTGCTATGTCGGCATCGGCTTCTACCGGCCGCTGGGTAGCGCGGCTGCGACGATGCAGACCAGCCTCGTGCAGGCGTTTGACGAGCGAGGGGAAGGGCTGGTTCTCCGGGGACACGAATTCGAGTGGGACCCGAACAAGACCGGGAGCCGTTCGCCTCACCTGACGGCCGACGGCGCGCATCAGCTGATGGCCCTTGTACTCGACCGGTATGAGGCAGTGATGAAGCAGACCCCGGCTCGCGTCGTGGTCCACAAGACCTCGCGCTACTGGCCGGACGAACGCGACGGCTTCCGCGCGGCAATCGAGTCCCGCGTGAGGCGCTACGACCTGATGGCGCTTGAAGCGCAGAGCCGGGTTCGCCTCATCACCACCTCGAAGTATCCGCCGCTTCGCGGAACCCGCTTCAGCTTCGGGGAGTTGGACTACCTGTACACGACGGGTTACATATCCGCACTCAACGAGTTCCACGGGATGCACGTTCCGGCGCCGCTTCAGGTCGCTGATCACGTCGGGCAGGTCTCTTCGCGGGATGCCCTGTTGAGGGAAGTTCTCGCGCTCACCAAGCTCAACTGGAACTCGGCCGCATTGGGCGGACTCCTGCCGATCACGATCAAGTTCTCCGGGCTGGTCGGCGAGATCATGAGGGAAATCCCCGCCGAGCGGGAGCCACTGCCTCAATTCAAGTTCTATATCTGAACTCACAGGCGTGGGCTTCGGGCAGCACGGGCACATTCAGAGGTCAGCCCATGCCACGACAGAGGTTCGTTCGGTGATCCCGATTCAGGCAAAGTCAGGGCCTCAGCGAGCCCTGTGCGCGGTCATGCCTGTGCCGGGGTGCCGATGTCGTCGAGGAGCCCGTCCGGAGCGTCGAGGGCGTTTCGCGCCTGCCCGGCGAAGGCTGAGAGCTTCTCCTTGAGTTCGGAGGCAGCCGTCGACACCGCTCGCGAGCGTTGGCCAAGTGCTGGATCGTCGTACGCGCGCTTGGCGTGGATCAAGGAATAAGACCTGGCGTTGTATGTGGCTGTGGTTGCAAGTTCCACGATGGCCTCGACCAGGTCTGCGATGCCGCGTGGTCCTTCGATCATGACGATGGGGCCGGTGGTGCGCACTGCAGGCAGGAGCGCGGACACCTCTCGCCACGCGGCGGCGAGTTCTTCCGGTGAGTGATCTCCCCGGACTGAGGCGTAAGCCATCGATGAAAGACGTCCCAGAGCTTCCTGGTGGGCAGTGATGGCTTCGAGGAATCTGCTGTACACCTCGCGTCGCCCCTGGCGCCGCCAGTGCGAGTGCTGACTGCGTCCCTGAGATCTTCCCGTCAGGGCGGCTGCTCCCAGCGTCCCGCCTGCTCCGAGGAGTCCTCCCACGGCTGTACCCAGCAGGGCAGCCACCCCAGCGTCCATTGCTGCACCTTCGCATCGTCGAGTTGAACGACATCGTTCCCCGGCTATGGTGCGTCACGCGGCGGATCCGGACGATTGCCATGCCCGACGCGAGCCGCCGAGTGCCGGAGGAGGCTGCTGCTTTCGGTGGGACTGTGGAGTCCAGCAGCAGTCAGGGCATCGAAGGGTTCCTCAGCGTCTACGGCCGCCCGGCTTGGATCAGTCGCGTCCGGAGCGAGTTGGTGACTGCTGTGGCTCGTCGTGATTGAGGAGGGCGCTGTGTGTCAGACCTTGATCACAGTGGACCGTCCGCCGCACAGCACGGTCAGGTCCTCGGGGTCCGAGGTGAGGATGGTGACCGGTCCGGGCGCGGTGAGGGCGGTGGCGCTGAGCATGGCGTCGATGGCGTACTTGTGGCCGTGCAGGCCGGCGTCGGCGAGGAACACGGCGGCGTGGCGGGCGATCGGCTCGGTGACCGGTTCGACGACCAGGCGGGACAGCGTCCACTCCAGGGTCGGCCGGTTGATTTGAGGGTGGACCACTTCGGCGCGCGGCCCATGAGCAGGGGGTTGGGAGCGGATGGGTCGGCTTTGAGCGCGCGCAGATGGCTGTAGGCGGCGCCTTGGTAGGCGTGGGTGTTGAGGAAGACGTCCGCGCCTTCCTGGCCGGCGAGACCTTGTACGAAGTCGGCCGAGATCGCGTACTGGGCGGCGGCGTCGAGATTGTCGTTGCCGCTCCACTCCAGGAGCTTGTGGGTTTCTCCTTGGTGGACGACCGGCACGATGACGTGCATCTGGCCGACCGTGTGACCGGGCGCGAGGATGGCGACGGCCGTGGTCCGCCAGCCGATCCGGATCCGTTTCATGCCGACGGTGTGGCCGGGGTATGCCTCGACCTCGATATCGATCCGGCTGGGGAGGCGCGCGAGCCTGGCCCGGTAGTCCTCTTCGGTGTACTCGTCCCGGTGCTTGCGCGGCTAGCTGCGATGATCGCGGCGTCGGGCTGCCCCATGACGAACTTGGCTCGTGGCGCGTGTGCGTCCCTGATCAGGTTCGCGCCGCCTACGTGGTCGACGTGGTGGTGGCCGAGGAAGACGTACCGGATGTCTCTGGGGTCCAGGCCCGCGGCGGCGGCCTGATCGAGGAACTGCGTGTGCATGTCCTGCGGGGTGGTGAGCGCGTCGAGAATGATCAGTCCGTCCGGGGTGCGGACGATGACGAGCCCGGTGAAGTCGGTGCCGAAGTACCAGGCGTTGTCCAGGAACTGGACCCCTCCCGCGGGCATGGGGCGGACGTGGTCCCGGTGCAGGAAGCCCTTGGGGGAGACGAAGTCGGTGGCGGGGTCGGTCAGTTGGTCGACGGGCTGGCCTGTGCCCGTGTTGCTCGGGCTGCGGTAGCCGGTCTGGCACCACACGCGGTTCTGCTAGCGGATGACCGGGTTGTCGTCCGCCTCTGCCAGTGCCCTGGCCGCGTCGTCGTACGCCTTTGCGAGAGGCTTGTCGGGGGCGAGCGGGCCGCCCCAGGGGATTTCCTCGGTGGGTGCCTCCGCGGCGGCCGCGGTGTTGGTGAACAGGGTGGACGGGACGGCGGCGGCGATGTCGGCGGAGGCCAGTGCGGCGAATTCACGGCGGGTGGGTGTCACTGCTTCCTCCATGTCGATGTGCGGTTCGAGCTGGGCGCGTGGGGACTGGGCCAGCTCCGCTGCGCCCCCCGGGGCGTTCCCGGGGGGGCGCAGCTTCGGGTCAGGCTGCTGTTGGGTAGAGGAGGCAGTCCTCGGGGCGGATCAGCAGGTTGATCTCCTGGCCCGTGTGCCTGACCGGGCTTTCGGCGTGAACGGCGAGGCCGCCGACGGTCAGTTCGTACTCGAAGCGGGCGCCGGTGTAGGAGCACTGCTTGATCTTCGCCCGCAGGACGTTGATGCCCTCCTCGGTCACGTCCGCGCGCTCTGTGAGCGTGATGCGTTCGGAGCGCAGGCCGATGGTGGCGGTCCCGCTCACGTCGGCCGTGGCCCGGGGGCGTACGACATTCAAGTGCTGTCCTGTCGTGCCCAGTTCGACGCGCACCGTCCTGCGGTCGGTGGACGGTGTGTCGTCGACGTGGCCTTCCAGTAGGTTGCAGCGACCGATGAAGCCGGCGACTTCGGGGGTGGCCGGGGTCTCGTAGATCTCGGTGGGCGTGCCGACCTGCTGGAGACGGCCGTGCATGAAGACGGCGATGCGGTCCGACAGGGACATCGCCTCGACCTGGTCGTGGGTGACGTAGACCGTGGTGATGCCGACCTCGCGCTGGAGGTCCTTGAGCCAGACGCGGGCCTGGTCGCGCATCTTCGCGTCGAGGTTCGACAGCGGCTCGTCCAGGAGCAGGACTCCGGGGGAGTAGACGATGCCACGGGCGAGGGCGACGCGCTGCTGCTGGCCGCCGGAGAGCTGGTGAGGGTAGCGGTCGCGCAGGTGCAGCATGTCGACCTTGGTGAGCGCGTCGTCGACCCGGCGCCGCTGCTCGTCCCTCGGCACCTTGCGTAGTTTCAGCGGCAGGGCGAGGTTGGCGGCGACCGTCACGTGCGGCCACAGCGCGTACGACTGGAAGACCAGGCCGAGGTTGCGGCCCTCGGGCGGGACGGTGGTGCGCGGGTGTCCGTCGAAGAAGACCTGGTCGCCGACGCGGATGGTGCCGGAGTCGGGGTTCTCCAGGCCGGCCACGCAGGACAGGGTCGTGGACTTGCCGCAGCCGGAGGGGCCGAGCAGAGTGAAGAACTCCCCGTCCGCGACGGTGAAGTCGATGCCCTCCAGGACGGTGGTGCCGTGGAAGGACTTGGTGATGTTCTCGACGGCCAGCTCAGGCATGGGTCTTCTCCTTCTCGATGGCCTTGACGGCCGTGACGGCAGTCTTCTGGGCGGAGTTCCTGTCGCGTAGCAGGAGGCCGGCCAGGCCGGCGACGAGGGCGGTGACGGCGATCTGCAGGGTGGCGAGCGCGGCGACGGAGCCGGTCTCGCCCTGGGTCCACAGGTCGATGGCGGTGGTGCCGATGACCTGCGACTCGGATCCGGCGAGGAACATGGCGGGCGCGTACTCGCGGATCATCGTGGTCCAGATGAGGAGGAACGAGGCGAGCATCGCGGGCACCAGGAGGCGGAGCAGGATCCGGGAGACGGTGCGCCACCAGTCGGCGCCGGCGACGCGGGCCGCGTTGTCGAGTTCGCTGCCGAGCTGCATGGTGGCCGGCGAGATGGCTCCGTAGGCCGAGGGGATGGCGCGCACGCCGAAGGCGATGATCAGGGCGAAGATCGTGCCCCTCACCAGGTCTCCGCCAGGTATCCAGGCGAAGGCCCAGAAGAAGCCGATGCCGACGATCAGGCCGGGGACGGCGTGCGGCGCCTGCGCGGTGGCTTCCAGGAGTCGGGCGAGCCGGAAGTCGGAGCGGCGGGCGACCAGGACCACGACCGTGCCGAACAGGGTCACCGCGAGCGCGCCGATGAAGGCCACGGTGATGCTGTTGGTGATCGACTCTGTGTAGGGGGCGTAGGAGAAGATCAGCTTGAAGTTGTCGAGCGTCAGCAGGTCGAGGGGGTTCACCAGCGGGGTGAGCAGCGAGGTGAACGCGCGCAGGATCAGAGCGATCATCGGCAGGAGCACGCCGAAGAGAACGTACAGGCCGACGAAGCCGAAGCCGAGCCACTTCCAGCGGCCGATGTCGAGCAGGTTGGCGCGCGTGGCCTTGCCGCGCACCGACACGAACCGCTGGGCGTGCTTGAGCAGCCGTCCCTGCAGGATCACCAAGGCGACGGTGGACACCAGGACCAGGGTGGAGGCGGCGCCGAGGAGGCCGTAGTCCGGGTCGACGGAGTCGATGCCCTGCTCGTACAGGAAGCTGGAGAACAGGGTGATCTCGGCGGGCTCGCCGAGGATCAGTGGGATGGAGAGTGTCTCCACCGCCGTGCCGAAGATCAGCAGGCCGGCGTAGAGGACCGGCGGGCGCAGCATCGGGACGACGATCGAGCCCAGGATGCGCACGGGGCCCGCGCCGACCGTGCGGGCGGCGTTCTCCAGTGAAGTGTCCGATGCGGCAAGGGCATTGGCGCAGAAGAGGTAGGCGATCGGCACCTGGGCGACGGCTTCCACGAAGGCCATGCCGGGCATGGAGTACAGGTTCCACGGGACCCAGCCGAAGCTCTCGCGCACCACCGTGGTCATGAACCCGGCCGGTCCGTAGATCACGATCCAGCCGAAGCCGAGCACGAGCGGCGAGATGTAGATGGGCCAGCGCAGGATCTGTCCGATGACTCGGGCGGCCGGGAACCGGGTGCGCTCCAGGAGGATCGCCATGGGGACGGCGATGGCGAGCGCGAACACGGTGGTCAGGGCGGCGAAGTAGAGGGTGTTGAGGATGATCGTGCCGAACTCGGCCTCGGTGAAGAGGTTGCTGTAGTTCGACAGGGTGAAGGCGCCGCCCGCCGCGTACAGCGGCTGGTTGCGGACCGACTGGAAGAGGATCGGGATGACCGGCGCGAGAACGAGCGCGGCGGTCAGCAGGAAGGTCAGCCAGTGGATGGAGACCTCGCGTCCGGCGCCGAACAGGCGACGGTACTGGGGTGCTCCCAGCTCGCCGGCGCGCGGGGGGCCTCCCCGGCTCGAAGAGCTTGGGGAAGGGTCGGCCGGGATATCAGCTTGGCTCTGGACGGCCATGGCGGCTCCGTAAGTGCGGGGTGCGGGAGGGAGGCGGGTGACGCGGGCGGTGGACGACGGAATGGGGCGGGTGTGGTCAGCCCGCTGCCTTGTCCCATCGCTCGACGTACTTCTCCTGCGTCTCCTCCGTCACCTCGGTGTACCGGTAGACGTGGACGCGGTCGGCGCCGAGCTTGCGCTGCATGTCCTGGAGACTGTCGTGGTCGTCCTGCTTCACGCCCTCCCGGTACGGCGACATTCCGCCCTTGGCCACGGCGGCCTGGCCTTCGGCTGAGAGGAGGAAGTCGACGAAGAGGCGCGCGGCGTTGGGGTGCGGGGCGGTCTTCAGGATGGAGGCGGAGCGGGGCATGACCAGGGTGCCCTCCGCGTAGTACGACCAGCCGAGCAGGCCGCTGCTGCCCTCGGCGGCCGGGATGGCGACGCCGCCGCTCATGTTGAAGGAGGCGTCGTACTCGCCGGAGACGACCTTCTCCACCAGGGTGCCGGTGGAGTGGTCGGCCTTGGCGAAGGGCAGCAGCCGGCCGAAGGTGTCCCAGCCGGTCTCGACGGCGCTGGTGTAGCCCTCGTTGGCGGAGTAGCCGAAGGCGTTGGTCGCGTCGTACACACCGATCTTCCCGCGGAACCGGGACGGCTTGGCCTCGACGACCTCGGCCAGGCCGGCGAGCCCGTCGGGGTACTGGGACTCCTTCAGGGTCTTGCGGTTGTACAGGATGACGGAGGCGTCGGTGGTGAACACCCAGACGCCGGGCAGGCAGGATCTCGGCCCAGTCGGGCAGGTGGTCCTTTTCCGGCGAGCGGTATGCGGCGGCGAGGTCGCGGGTGGCGTAATCCGCCCACAGCGGGCCGCCGTTGGAGACCAGCAGGTCCGCGGGGGAGCCACCGGTGGCCTTCTCGCTGTAGTAGCGCTCGTAGACCGCGGAGCTGCCGAGATTGGTGGCGCGGATGTCGGCGAGCCACGGGTAGTGGGCGGTGAAGGCGTCGAAGACCGGCTGCCAGTTGGTCTGCGAGGTCTGCGAGTAGATCAGGAGCTTCCGCTCGCTGCGCGAACCGTTGATGATCTTGTCGTAGTCGGCCGGGTAGTAGTCGGGGACCGGTTTCGCGTCCGCGTCGGCGTCCGCGTCGCTGCACGCCGTGAGCGTGCTGCCGGCGGCAGCGAGTGCCCCGAGGGCGGCGGCGCCGCGCAGCACAGTGCGGCGGGCCGGCCGGGATGCGGGGTCGGGTGGGGAGGCGGTCCCGGGTCGGGTGGGAGGCATAGGGGCTCTTCTCGGATGGGGCGCGACGGCGCTGTCAGCTGATGCGAGAGACCGGCGGGGGCAAGAGGACGTGCGGACGCCGGGGGGCGTGGGGGTGAGGGTGGTGCGTGCGTGTGCGCGTGGGGTGGGGTGGGGCTCGGGGGATCAGGGCCGCGGAGGCGCCCGGCCCTCCGGGGCCGGCATCAGGACGCCGCGACCGCATGGCGCACCACATACGGCAGGAGCCCGCCGTGGCGGAGATAGGCGAGTTCCTGACGGGAGTTGAGACGCAGGCGCAGGGCGGCCCGAGTGTGGGAGCCGTCGGGGCGGGTCAGGTGCAGCCCGACCTTGTTGTCGCCGACGTGCAGGTCGTGCAGGCCGCTGAAGGTCAGCTCCTCCTCTCCGGTGAAGCCGTACGCCGACGCGTCGGCGCCCTCGGTGAACTCCAGCGGCAGCACGCCCATTCCGATCAGATTGCTGCGGTGGATGCGCTCGTACGACTCGGCGACGACCGCCCGGACACCGAGCAGCGCCTGCGCCTTGGCGGCCCAGTCGCGGCTGGAGCCCGCCCCGTAGTTGCGGCCCGCGACGACCACCAGGTCGTAACCCGCCGCGCGATAGGTGGGCGCGGCCTCGTGCACGGGAAGGACGGCGGTGCGGTCGGCGGTATGGGCATGGCCGCCCCGGAGTTCGCCGTGGGACCCGCCCGGCAGACGGTTCGTGACGGCGGCGTTGGTGAAGGCGCCGCGCAGCATGACCTCGTGGTTGCTGCGGCGCGTGGAGTATTGGTTGAGATCGCGCCGGGCGACGCCGCGCTCGGTGAGCCAGCGCCCGGCGGCGCTGTGGAGCGGGATCGCACCGGCCGGGGAGATGTGGTCGGTGGTGACATCGTCACCGAGCAGCAGGAGCACCTTGGCGCGCTCGATGTGCAGCCGGTCCGGGGCGAGCGGGGGCAGATCCGTGAGGTGCGGGGGGCGGCGGATGTACGTCGAGTCCGGGTCCCACGGGAAGCGGACGCCGCCGGGGGCCTCGATGTCCCGCCACGCCGGGGTGCCCTCGCGCAGGCGGGCGGCGTTCTCACGGAACATCTCGGGGCGTACGGACGCGGCGACGCGTGCGGCGACCTCTTCGTCGGTGGGCCACAGGTCCTTGAGGAAGACGGGGGCGCCGTCGGCATCGGTGCCGAGCGGGTCACGTTCGAAATCGTGCAGGATCGACCCGGCCAGGGCGTAGGCGACGACCCAGGGCGGGGACGCGAGGTAGGACTGGCTGATCCGCGGGTTGACGCGCCCGGCGAAGTTGCGGTTGCCGGAAAGGACGGCCACCGGGTCGATGCCGCCGTCCTGCGCGATGCGCTCCAACTCCTCCTGCAGTGGGCCGGAGTTGCCGATGCAGGTCATGCAGCCGAAGCCGACGATGTGGAATCCGGTCCGCTCCAGGGCGGTCAGCAGCCCACCCTCGCGCAGGTAGTCCTCGACTACCCGGGACCCGGGGGACAGGGAGGTTTTCACCCATGGCTTCGCGTTCAGCCCGGCCGCCAGGGCCCGCTCAGCGAGCAGTGCGGCCTGCACGATCAGCGCCGGGTTGGCGGTGTTGGTGCAACTGGTGATGGCGGCGATGGCCACCGGCCCCTCGGGCAGGGGTTCGCCGAATGCGGCTGCTGGTTGGGATGTTGATTTTGCCGTGGGGCGGAAGGATGCCGGAACACGGGACAGCGGAAGGCGCTGGTGCGGCAGGTCGGGGCCGGCGAGGCTGGGCTCCACCGTGGCCAGGTCAAGGTCGATGACGTCGTCGTAGCGTGGCTCGGGGCTGTCGTCGGTGCGCTTGAGCCCCTGCGCGGTGAGATACGCCTCGACGAGCCGTACGTGCTCCTCGTCCCGCCCGGTCAGCCGCAGATAGGCGGCGGTCTCGTCGTCGTACGGGAAGTAGACGCAGGTGGCGCCGTACTCGGGCGCCATGTTGGAGACCGCCGCCCGCTCCGCCCAGCCGAGCGCGTCGAGGCCGGGACCGCAGAACTCCACGAACCGGTCCACCACGCCCCTGGCACGCAGCAGTTCGGTCAGCGTCAGGGCGAGGTCGGTGGCGCCGACGCCGGGACGGAGCCGCCCGGTCAGGCGCACGCCCATGACCCGCGGGTACGGGATGGTGACCGGCTCGCCCAGCATCGCGGCCTGCCCCTCCAGACCCCCCACACCCCAGCCGACGACGCCGAGGGCATTGATCATCGGGGTGTGGCTGTCAGTGGCGACGAGCAGGTCCGGGTGCAGCCACGGCAAGCCGCCGTCTCGCGGCTCGTCCTGCCAGACGACGCGGGCGAGGGTCTCCATGTTGACCTGATGGATGATCCCGGTGCCGGGCGGCACGACACGGAAGTTCCGCAGGCTGCGCTCAGCCCACTTCACGAACGCGTAACGCTCGCTGTTGCGGCGGAAGTCGATCAACAGGTTGCGCTCGACCGCGCCTGGGCGGCCGTACTCCTCGACGATCACCGAGTGGTCGACGGTCAGGTCCACCGGGACGGCAGGCTGCAGCCGCTCAGGGTCCCCGCCCAGCTCGGCGACGCTGTCGCGCAGTGCGGCGAAGTCGGCGAGCGCCGGCAGGCACGTGGTGTCGTGCAGCATGATCCGGTTCGGGTGCACCGGCACCTCGCAGTCCCCGCTCCCGCTCAGGGCGCGGGCGAGGACGTCGTCGAGCACGGCGGGAGAGCGACGGGCGACGTTCTCCAGGAGAACCCGTACCGCGTACGGCAGTTCGTCGAGCCGCGCCCCCGGCAGGAGGCGGGCCAGGGGCTGGTAGCGGTACGAGTGGCCGTCGACGGTGAGGACGGCGGTGCGGTCTGTGCTCATGATCCCTGCTGTCGTTCCGGGCGGGGCGGAGCCCGCGGCGGGGTGACCCGGACGGGGCCTCTGGTCGCCGGGCGCCCAATATTGTCTCAAGCTGCGTATTGATACAACCGTCGGAAGGGGGGAATTTTCGAGCGGGGGATCGGGCCTCGTGGGAGTCTCTTTCGCCCTCGCCGGTGAACGGTCTTGAGGGGAGGGCGTGTTGAGGGTCGAGCCGTCAGTGGAGTCCGGTCTTGATCTCCCTGACCTTGTCCAGGTGGCGGCGCAGGAACGCCGCCGCCTCCTCGCGCCGGCCGCTCTCGATCATGTCCAGCATCTGCAGATGCTCCCGCGCCTGGCCGGCCAGACGGGAGCGGTCGACCTGGTGCCGGTACTCGATGAGGCGGCGCAGTCGGTGCTGGCGGCGCGCGGCATCGAGGAGGAACTGGTTGCCCGAGAAGCCCACGAGCATCTCGTGGAACGAGGCGTTGACGTGGAACAACTCGGCGCGCGGAAGCAGCAGAATGTCGCCGTGCAGGAGCGCCTCCTGCTGTTTGCGGTGCTGGGCCGCCACTTCGGGATCGATGGTGAAACCGGGTTCCAACAGGGCGTTCGGCTCGATGATCATGCGGAAGCGGTAGCTCTGGTCGTGCGCCTCCACGGTCGAGAGCACCTGCTGGAACTCCCAGCCGCGCCCGCCGGGCCTGCGCCGCACCAGGTCCTCGGACTCCATGCGGGACAGCACTCGGTCGGCCTGCCGGGGGGCCAGTCCGTAGGTGCGGCTGACGTCCGCCGTGGTGAACGGGCCCGTGAAGCGGCCGCCGATGTAGTCGTCGGCGATGCGGAAATAGGAATCCTCCTCGATGTCCGCCCCTTCGCCCAGGTCGGTGCGTGTCAGCGTGGCCGCACCGCGGGCGAGGAAGAAGCCCCGGTTGGGCTCGCGCTGGAGGATGCCGACCTCGACGAGGAAGAGCATGGCCTTGCGGGCCGGAGTGCGGGAGACGTCCAGTTCGTCGGCTGCCCACTGCTCGGTGACGTGCGCCCCCTCCGCGAGGCCGCTGTGGCGCAGCAGGTCTACGAGTCGGGTGGCGATGGAGGTGGTCAGATTGGGCCGCGACATCAACCTGCGCTCTTCGGGCGGGAGTGGTGGACGCCTCATCTTATGAGGTGGTGGCGGGCCGGACTGGGCCTGCGACGGACCCGCCGACCGGGATTGTATCTCGCTGCGATCTAATACAGACTCTCGCGATGTCGGCCCGACCCAGCCAGGTGCGGTGCGGGTCGGTCCGGCCCGCCCTGTAGTGACGCATTGCCAGTGAGAGGTACTGATGCATACGACGCCTGTCCCCACCGCCGATCTCGCCGACCGGTACGGCGACCGACTCCGCGTCTGCGACGTGCAGTTCACCTCGTACGGAGCCGTACGCTCCTTCGCAGGTCCCGTACGGACCGTGTCCTGCCGCGACGACAACGCCCTGCTGCACCAGCTGCTGCGCACCCCCGGTGAGGGCTGCGTGGTGGTCGTCGACGGCCGGGCCTCGCTGCACACCACCCTGTTCGGTGACCTCATGGCCACCCGCGCTCTGGGCAACGGCTGGGCGGGTGTTGTGGTGTACGGGGCTGTCCGTGACACTGCCGCCCTGGCCGGGATGGAACTCGGGATTCAGGCGCTCGGTACCAATCCGCGCAAGAGCGCGAAGGCGGGTGAGGGGACCGTGGATGTACCCGTGTCGTTCGGCGGCGTGACCTTCTCCCTCGGTGACATCCTGCACGCCGACGGTGACGGGGTGGTTCTGCTGCCGGCTGACTGAGCTGCCGTGACGTTCGTCATGGATCAGGTCCCGTGCTGGACCGCGTGTCGCTTTCTCGGCAGGTCGTGGATCACTTGGTGTGGCCGAGGGCTGGAAAAGGGTGCGAGTGACCTCGGGGTCTGGTGCGAAGAAGACGCCGTCCGGTCGCCGAGCTGCTCGCCGGCCTCGATTCGACCTCGCGCTTCCAGAGCGGACTACGGGCGGGGGAACCAGGACTGACCGTTCACCCCGAGCGCGTCCTGCCCACGTACAGTCACCTGCCCGAGAGAACCTTTCACCCCGACGCCAAGCTGGTCGGCGGGAACCTGCTGCGGCTGGAGCGGAGCATGTTCTCCGAGCGCCTGTCGAGGGCGTTCGAGTACGCCCGGCCCAACCAGCTCGACCGTTTCGTCACCCGCTCGTCCGGGGACCGTAGCGGCATCGTGGCCGCCGGCAAGACGTACCTCGACCTCCGTGGCTCACCAGGTCGTGGCGGCTGAGCGGACCACGGACCACGTGTCGTTTTCGTGGGCGTAGTCCATGGTCATGTGCAGCCGCCAGTTCGCGCGGGTGCCGTACACAGTTGCATCGGTGACGAAGCGGCCGGAGACGCGGGCTGTGGTGCCCTCGACCTCGACAGTCACGATCTTCTCCTCGATCCGGTGGTAGAGGAACTGGCCGGCACGCATCTGCGACAGCCACTCGTTCTTGGGCTGCACGTAGCCGGTGATGTGGGTGAGGGTGCAGCCGTCGGCGAGCAGGTTGTCCAGGGCGTCGGTGTCGCCGTCGAGCATTGCTTGCAGGTAGGCGCGGAAGGCCGTGGTGACTTCGTCGTGGGCGCTCTGCGCGGGGGACGGTTGCACGGTGACTCCTGTTGTTCGGCTGGTCGGTCGGGATCCACGGCACGTCGGCCGGATCTTGTTGCTTCGTGTCTCCCGTTGTCAGGAGGCCGACTCGGTGGGTAGGGCCGACAGACCCGTCAGCAGCCACAAGGCTTTCCGGGACGTCGAGCCGGGTTCGGCGTGATAGACGACGAGGGTCTGATCTGCCTCGCCGTGCAACCCCATGGCTTCGAAGGAGAGGGTGAGTTCGCCCACGACAGGGTGCCGTAGCCGCTGGACGCCGTGGCCCCTGCGGCGAACGTCGTGCCGGGCCCACAGTCGTCGGAAGTCGTTGCTCTTCTCCGCCAACTCGCCGATCAGCGCGGCGAGTTCCGGGTCTTCCGGGTGCGTGCCCGCATCCACACGCAGGACGCTGACGATGTCCAGCATCTTGGCTTCCAGGTCGGCGAAACGGTCGCGTGCCGCAGGGGAGAGGAAGACCAGCCGGGCCAGGTTGCGCTCCCGGGGCGGGAGCCGGGACCAGTCACCGAACACGGTGGCGGCGAGCCTGTTCCAGCCCAGGATGTCCAGGCGCCGCCCGCAGACGTACGCGGGGGCCCCGTCGAACGCGTCCAGCAGCAGCTGGATGCCTGGCCGCAGCCTCTGCCACTGGGGCATGGCGTGGTGACTTCCATGAAGTTCCGGCCGGGCCAGGCGGAACAGATGGGCGTGCTCGTCTCCACTCAGGCGCAGGGCACGAGCGACGGCGTCCAGCACCTCGGCTGACATGGTGGCCCCGTGGCCCTGTTCCAGGCGGGTGTAGTACGCGAAGGACACCCCTGCCAGCTGCGCCAGCTCCTCGCGGCGCAGGCCCGGCACCCGGCGTCGCCCGGATGACGGCAACCCCACGTCCTCGGGCCTGAGCCGGGCTCGCCGGGATCGGAGGAATTCCCGCAGTTCGGCGCGCCGGTCCAGTCCATGCTCCGAACTGTTCCCTACCGGTGGACGCGACGGCGGTTGCGTGCTGCTGGGCGTGACGTGAGAAGGCATGAGGGTCCGTGTGGGGGCCGGGTTCCGGGCTGTCAGAAGTTCGTGGGCATGCGCGTGACGTACGGCTTTTCCAGGGAGCGGATCGCGTCATCGATGAGGACGATGCCGACGGCTGTGGCAGCGTCGACGACGGCTTCGTCCCTGTCGAAGAACAGAGGCCGGCCTCAGGGGTGCATTTGGGCGGCTCCCTCCGTCACGCGTTCTCGATGGTTTGGCTGTCGGGCGAGAGTCTCGGGGTGTGCTCGGACTCGGTGGCGGCCAGGTCGAGCAGGGTCAGAGCGTCGTGTTCGGGTGTGCCGGCCTCGGCGTAGTACACGACCATGCACTGGTCCGGAGTGCCCTGCAGTTGCATGGTTTGGTAGCCCAGGGTCAGGTCGCCCACCTCGGGATGATGGAAGGTCTTGCGCCCGTAGGTGTGGCCCTTGACGTCGTAGCGCTCCCACATGCGTGCGAACTCGGGGCTCTTGAGCAGGAGTTCGCCGACCAGTTGCGTGAGGTCGGGTGCGTCCGGCTCCATGCCGGCCAGGGCGCGCAGTCCGTTGACGCAGGTGCGGACCTGGTTGTGCCAGTCGTCGAACAGGCCTCGGGCGTCGGGGTGCAGGAAGACGTAGCGGGCGATGTTGCGCTGTTTGGCCGGCCAGTCGTCCATGCCGGGGAGCAACCGCAGTCCGCCCGGGTTGTACGCCAGCACGTCGCCGGTGCGGCTGAACACGTGCGCGGGGTAGGGGCGCAGGCTCTCCAGCAGCAACTTGACGCCGGGCCGCACGGTGCGGTTGGGCGCCGATGGCGGCTCGGGTGCCGATCGGGCGGCGAGGGCGGCGAGAGCGCGCAGGTGATCGCGTTCGCCCTCTTCCAGCTTGAGCGCGCGTGCGAGGGAGTCGATCACGGACGGGCTGGGCCGGGTCTCCGTGCCGCGCTCAAGGCGTGCGTAGTAGTCGATGCTGATGCCGGCGAGCGTGGCCAGCTCCTCCCGGCGCAGTCCGGGAGTGCGGCGACGCCCGCCGCCGGCCGGCAGGCCGACCTCTTCGGGCGTCAGCCGGGCACGGCAGGCGCGCAGGAAGCGCCCCAGCTCCGTACCTCGGGTGCCGCCGCTGTGCTGCTCACGATCCATGTGTTCAAAGTGTGGGGATGCCACGACCTGGGCGGAAGGCGCGTGGGGTGCCCTGCCACAGCACCGAACACGGCTCCAGGGCACGACCCGCCCTGCCACATGTCGCCGCCGGCCCGCAGGCTGGACGCGTGTGGAAGAGGGCCTTGCCCGCGCGGCCGACAGTGTGGTCCCCGCTCTGAGGTGTCCGGCGCTTCCCTTCGCCCCATCCGTCACAGAAACCGAGCCATTCATCATGCCTGCAAGTCACACTTCCGCCGGTGCGCCGACAGTCGATCCCCGGCGCTGGAAGGCGCTGACGGTCATCGCGATAGCCCAGCTGATGGTCGTGCTGGACGCAACTGTCGTGAACATCGCGCTGCCTCACGCCCAGGCGGACCTGAACATCTCCGACGGCAACCGGCAGTGGGTGATCACCGCCTACAGCCTCGCCTTCGGCGGTCTGCTGCTGTTGGGCGGACGGATCGGTGACCTGTGGGGCCGCAAGCGCGCCTTCGTGGTGGGCCTGGTCGGCTTCGCCCTGGCCTCCGCTCTCGGCGGCGCCGCCGTCAACCTCGGCATGCTCCTCGCCTCCCGCGCCCTCCAGGGCGTCTTCGGTGCCCTGCTCGCCCCCGCCGCGCTGTCCCTGCTCACCGTGGCGTTCACCGAGGCCAAGGAGCGCGCCAAGGCGTTCGGCATCTTCGGCGCCATCGCCGCGGCAGGCGGTGCGGTCGGCCTGCTCCTGGGCGGGGTGCTCACCGAGTACATCAACTGGCGCTGGTGCATGTACGTCAACATCGTCTTCGCCGTCGTGGCCGCGGCCGGTGCCACCGTCTACATCAGCAATCGCGGGGACCAGCGCAACCGCGACCGGCTCGACGTCGTGGGCACCCTGCTGGCCACCGTCGGACTCGTCGCCCTGGTCTACGGCTTTGCCCGGGCGGAGCAGGACGGCTGGGGCTCCGGCCTGACCATCGGCATGTTCGTCGCCGCGGTCGTGCTGCTCGCCGCGTTCGCCCTGGTCGAGACCCAGGCCAAGGCACCCCTCCTGCCGCTTCGCGTGATCACGGATCGCAACCGTGGTGGCGCCTACCTCTCCATCGGTCTGGCCATGATCGGCATGTTCGGCCAGTTCCTGTTCCTGACGTACTTCCTGCAGCTGAACAAGGGCTACTCGCCGGTCATGTGCGGTATCGCCTTCCTGCCGCTGGTCGTCTGCCTGGTCATCGGGTCCACCCAGATCGGCACTCGTCTGGTCAACCGTGTCCCGGCCCGCTTCCTGATGGGGCCCGGCTTCCTGCTGGCAGCCGTCGGCATGGCGCTCCTGACACAGCTCGAGGTGGACAGTTCCTTCGCCACCCACGTCCTGCCCTCCGAGATCCTGCTCGGCCTGGGCATGGGTACGGCCTCGATGCCCGGCATGAGTCTGGCCACCTCCCGCGTCCGGCCGCAGGACGCGGGTGTCGCCTCCGCGATGGTCAACGTCTCGCAGCAGGTCGGCGGCTCCATCGGTACCGCGCTGCTGAACACGGTCGCCGCCAGCGCCACCAGCAGCTGGATCGCCGCACGCGCGTTTTCCGGTTCCGTCCCCGAGGCGGCCGCCCAGCAGGCCGCCGTCCACGGCTACGCCGTGGCCTTCGGCTGGGGCACCGCCATCATGGCGCTGGCCGCGCTGATCGCCTTCGTCCTCGTCAACGGCGGCGGCCGCAGCGGGGCAGGCTCCGCAGGCAGGGCCGCTGAGCAGGTCGAGATCCCGGTCGTCGCCCACTGACGGTCGGCCACAGGCCTGCCCCTTGCAGCCACTGCACTCCAACCCCCAAGGGAGAAAGCACGATGGAATACCGCCGACTCGGCAACACCGGCACGGTCGTGTCGAACCTTGCACTCGGCACGATGACCTTCGGCGACGAGACCTCGCAGGAGGAGGCGTTCGTCCAGATGGACGCCTTCATGGAAGCGGGCGGAAACCTCATGGACACCGCCGACCTCTACAACCGCGGCGTAACCGAGGAGATCATCGGCCGGTGGCTGGCGAGCCGTCCGAGCGACGTCACCGACCGGGTGGTGCTCGCCACCAAGGGCCGGTTCCCGTTCACCGACGACGTCAATGACATCGGCCTGTCCCGGCGCCATCTCTCCCGGGCGCTGGACGGTTCGCTTCGCCGACTGGGCGTGGACAGCGTCGACCTGTACCAGGTGCATGCCTGGGACCCGCTGACCCCGATCGAGGAAACTCTGGCGTTCTTCGACTCCGCCGTGCGGGCAGGCAAGATCCGCTACGCGGGCCTGTCGAACTTCACCGGCTGGCAGCTCCAGCTCGCGGTCTCCACCGCCCGCGCGAGCGGCTGGCCGGTCCCGGTGACTCTGCAGGAGCAGTACAACCTGGCCGTCCGCGAGGTGGAGTGGGAGGTTCTGCCGGCGGCGGCCCACAACGGACTGGGCGTGCTGCCCTGGTCACCCTTGGCGAGCGGATTCCTGACGGGCAAGTACGCGCGCGGCGTCCAGCCAGGGCCCGACACCCGGGCCGGGGGAGGCAATCCGCTGTACCAGTACACCTCGGCCAACTACGCCAACGCCGACCGGACCTGGGACGCGGTCGACGCGGTCGTCCAGGTGGCCAAGGAGACCGGTGCCTCGCCCGCCCAGGTGGCGCTCAGCTGGGTCGCCGACCGTACAGGTGTCACCTCGGTCATCATCGGCGCCCGTGACATGAAGCAGCTGACCGACAACCTCGGCGCAGCCGACCTGCACCTCGACGCGGACGCCACGGCCCTCCTCGACAAGGCCAGTGACCCGAGCCCGACGCCCTACCCCTACGGCCCGTTCGGCCTCGCCCAGAGCAGCCGAACCGTCAACGGCGGCGCCCAGCTGGGTTGACACTCACCCGGGGGCAGGCCGAAGCGGCCCCCAGCAGCCCGCCGAGGCCCTGCTCACTGGCAGCAGTCGCCCACCGAACCGTACGGAGCGGCAACCGTGCACCACCACATCACGCGACACCCGGGCGAGGGCTCCAGGCCGACAACCGCCGTCGGACCGGAAGTCGAAGCCGGCAGACCGGACGCCGGAGGCAGCCGTTTCGCCTTCGACGCCATCGGCACCGGCTGGCAGATCGACACCGACGAGCCGCTGAGCGGCAGTCTGCGCCGCCGGGTCCTGGAACGCATCCGGCGATTCGACGCCACCTACTCGCGCTTCCGCCCGGACTCGCTCGTGTCCCGTATCGCGGCCGCCCCGGCCGGGGGCCGGTTCGAGTTCCCGGAGGACTCGCTGGCCCTGTTCGACCTCTACGACCGCCTCGCCACCGCGACCGGCGGTGCCGTCGACCCACTCGTCGGCCGTGAGCTCGAACTCCTCGGATACGACGCCTCGTACTCCCTCACGCCCGCTCCGCAGACGGTTCGGGCCCAGGAACGCGCCCGCGGCCGGGCAACCTGGGCGGCGGACATCGTGCGGGACGGCAGGACGCTCGTCACCCACCACCCGGTTGTGATCGACGTGGGAGCGGTGGGAAAGGGTTACCTGGTGGACATCGTCTCGGCGATCCTTCGGGATGCCGGAATCACACGGTTCGTCATTGACGCCAGCGGCGATCTGCGCCATGCGGGGGAACGCGCCATCCGGGTCGGCCTGGAGCATCCGTTCGACCCGCAGCTCGTGGTCGGCGTGGCGCACCTGCGGGGACGGGCGCTGTGCGCGTCCGGGGTCCGCACACGCGCCTGGGGTGACGGGCTGCACCACCTGCTCGACGCCCGCACCGGTCGTCCGGCCAGGAAGGTGGCCGCCACCTGGGTCGTGGCCGAGAGTGCCGCTCTTGCCGACGGACTGGCGACGGCGCTGTTCTTCACCGAGGCGCACCGGCTCGCGCAGACCTTCGACTTCGCCCACGTGCGCATGTACGCCAGCGGCCACGCGGAGATCTCGCGGAACTTCGACGGCGGGCTGTTCACCTGAGCGACGGACCGGACCTCGTACAGAGCCCCATGGCAAGGAGGAACATGACAGCACCGAGCAAGAAGATCACAGCCGCGATCGGGATCTCCCTCACCGCGGCGCTCACCGGGTGCGCCTCGACGGACGCGGACAACGCGAGCTCACCGGCCGCTTCGAACACCGCGACTGAACCGACTTCCTCGACCTACGAGGACGGCGAGTTCGAGGCCGAGGGTCGGTACGGGAACCTGCCTTCGAGTATCGGAGTGACCGTAACCCTCGCAGACGACAGGATCACCGCCGTCAAGGTCACACCCCGGGCAACGGACGAGACCTCGCTCGCTCTGCAGAAGCGCTTCGCCGCCGCGGTCCCACGACTCGTCGTCGGCAAGGACATCGACAGCGTGCGCCTGGACCGCGTGGCCGGAAACAGCGGTACCCCAAAGGGTTTCAACGACGCTCTGGCGCAGATCAAGGCCGAAGCATCCAGCTGACCGGCGGCCGTTGGTCATGTGACAGATCCGGTTACAAACGGCCGGGGACGCATCCGCTCCCCGGACACCACAAGGGAAGGGCTGCGCAGAGTCGTGGTCATCGTCGTATCCGTCTTCGTCCTGGCGTTGTTCGGCGCACTCCACTGGTACGTGTGGCGTCGCCTCATACGGGACACCACACCCAAGGGGTCGTTCCTCCGACGAGCCGGAAGCATCGTCTTCGTGGCCGGGCCCCTGCTGTCGATGGCGGCCATGACAGCGGAGGGCGACGGTGTCCCTTTCCTTCTGCAGCGGATCGTGGCCTGGCCCGGGTATCTGTGGTTGGCGCTGTTCCTGTACCTGCTGCTCGCGTTGCTGGTTGGTGAGGCCGTGCGGCCTGTGCTGCGGCGGTGGCTCGCGCATCGGGGCGCTGGGGCACACGCGCGGCAGCGGATTCTCCCGACGGCGCAGTCCGCGGAAGTGGCGGAAGTCCAAGCGACCGACTTCGATGCGGAGGAACTGGTTTCGGCCGACGAGCCGCTGACCGCGACGGCGCATCGCGGCGATTCCGATGCCTCTGCCTCACGAGGCACCGCGCCCGTCACCGTGCTGGACCCTCCGCACGTATCGGAGCCGACGTTGTCGGCCGGCACCGCCCCCACCGGCCCATCGCGCCGCCTCTTCGTCTCCCGCGTCGTGGGCGGGGCCGCCGCGGCCGTCGCCGTCGGCACCGTCGGCTACGGCACGTACGATGTCCTCCGCGGGCCCAAGGTGAGGCGCCTCACGGTTCCGCTGGCCAAACTGCCGCGCAGTGCGCACGGGTTCCGGATCGCCGTCGTCAGCGACATCCACGTCGGTCCCATCCTGGGCCGTGGCTTCGCCCAGCGGGTCGTCGACATCATCAACGCGACCCAGCCCGACCTGATCGCGATCGTCGGCGACCTGGTGGACGGCAGCGTCGAGAACCTCACTCCGGCCGTCGAACCACTCGCCGGGCTCCGGGCACGGCACGGCGCCTACTTCGTCACCGGCAACCACGAGTACATCTCGGGCGCCGAACCATGGGTGGAGAAGGTACGGGATCTGGGACTCCGCCCGCTGGAGAACGCCCGCACCGAGCTGCCCGGCTTCGACCTGGCGGGCGTCAACGACGTCCGCGGTGAAGAGGAGGGCCAAGGCCCCGACTTCGGCAGAGCACTTGGCGACCGCGACCGTTCCCGCACGGCCGTCCTCCTCGCCCACCAACCCGTCGTCATCGACGACGCCGTACGTCACGGCGTCGATCTCCAGCTCTCCGGCCATACCCACGGCGGTCAACTCTGGCCGGGCAATCTCCTCGCCGAACTGGCCAACCCCACGGTCGCCGGACTGGAGCGCTACGGCGACACCCAGCTGTACGTGAGCCGCGGTGCCGGCGCCTGGGGCCCGCCGGTGCGCGTGGGCGCTCCGTCCGACATCACCGTCGTCGAACTCGCCTCGATGCAGGCGTAGTTGCGCTGCCGACGTGGCGGGGTTGATCGGCACGAGGATATTCAGGCCAGATCCGCGACCATCCGCGGCAGGTCGAGGGTGGTCCTGATGCCGGGCGGCGCCTCGCAGACCAAAGGCACGGCGTTGACGACGATGTGGGCGCTGTAGCCGGGCGAGACGGCGGCGTAGTTCTCGGACATGACACGGATGTCGATGTCGAGGGGCGCGTCACCCTCGACGACCACGTGCCAGCCGGTGTCGCGCACCTGCCCTTTCCAGTCCTGTTCGAGATCCTGGGTGAGGTACCAGGTGGGCCGGACCACCATGAACGGCTTGCGGTCTCGCCAGCCGGTGACCTCGAACCGCCATGCGGCGACCGTGCCGGCCTCGATGGTCGTGGTGCCGACCTTCACCGGTTTCGCCGCCGTGCCCACCGTTCCTGTCGCGGTGACCTCGTCGAGAGGCACCGAAAGACCATCGGCGAGTTGGCGCAGCGAGGTGCCGAAATCTTCGCCCAGGCCGGCGGCCACCCGCGTGAGGTCCATCGCCGCGGGGTCTTGGCCGAACATCTGGGAGAGCAGCTCCGGTGAGTTGCGCGTCGTCATGTCGGCGAACTCCTCGATCGTCAGGCGATCGAGCCGGCGCTGGAGTGCGGTCACCGCGAGCGGGAAGACCTCGGTGATCCAGCCCGGGCTCGAGCCCGTGGCGTGGAGCGATGTACCGCCGCGCTCGCACGCCTCCTGGATCCGCTGCCGTACATCGGGATCGAGGCCCTCCGGGTAGTGGAAGTCGGTGACGCTCGTGACGACGTTGGCGCCCGACTCGAGGAGTTGGCAGATCTCGTCGATCCTGACCGCCTTCAGTACCGGCATGTACAACACACAGTCGGGACCGGCGGCGAGAATGTCGTCGATGCTGCCGGTGGCACGGACGCCGGTCGGCTCCATGCCGCACAGTTCACCGGCGTCGCGGCCGACCTTTGCGTCGGCGTACACGTACACGCCGACCAGGTCGTACCGCGGGTGTTCGATGACGCATCTCAGGGCGTGTGCCCCGGTGTGACCGGTCGCCCATTGAGCGACTCGGTAGCGTCCGAGCGGTGTCCTGCCGGGCTGGTGATCAGACACTTCTCTCCCTCTTGTGAGTCGTGCGGCGGGCAGGCATCGAGCCGGCAGGCTTCCAGGCGCGCTGTCCACCGGGGCCGAGGCCGAGGCACGGGCTGCTTTGTTCGCCATGACCATGGGTGGGCCTCGACCGGTCGGACACGGCTCTCGTCAGCCGAGTTCGGCCAGCCGTCGTGCCGCGGGTGCGGCGCGCTCCTCGATCCAGCGGGCGGCTCCGGCGAGCGGAACGGACGCGATCACGGTCTCGATGCCGAGCTGGGCGTAGCCGGTCATCGCCTTGGCGAAGCCGTCGAGGTCGCCGTCACGGAGCGCGTCCCCGGAGTACATGGCCGTCTTGCGGATCCGCCCGTAGTCCCGGCCCAGATCGTCGCAGTGGCGGCGCAGCACCTCCAGCTTGTGCGCGACCTCGGCGTGGGTGAAGGCGGTGAGGTTGCAGGCGTCCGCGTACTGGGCCACCAGCCTCAGGGTCTTCTTCTCGCCGCCTCCGCCGATCATGATCTCCGGGTGCGGAGCACTCACCGGCGGTGGCACGCACATGGTCTCGGCCAGCTGGTAGTGCCTGCCCTCGAACGGCCCGTTGTCCTGCGGGTCCCACATCTGCAGGCAGATCTGCAGGGTCTCCTCCAGCCGTTCGAACCGCTCGGCCGTCGGGGGGAAGGGCACGCCGAGGCCGAGGTGTTCGCGCTCGTACCAGGCCGCCCCGATGCCGAGGGTGGCGCGGCCGCCGGAGAGGTGGTCGAGCGTGGTGACGATCTTGGCCAGCAGGCCGGGGTGGCGGTACGTCACCCCGGTGACCAGCGCGCCGAGTTGCACGGTGGCGGTGTGCGCGGCGAGGTGGCCGAGCGTGGTGTAGCACTCCAGCATGGCGCTCTCGGCGCCGCCCAGTACCTCCATCTGCAAGTAGTGGTCCATCACCGACAGCCGGCTCACCCCCGCAGCCTCGGCGGCGGCTCCGACCGCAGCCAGCTCAGGCCCCAGCCCACCGCGCCTCTTCAAGTCACCTGCGGGGTCGTCGAATCCCACGAGGTTGATGCCCAGTCGCATGTCGGCCTCCTCGCCGCAGACCTTGGCCCGCGTCTCGCGTGTCAGTCCTGGCTGAGGGCCGCGCGGGTGTCGCCCGCGGTACGCCGGACGGCGGTTTCGGTCAGCTCCCTCACCTTGGCGGCCGGCACAGGGACGCCTGCGGCCTCGAAGAACCAGCGCCCCATCTCCTCGTCGGTCAGCCCCTCGGGCTGCGCCGGCAGGTACGGCTGGACGTAGACGGGAGTGCCCGGCTCGCTGCGCCAGCTGTCGGCAAGAGTGCCGATGTCCACGGCGTCGTAGCCCAGCGCGTCCAACAGTTCGGCGACCTGCGCCTTGGCGGCGGTGTCGTCACCGGCGATGGGCAGGGCACTGCGGTCGTCGGCGCCGGCGGGCCGGGCTGCGGTGAACAGGCGCACGAAGTCGATGCTGTTGAACGCCTTGACCACCCGGGAGTCGGCCAGGTGCCGCTGCACCAGAGTGCTGGAGGTCAGCCCGCCGGCGTCCAACTCGGCGATGTGGCCGATGCGATCGGGGTAGTAGTTCATGGTGTCGATGACGGTCTTCCCGGCCAGGGCGGCGGCCGGAAGCTTGTCGTAGCCGCTCAGCGGGATGGTCACCACCACCAGGTCGGCGGCCTGCGCGGCCTCGGCGGGTGTGGCCGCGCGCGCTTGCTCGCCGAGGTCGGCGACGAGGTCGGCGAGGGTCTCCGGGCCGCGGGAGTTGCTCAGTACGACATTCAGGCCTGCGGCGACGGCCAGGCGAGCCAGCGCACTGCCGATGTTGCCGGCGCCGATGAGTCCGAGGGTCTTGGTCATGGGGTACGTCTCCGGTCGGTGGTCATAGGTGAATGAGAATGAGAAAGGTGCATGGGGTCCCTGAAGGGACCGGGCGTGGCGGAGCCGCAGCAGCTGCTGTCAGCCGCGCAGGCTCATGCCGCCGTCGATCGACCAGGCCTGGCCGCTGATCCAGGCCGCGTCGTCGGAGAAGAGGAAGGCGACGGCGCCGGCCAGGTCGGCGGGCTCACCGAGGCGCGGGCTGCGGGCGTACTCCATCGCCATGGCCTGCAACTGCTGGTCGTCCTGCGCCTGCTGGGTCTCGCCCATGACCAGGCCTGGGGCGACGACATTGCAGCGGATGCCTTCCTTGCCCCAGCGGGAGGCGATGTGGCGGGTCAGCGCGTTGATCCCGGCCTTGGAGGCGGCGTACGCGGGCCGCGTGGGCTCGCCACCCCAGGCCGCGCCGGAGGAGGTGTTGACGATGACGCCGCCGCCCTGGCCCAGAAGGTGCGGGAGGACCGCCCTGCAGGTCAGGGCGTAGCCGAGCAGGTTCACGTCGTGGGTGCGGCGCCACACGGCCGGGTCCATCTCCAGCAGGTCGACGTCACGGCCCAGGGTGGCGGCGGAGAGGTCCGCGCCGACGTTGAAGAGCCCGTCGATCCCGCCGAACTCGGCGACAGTCCGGTGGACCAGCTCCTGGATCGAGGTCTCGTCGGCGAGGTCGAACTCGACGGCGATCGCGGTACCGCCCGCCTCGGTGATGCCCTTGGCAGTGGCCTCGGCTCCAGCCGCATTGATGTCGCCGACGACGACCGAGGCTCCCTCCTGGGCGAGCCGCTCGGCCGTGGCCGCGCCGATGCCGGTCGCGCCCCCGGCAATGACGATCCTCTTGCCCTGCAGGCCTCTCATGACTCTCTCCCTTGCTGAGCTTAAGCGCCACATTTGCGTCAATCGCTACAGTGTGACACTCAGTTTCAATACAGGAACTTTAGCTCATCGTTGCGAGCCGAGGTCAAGGGAGAGGTAGGATCGAGAAGTGAGTGGAGCAGTACGGACGAACACGAGAGACATCGCGCGGGCCGCAATCCGGTTCGAGTTGGCCCAGGTGGCCTTCGACCTGTTCCGCCGTGAGGGCTTCGACAACGTCACCGTCAATGACCTGGCCGCGGCTGCGGGAGTGTCCCGCAGTACCTTCCTGCGCTATTTCGGCAGCAAGGAGGACGCCGTTCTCGGCGCCGTCGACGCCCAGGGTGAACAGGTCGCCGATGCTCTACGCGCCCGGCCTGCCGACGAGGGTGACTGGACGGCACTGCGGCGCGCGATGGACGCCGTCACCGAAGTCCATCGCCGGGACCCGGACGGCGCACTCGCGATGTCCCAGCTGATCATGCGGACGCCCGCGCTGGGCGCCCGCACGCTGGAGAAGCAGAACGGCTGGCGCCCCGCCATCGCCCAGGCCCTCGCCGAGCGCGCCGATCCCTCGTGGCCCAACCTCCTGGTTCCGTCGGTGCGCGCCGCCGTCGCGGTGGACTGCTTGAACGTCGCCGTCGACCACTGGACCGCCTCCGACGGCCGCCTCGACCTCGACGCCCTGCTCGACGAGGCCTTCGCCGCATTCGCGCCAGGGTAGGCACATCCGCTTCGTGAAACTGGGTGTCATACTGGCATCTCAAGGACAATGCTGGGACCGAGGTCGGAGTACGGGATGGGGGCGCGGGTGGACGTGGCAGCCGGGCGCGCGAAGACCCGTGACATCGCCAGGGCCGCGGTACGGGCCGAACTGGCCCAGGTGGCGTTGGACCTGTTCCTGCGCGAGGGATTCGACAAGGTCACGCTGGATGACCTGGCCGCCGCAGCAGGCGTGTCCCGCAGTACCTTCCTGCGGTATTTCGGCAGCAAGGAAGAAGCGGTTCTCAGCGTCTTCGACGCGCACGGCAGGCAGGTCGCCGACGCCGTACGCGCCCGCCCGGCCGACGAAGACGACTGGACGGCGCTGCGTCACGGGTTGGACGTCGCCATCGAGCACTACCGTCAGGACCCGGCCCGGGCCCTGACGATGACCCGGCTCGTCCTCGAAACACCCGCCCTGTGCGCCCGGCAGTTGGAGAAGCAGCGCGGCTGGTGGCCTGCCCTGGCCAACGCCCTTGTCGAGCGCGCCGGTTCCCCGCAGCCCCTGACACCGGCCATCTCCGTGAAGTCCGCCGCCGCGCTGGACTGTCTCAACATCGCTCTCGACCACTGGACCGCCTCCGACGGCCGTCTCGACCTCGTCGACCTGCTGGACCAGGCATTCGCCGCGCTCAGCCCTCGCTGACGCGCGGAAGTCCGAGCCGCCCGAGGTCTTGCTGCTGCCGTTGCCCATCTTCCCACTCGCCGTTTCGGCCTGCCGCGCGAGATCGCCGAAGCCGTCGCATACCTCGCCTCCGAGGACGCTGCCTTCGTTCCTGGCGCGTTCCTGAGTGTCGACGGAGGCGCAAGCCTCGTCTGAATCGGCGCCGGGCGACCTGCGTCGCCGCTCGCATCTGGCTGCCGGCACCCGCAGCAGGTAATGCTGCGGGTGCCGGCTTCGCCAGTTCAGGAGGTCCGGCCGCAGTTCAGCGCGGCGGGGTCGATCGTTCCGCGCTGCACCTTCGCGTCGTGGGGCTCGGCGAGACCGGCGTTGGTGACGTAGAGCCGGTTTCCGCGCACAGCGGTGGAGGTGGGGGAAGCGAGGCCGTCCTTGGACGTCAGGACGGTCTCGGTGGTCCCGTCGGGGTGGACGAGCGCGACCTGGTTGAGGCCGTTCTGTGCGGCGAATACCACGTCGGAGCGGTCGTTGAGGAAGTTGAAGTCGTCAACGCCGGTGAGGCTACTGGTCACGGTGTGGATCCGGCCGGGGGCGCCGGTGGCGGTGACCGGGATCCGCAACAGGGTGCCCTTCGCGAGGTTGGAGACCCAGACGGCGCCCTTGTGCAAGCGGAGCCCGTTCGCGCCGAGGGGTACGGACGGGGCTCCCGCGAGGGCGGGGTCGGTCAGCCAGGCGGTCGCCGTTCCACCGGAGACCGGGACGCTCCATACGGTGGCCTTGTTGCTGTCGGCCGCGTACAGGGTGTGCCCCGCCCGGTCGAGGGCCAGGCCGTTGGGGAGTCCGTCGGTGGACAGGGCGGCGATGCGGCGAGGGGTGCCGCCGGGGGGCAGCTTCCATATACCGGCCCGGGAGGAGTCGGAGGAGGCCACGTTGTAGTAGATGGTGCCGTCACGGTCGCGCGTGTTGCCGGTGAACGTGTCGCCCGGCTGCCCGGTGACGATCACCTGGCTGCGCCCGGACGGGGCGATCCGCACGAGTGCCGGACGCTTGCCCGCCACGCTGCCCAGCATGGAGACAGTCAGGGAGTTGTCCGGGTTGACGGTGAGGTTCTCCGGGGAGTCGCCGGCCGTGAAGTCGAAGGTGGCGAGGGTCTGCACGTCGGTGACGACCGGCTTCGGGTATGTGTCCGTCGCCGTGGATGCGGACGCGGATGGCGTCGAGACGAGGACGGCCGTCGTCGCGGCGATCGCCGCCGCGAATCTGAACCGCTTGTTCAGGAGGGTTGCGGTGGGGACTGCTGTGGAGGTTTCCATGGGGTGCATCGCACTTTTCTTGAAGAGCGCAACTGTGGTTGCGCGTTGGGGTGGAAAAGGAAAGGTCGGGGGCGCGTCAGTCGCTCAACTCGGCCCCGGACAGGCGTACTTCCTCGATGTCGAGGTAGGCCTGCACCTGGCGCAGCACGGTGTCGTCGATGTGGTCCTCGTCGCGGAGTCTGACGACGGTGGCGCGTTTGCGGGCGAGGAGGGCGAGGCTCAGCGCGGTGTAGTCCTCCTTGTGGCGAAGGACCACGGCGTCGTCGGTATCGTCGTCGGCGCGTACGACGCGCAGGTGGGTCTCGTACTCGTGGCGCGTCCATTCGGCGACCTCAGGGGCGGTGCCGAGACCGGCGGCCACCTCCGGCAGCGCCTTGAGGGCTTCCTCGGCGGCGGTGGTCTCGGCGAGGGAACGCTCCTCCTCGGCCGAGGCATCGTGGGGAAGCCGGGCCCAGCGGACGACGCGCGGCAGGAGCAGGCCCTGCACCACCAGGGTCAGCATGATGACCCCGGAGGTGACGAAGACGATCACATCGCGGCCGGGGAAGGGGGCGCCCGAGTCGAGGGTCTCCGGTACCGACAGCGCCACGGCCAGTGACACCGCGCCCCGGAATCCGGTGACTCCGCCGACCACCCGGGCCCGGTGGCTCATCCGGCGCAGCCGCTGCTCTGGGCGGCGGTCCAGTAGGCGGATGAGGTACACGGCGGCGAACTGGAAGGTGAAGCGCACGGCGACGAGCACCACGGACACGACCCCGACGGTGATCAGGGCGTGGGTGAGGTCGTCGCTGGTCAGGTCGCGGACGGCGGACTGTGCCTCCAGGCCGACGAGGACGAACAGGGAGGCGTTGAGCAGGAACGTGGACAGCGACCAGAACGCCTGCCCCTGCCGCCGCGTCGCTGCCCCGATCAGACGCGGGCCGACCTGGCTCATGATCAGCCCGGCCACCACGACGGCCAGGACGCCGGAGGCCTCGATCTCCTCGGCGAGGAGGAACGCGGTGAAGGGCGTGCCGATCGTGACCAGGTTCCCCAGCAGGGGGTCGTCCAGGCGGCGGCGCAGCTGGATACCGAGCCAGGCGGTCACGGCTCCGGCCGCGGCTCCGCCGACGTAGGCGAGGAGGAAGAGCCATCCGACGTGCGGCACGCTGAAGTGCTCCTCGCCGACGGTGATGCCGACGGCGAGTCCGTAGACGACCAGGGCCGTGCCGTCGTTGATCAGGCTTTCGGCGCGCAGCAGGGTGATGCTGCGGCGGGGCAGCATGCGGGCGAGGACGCCGACCGTCGTCGCGTCGGTGGGTGCGACGGCCGCACCGAGTACCCAGGCCGGCCCCCAGGGAAGGCCCAGGGCGTGCGCGACCGCTGCGACGGCCCAGGCGGTGAGGATGACCAGCGCGGTGCTCATCAGCATGATGCCGCGCAGGTCCTGCCGGATCCCGCGCAGGGAGGTGGTCAGGCTCTCCCAGTACAGGAGCGCCGGGAGGAACAGCAGCAGCATCGCCTCCGGCGGCAGGTGCACTTCGCGCAGTGCCGGGACGAATCCCAGCAGCGCCCCCGCGGCCAGCAGCAGGACGGGCGGCGCGATACGAAGCCGGTCTCCCGTGACCTGGCACACGAGCACGGTCGCGCACAGGACCACGACGAGTTCGAGACCGAGCACGTTTCATCTCCTGGACAGGTGGTGCGAGTGCGGCGGGAGGCCGCAGGAGTCCCCGGCACGGTGCGCGGGACGGTTCTTGGGCTGGGGTGTCGGGTGCGGCTCGTTTCGGAAGCCGGGCTCAGCGCGGCACGAGCTGCATCGTCGTGGTGGACGCCTTGGGGCTCGTGATGGCCTCGATGATCTCCGCGGCGTAGTGCCCGTACTTGCTGCGGTAGGCGGCGTCCACCTGATCATTGATGTCGTGGTCGGCGTCGAGGAACGAGACGTCCTTGTCCACGCCACCTGCGCGGATGTGACCCTCCTGACGCGAACGCGTGGTGCGGAACCAGTCGGAGGTGGGGCCGTTCACCGAACGGACGTAGATCCCGTCACCCAGGCGGACGACCCAGATGGTCCGCGGCTTGCTCAGCACACCGTCTCGGCGCACGGACGCGATCACCAGTTCCTCCGCCGACCCGACCCTGTCGAGTTCGTCGTTCGTCCATGCCGTGGCCATCGGGGTCTCCTTCGTACGTACGGATGTGGTCCTCACCGCAGGTGGGCGGCTGCCGAGGTCACGATGAGCAGCGTCGTCACGACCGGCAAGCGGGCGCGCAGGTCCTCGGGAATCGTCACCCCGTTGGCCACTGGCCACGCCCGCACGCCGCGGACCTGGGAACATCCGCGTTCCCTCAGCTTGCCGCCCGCACGCGCCGGATGGCAGGCCGGGTTGTGCCAGGCAGTCGTGTTCAGTGCTGTGACAGGGCACCCTTCGACGTCGTGTGCATCGCTACACGGGTCACGGGGCTGCCACACTGGAAGACATGGCACGTGAGCAGCACAGTGGCGGTAGCGGCGGCACCGAGCTGGGACGCTTCCTGCGAGCCCGCCGCCGCCGGGTGACGCCCGGCGACGTCGGCCTGCCGGCCTCCTCCGGATTGCGCCGCACCCCGGGGCTGCGCCGTGAGGAACTGGCCACGCTCGCCGGCATCAGCATCGACTACTACGCACGTCTGGAGCGCGGGACCGAGACCCGTCCCAGCCCGTCCGTGATCGACGCCATCGCCCGCGCGCTGCGCCTGGGGGAGGCCGAGCACAAGCACTTGCGAGAACTCGCGGCGAGCGCCGACGGGAACGTGGTCGCGCCGACGACGGTGCCGAGCCGGTCCGTACCTCCGGGCACCGAGTTGATTCTGGAGAGCCTGCGGCCCAATCCCGCGTACGTCGTCGGCCGCACGTTCGAACTGCTCGCCGCCAACCCTGGCGGACTGCGCCTGTTCGCCGGTATCGAGGATTGGCAGGGGGAGCAGCGCAACCTCGCGCGCTACGTCTTCCTCCACCCCGCCGCCCGCAACCTGTTCGCCGACTGGGACGGCGCGGTCCGCAGCGTCGTCGCATGGCTGCGCGGGCTGGCCGGCATCGAGCCGGACGCCCCCGACCTCGCGCTCATCGTCGACGAACTCCTGAGTAAGAGCCCAGAGTTCGCGCGCATGTGGGACCGCTACGACGTCAAGGGAAACACCAGCGGCCGCCACACGTACCACCATCCCGATGTCGGTGAACTCGCCCTCGGTTACCAGGGCATGACGCTCAACGGCACCAACAGCCAGCACCTGGTCGTCTTCTACGCCGAACCCGACACCCCCGAGTACGACGCGATGGTCCTCCTCGACAAGGCCGCGCAGGAGAAGGCCTCAAAGCCGTCGACGTCGCCCGCGCAATAGCGACCCGGCGAACCCAGAACATCAAGCGAGCCATCGCCTCAGGCGTTGGCTCGAACTGACTGCTACTGCCGGACGTAGGCACGGGAGTCGTACGCAAAGTACTCCCTGGCGGCTCTCCGTCACCCGGCACAGGCTGGACCCTGCGCCGAGATCACAGCCGTAACCGCGGCCTGTCCCGCATCTCGGCTCACTGCCGGAACGCCGAGGGCCCACCCCACAACGGGCCTTCGCGGAGGGCCTCCGGCGACGACCCATGCCCGCCGGGTGTTCGACGGACGGGCGCCTGCGCGCATACCGCACAGCGTCGCCGGACGGTCGTGGCGTACCAGCCCGAGACGGCCGATCCTCCGCCGCATCCCCCCAAAGCGAGAGAGTGCGTATGACCACCGAACTTCCGGACTCACCCATCGAACTGTCTGAAGGACCCGCGCCGGTGCCCACTCGGCGCACCTTCATCGCGACGACAGCCGCCGTCGGTGGTGTGGTCGCGGCAGGTGGCCTGGCCGCGGGATCGGCGCTGACCGACCAGGAGTCGCCGGCCGCCCAGGCTCCGCCCAGCGGCCGGCTCTCGTTGACCGTCAACGGCGAGCGGCGCACGATCACGATCGACAACCGGACCTCACTGCTGGACCTGCTGCGTGAGCACTTCGGGCTGACCGGTTCCAAGAAGGGCTGCAACGCGGGTGCCTGCGGGGCCTGCACGGTTCTGGTCGACGGGCAGCGGGTCAACTCCTGTCTGACGCTGGCTGTGCGTCTGGAGGGCGCCGAGGTCACCACGATCGAGGGACTCGCCAACGGCGACCGACTGCACCCGCTGCAGGCGGCGTTCGTCGAACAGGACGCCTTCCAATGCGGCTTCTGCACCCCCGGTCAGATCATGTCCGGCGTCGGCTGTATCGAGGAAGGCCACACGGACTCCGCCGAGGAGATCCGGGAGTGGATGAGCGGCAACATCTGCCGATGCGGCTGTTATGTCAAGATCGTCAAGGCGGTCGACCAGGCCGCCCACGGGAAATGAGGCCCGGCCCCCATGTACCCCTTCTCCTTCACCAAGGCCTCCGACACCCGTGAGGCACTCAACGCCGGGCGTCGCGGCGGGCGTTACATAGCCGGCGGCACCACCCTCGTCGACCTGATGCGTGAGACCGTCGAGCGCCCCGACACCTTGGTCGACATCAGCGACCTGCCGCTGCGGGACATTACCGTCACCGAGCGCGGCGGCCTGCGCATCGGCGCTCTCGTACGGATGACGGACGCCGCTGCCCACCCCAAGGTGCGCACCACCTACCCGGTCATCTCGCAGGCGCTGGAGCTGAGCGCCTCCGCCCAGCTGCGCAACATGGCCACCATCGGCGGCAACATCATGCAGCGCACCCGCTGCACCTACTTCCGGGACGTGAGCGCCGACTGCAACAAGCGCGACCCCGGCTCGGGCTGCGCGGCGCGAGAAGGCTTCAACCGCACCCACGCGATCCTCGGCACCTCCGACGACTGCGTTGCCACGCATCCCTCCGACGTCGCCGTGGCCTTCGCCGCGCTGGAGGCGCGCGTGCACCTGCTGGGCCCGGACGGAAGCGAGCGCACCGTCCCCTTCGCCGACTTCCTCCTCAAACCCGGCAGCACCCCGAACCGCGAACAGGCCCTCCAGCGAGGTGAGTTGATCGCCGCCGTCGAGATCCCGGCCCTTCCGCGTCCGCTCAGGTCCGGCTACCTGAAGGTGCGGGACCGGCAGTCGTACGAGTTCGCCCTCACCTCGGCCGCCGTCGCCCTGCACATCCGCGGCGGCGTGATCCGCGAGGCGAAGGTGGCCGCCGGGGGCGTCGGCACCGTGCCCTGGAAGCTGCCCGCCGTCGAGCGCCGCCTCATCGGCGAGCGCCCCTCGGACGCGCTGTGGGCCGAGGCGGCCGGGGAGGCGTCAGACGGGGCCAGGCCCCTCCAACACAATCGATTCAAGGTCGAGTTGCTCCGGCGAACAGTCGAGCGCCAGCTGCGCATCGTAGGAGAGAGTAAATGAGCCCGCAGCCGCAGGCAGCCGTCGGCGCACCGCTTTCCCGGGTGGACGGGCGGCTCAAGGTCACCGGCAAGGCACAGTACGCCGCCGACTTCGACCCCGACGGCGTCGTGCACGCGGTCGTCGTCGACAGCACCGTCGCCCTGGGACGGATCACCGGCATCGACACCCGTGCCGCCCTCGCCCAGCCCGGCGTACTGACGGTGATCAGCCACCTCAACGCACCCACGTTGGAGTACCGCGACAATCCCGGGGGATACAACCCGCCCGGCAGGCGGCTGCGCGCCTTCCAGGACGACCAGATCCTCTTCCACGGTCAGCCAGTCGCCGTGGTCGTAGCGACGACACTGGAGGTCGCGCAGCACGCCGCGAACCTGGTGGAGGTCGAGTACGAGTCGCGGAAGCCCACGACCGACATGAACGGCAGCCCGGCCGGCGGCCAGCCCCAGAACTACGCCCGGGGCGACGCCGAGGCGGCGCTGGACTCGTCGGCCGTACGCATGGACATGACCTACGGGCTCGCCCGGAACCACCACAACGCGATGGAGCCGCACGCCACCGTCGCCCGCTGGGACGGCGACCGGCTCACCGTCTGGGACAAGACGCAGTGGGTGCAGGGCGCCCGGAACGAACTCGCCGCCGTGTTCGGCATTCCGCAGGACTCGGTGCGCGTGATCTCACCGTTCGTCGGCGGCGCGTTCGGCAACGCGTCGAGGGTCTGGCCGCAGACCATCATCGCGGCCGTCGCCGCTCGCGAGACGAAGCGTCCGGTGAAGCTCGCGCTGACCCGCGAGCAGCTCTACTTCCATGTGGGCTACCGGCCCACGTACGAGTACCGGATACGGGTGGGCAGTGACCAGCGCGGACGGGTGACCGGGATGATCCACGACCTGAGGTCGGAGACGTCCCGTTACGAGACGCACGGCGAGCCCATCCTGTCGCTCGGGCAGATGCTCTACGACACGCCCAACGTCCGCATGACGCACCGGTCGGTGCCGTTGGACGTGAACACACCGACGTGGATGCGTGGCCCCGGCTACGCCACCGCCTCCTACGCCGTCGAGTCGGCGATGGACGAACTCGCCTACGAGCTGGGCGTCGACCCGATCGAGCTGCGGCTGCTCAACGATCCGGAGGACGACCCGTCCGACGGGCTGCCGTTCTCCACCCGGCGGCTGCGCGAGTGCCTCGCCACCGGCGCCCGCGAGTTCGGCTGGAACCGCCGCAACCCCCTGCCGCGCTCCACCCGCGACGGCGACTGGCTGATCGGCACCGGTATGGCCGCCGGCGCCTACCACACCCGGCGGGACCCGGCCCAGGCCTCGGTCCGGCTGGACGCCGACGGCACCGCGCTGGTGCAGTCCGCGGCCAGTGACATGGGCCCGGGCACGTACACCTCCATGACCCAGGTCGCCGCCGACGCCCTCGGCCTGACCATGCGCAATGTGACCTTCCGGCTCGGCGATTCCCTCATGCCGCCGGCGCCACTGCAGGGCGGTTCGAAGACCATGGCCAGTGTCGGGTCCGCCGTTCAGGACGGCTGCGACAAGCTGCGGCAGCAGGCGATCAGGCTGGCCGTCGAAGACGAGGGATCGCCGCTGCACGGCGTCGATCCGGACGATGTCGTCGTACGGGGCGGCCGGCTGCACGTGAAGGACAACCCGGCGCGCGGGGAGACCTACCGGCAACTCCTGACCCGCAACAACCGCAGCCGCCTCGAGGCCAACGGGTCCTACACGCCGGGCGAGGAAGTGGAACGGTTCTCCACCCATGCGTACGCGGCGACGTTCGCCGAGGTCGCCGTGGACGCCCGGCTGGGGCTGGTTCGCGTGCGGCGGATGCTCGGCGTGTACGACGCGGGCCGCATCATCAGTCCGAAGCTCGCCGACAGCCAGGCACTCGGTGCCATGGTCGGCGGCATCGGCACGGCTCTCCTGGAGCACACGGTCACCGATCACCGCGACGGCCGGATCGTGAATGCCAACCTCGCCGACTACCTCGTGCCCGTCAACGCCGACGTCCCCGACCTGCGGGCGATCTACCTCGAAGGGGAGGACACCGAGGCCGACCCCCTGGGCGTCAAGGGCCTCGGGGAGGTCGTGCAGGTCGGCGTGGCACCGGCCGTGGCCAACGCGGTGTTCCACGCCACTGGGCGCCGGATCCGCGAACTGCCCATCACGGCCGAGGCGATGCTCTGAGCCGAGGCCGCGATACGAGCACCCGGGCAGCCGGTTTCGTGGCGAGACGGCCGCCCGGGGTGCTCTCCGCAACCGTCCGGGCGGCGGCCACGCACCGCCGGCGGACACCAGGGCCGCTGCTGCGACCAACCGTTCCCCCCCCCGGCGCGCGGCGGTGGCCCGCCCCATCTGTCGTCCCCCGCCGCCGAGTACGGGGCCCGTCCCCTCCCACACAACCGGTCCAAGGTCGAGTTGCGCCAGCGGACCATCGAACGCCAGCTGCGCATCATAGGAGGTACCAAGTGAGCCCTCAGCCGCAGGCAGCCGTCGGCGCACCGCTCTCCCGCGTGGACGGACGACTGAAGGTGACCGGACAGGCGAAGTACGCCGCCGACCACGACCCCGACGGCGTCGTGCACGCGGTCGTCGTCGACAGCACCGTCGCCCTTGGACAGATCACCGGCATCGACACCCGTGCCGCCCTCGCCCAGCCCGGCGTACTGACGGTGATCAGCCACCTCAACGCACCCGAGCTGCCGAACCTCGACACCCCGTTCGAGCGTCTGCTCGCCTTCCAGGACGACCGGATCCTCTTCCACGGTCAGCCGGTCGCCGTCGTGGTGGCCACCACCCTGGAGTCCGCGCAGCACGCCGCGAGCCTGGTCGAGGTCACCTACGACGCCGAGCAGCCCTCCACCGACCTGACCGAGGCACCTCCGGCCGACGACCCCGAGACCTACGCGCGCGGCGACGCGGAGGAGGCGCTGCGATCCGCCGCCGTACGGCTGGAGACGACCTACCGGCTGGCCCGCAACCACCACAACGCCATGGAGCCTCATGCCACCGTCGCCCGCTGGGACGGCGACAAGCTCACGGTCTGGGACAAGACCCAGTACGTGGTCGGCACCCAGAACCAGCTCGCGGCCGCCTTCGGCATCCCGCGTGAGTCGGTGCGGGTCATCTCGCCATTCGTCGGCGGCGCGTTCGGCAGTGCGTTGCGGACCTGGCCGCACGTCACCATCGCGGCTCTCGCGGCCCGTATGACGGGCCGCCGGGTCAAACTCGTCCTGACCCGCAGGCAGCAGTACTTCGGCACGGGTTACCGGCCCGCGTACGAGTACTCGGTACGTCTGGGCAGTGATCGCCGCGGACACCTGACTGCCGTGATCCACGAACTGCGGTCGGAGACCTCCCGCTACGAAACGCACATGGAGCCCGTCCTGGGCATCGGGCAGATGCTCTACACGACGCCCAACGTCCGTCAGGCGCACCGCTCGGTGCCGCTGGACGTGAACGCGGCCACCTGGATGCGCGGCCCCGGCTACGCCACCGCCGCCTTCCCCATGGAGTCGGCGCTGGACGAACTCGCCCACGAACTGGGTGTCGATCCGATCGAGTTGAGGCTGCGCAACGAACCGGAGGAGGACCCGTCCAGCGGGCTGCCGTTCTCCACCCGACGCCTGCGCGACTGCTACCGCGTCGGCGTCCGCGAGTTCGGCTGGAACCGCCGCAACCCCGAGCCCCGCTCCACCCGCGACGGTGACTGGCTGATCGGCACCGGTGTGGCCACCGGCGTCTACGACGTCGTACGCAGCGCCGCCCAGGCCTCGGTCCGGCTCGACGCGAACGGCACCGCACTGATCGAGAGCTCGGCCAGCGACATGGGCCCCGGTACGTACACCTCCATGACCCAGGTCGCAGCCGACGCCCTCGGCCTGACGATGCGCAACGTGACCTTCCGGCTCGGCGACTCCGTCATGCCGCCTGCCCCTGCACAGGGCGGCTCGCGGACCATGGCCAGCGTCGGCTCCGCCGTCCAGGACGGCTGCGACAGACTGCGGCAGCAGGCGATCCGCATCGCCGTCGAGGACGAGGACTCTCCGCTGTACGGTGCCGACGCCGCCGATGTTGTCGTACGAGGCGGCCGGCTGTACATGAAGGACAACCCGGCGCAGGGGGAGACCTACCGGCAACTCCTGACCCGCAACGACCGCGGCCACCTGGAGACGCTCGGTACCTTCACTCCGCCATCGGGACCGGCGCGGTTCTCCATGTACGCCTACGGCGCGATGTTCGCCGAGGTCGCCGTGGACGCCCGGCTGGGGCTGGTTCGCGTGCGGCGGATGCTCGGCGTGTACGACGCGGGCCGCATCATCAGTCCGAAGCTCGCCGACAGCCAGGCACTCGGAGCAATGGTCGGCGGCATCGGCGCGGCCCTGCTGGAGCACACGGTCACCGACCACCGCGACGGCCGGATCGTGAACGCCAACCTGGCCGACTACCTCCTCCCGGTCAACGCCGACATCCCCGACCTGCGCGCGATCTACCTCGACGGCGAGGACCCCGAAGCCGACCCCATCGGCGTCAAGGGCCTCGGTGAGATCGTGCAGGTCGGCGTGGCACCCGCCGTGGCCAACGCCGTGTTCCACGCCACCGGGCGCCGGATCCGCGAACTGCCCATCACCGCGGAGGCGTTGCTCTGAGCCGAGACCTCAGACACGAGCCCCCGGGCGGCCGGAATTGCCAAGTGGTGAGCCGGGTCCCCGTCGTACTCCCCGATCCGTCCGGTGGCTGCCACGCACAGCCGCCGGACACCAGGGCCGCCGCCGCGATCATCGTCCCCCACGGCGCGTGGCGGCGGCCCTCCCCATCCGTCGTCCCTCACGGAGACCCCCATGCTGAACATCGCGGACACGCTGTACGCCTGGTGCCGCGAGGCGCGTCCCTTCGCCCTCGCCACCGTCGTCCAGATCAGCGGCAGCGCACCCCTGCCGCCCGGCACCGCGCTCGCCGTGAACGCGGACGGCAATGCGGTAGGCAGCGTCTCCGGAGGCTGCGTGGAGGGAGCCGTCTACGAACTGTGCCGCGAGATCCTGGCCGACTCCGGCGCCCCCGCACGGGCCCGTTTCGGCTACTCCGACGACGACGCCTTCGCCGTCGGCCTGACCTGCGGTGGCGAGATCGACGTGCTCTTGCAGCGAGTGGACCCGGTCGACCAGCCCCACCTCGCCGTCGCCCTCGACGAGGTACGGCGAGGCCGGCCCGCGGCCGTGGCGCAGGTGGTGGACGGGCCGGAGGAACTCCTCGGCCGGAGCCTGTGCGTTCTCGGCGACGGCAGCGCGTACGACGGAACCCTGGGCAGCGCGCGAGAGGACAGGGCGGTCGCGGCGCAGGCCCGCGCCCTGCTCCGGGCTGGACGCACCGGACTGGTCGAGGTGGGAGGGGACGCCGACACCTGCCCCGAACGGCTGTCCCTCCTCGTCCACACCCGCGCGCCCCGCCCCCGCATGCTGATCTTCGGCGCCGGCGACTTCGCCGCCGCCCTCAGCCGGGCCGGAGCCTTCCTCGGCTACCGGGTCACTGTCTGCGACGCCCGTCCCGTCTTCGCGACCCCCGGTCGCTTCCCGTACGCCGACGAGGTGGTCGTCGACTGGCCGCACCGTTACCTGGCCGGCACCGAGGTGGACGCCCGTACCGCCGTATGCGTGCTCACCCATGACGCCAAGTTCGACGTCCCGCTCCTGCGCCAGGCCCTGAGCCTGCCCGTGGGTTACGTGGGCGCGATGGGCTCCCGGCGTACCCACGACCACCGCCTGGGCCTGCTGCGGGAGGCGGGCGTACCGGAGACGCACCTGGCCCGTCTCCACTCGCCGATCGGCTTGGACCTCGGTGCCCGCACTCCCGAGGAGACGGCCGTCTCGATCACCGCGGAGATCATCGCCCATGCCCACCAGGGCACCGGTCTGCCTCTCTCCCATGGCACCGGGCCGATCCACGAGCCCATTGCCGCGAGGGGTGCCCTGGCAGGTCACTGAACACCGCTCCAGGGCACAGCCCGGTCTGCCACATCGCGGCGCCGCGGAGCAGGCTGAATGCTCGTAGGAGATCTCTTCCTCGGCATAGCCCCCCTCTTTTGCGATCACAGGAGAAAGACGATGGACAAGGACGTAGCGGTCATCATCGGCGCGGGCGGCATCGGTCTGGCGATCGCCCGTCGTGTGGGCATCGGCCGTATCGTGCTGCTCGCCGATTACAGCGAGAAGGCGCTGGGCGTCGCCGCTGAGCAGCTTCGCGGCGCGGGCTACGACGTGTCCACCCAGGTCGTCGACGTGTCCCAGCCCGACGCGGTGGCTGCCCTCGCCGACACGGCCGCGGAGCTGGGCCCCGTCACTCAGGTCGTGCACAGCGCCGGAGTCTCGCCCGTACAGGGCACCACGGAGCAGGTCCTGCACGTCGACCTGCTCGGCACCGCGCTGGTCCTCGACGAGTTCGCCCGCGTCATCGCGCCCAGCGGCGCCGGTGTCGTCATCTCCAGCATGGCCGGCCACATGGCGGGCGCCTATCCGTACGACACCGAGCACGCGCTGGCAAGCACCCCGGTCTCCGAACTGCTTGACCTGCCCTTCCTGTCCCCCGAGGAGGTGGGCAACTCCGGCGCGGCCTACGCCCTGTCCAAGCGGGCCAACGCGCTGCGCGTGCAGGCCGCCGCCGTCGAGTGGGGCAAGCACGGCGCCCGCATCAACTGCATCAGCCCCGGCATCATCTCCACCCCCCTGGCCCAGGACGAGATGTCCGGCCCCGGCGCCGAGGGATACCGCCAGATGATCGAGACGTCGGCCGCCGGGCGCATCGGCACCCCCGACGACGTCGCCGAGGCGGCGGCCTTCCTGCTCGGGCAGCAGGCCGGCTTCATCACCGGGTCCGACCTCCTGGCCGACGGCGGTGTGATCGCGGCGCTGCGGGCCGCGCAGGCGTGGCCCGTGGGCCGGGCGCAGAGCTGACGCACCGTCGCCGGGGGCGCGCGGGAACGCGGGCCCGCCCGGATCAGCAACCAACGGTGGCACCTGCTGGGCCGGCGCCCGTCGCGCCCGCCTCGCCCCTTCCATCGCCCCCTGAACCGCACCACCATCAGCGTCATCGAGAGGAACCCGCCGTGCCCCGTCCCACTCCCAAAACGCCCTGGGCCGCGGCCTGCGCCGCCGCCGTACTGATGCTCGCGGGCTGCACATCGGGGAGTTCGGGCAGCGAGGAGGAGCCCGCGTCGTCCGCCGGAACGGACAACGCGGGCTCAGGCTCCTCGCGCGTACGAGTCCTGCGGACCGTGACGCAGGAACTGAACACCCCTTGGGGCATGGCCCCTTTGCCGGACGGCGACCTGCTGGTCTCCTCCCGCGACGACGGCACGATCACCCGCGTCGACGCGGACAACGGCCGGAAGACCGAGGCCGGGACTGTGCGGGGAGCGCAGGACCTGCCCGGAGAGGGCGGCCTGCTCGGGCTCGCCGTCTCCCCGGACTTCGCCTCCGACCGCCTGGTGTACGCCTACCTCACGACCACCTCGGACAACCGCATCGTCCGCATGCGGTACGACACCTCGCGCCCACAGAGCGAGCAACTGGGCCGGCCGGAGACCGTGTTGGAAGGAATTCCCACCGGGACGTACCACAACGGCGGCCGGATCGCCTTCGGCCCGGACGGCATGCTCTACGCCGGCACCGGCGAGACGTGGGACAAGCCGATCGCCCAGGACCGGGACTCGCTCGGCGGCAAGATCCTGCGCATGACCCCCGAGGGCCGGCCCGCCCCCGGCAACCCCGAGCCCGACTCCCTGGTGTACTCCTCAGGCCACCGCAACCCGCAGGGCCTGGCCTTCGACGACGACGGGCGGCTGTGGGCGTCGGAGTTCGGCCAGGACACCTGGGACGAGCTGAACCTGATCCGACCCGGCCGTAACTACGGCTGGCCGGAGGTCGAGGGCAGAGGCGACCGGGCGGGCTTCACCGATCCGGTAGCGCAGTGGCGTCCCGTCGACGCCTCACCCAGCGGCATCGCCTACGCCGAGGGCGCCATCTGGATGGCGAGCCTGCGGGGCGAGCGCCTGTGGCGCATCCCGCTGGACGGCTCCCGGGTCGCGGGCGAGCCGTCGGCCGCGCTGGAGGGCTCGTACGGCAGGCTGCGCACGGTCGTGGCGGCGGGCGGCGACAGGCTGTGGCTGGTCACCAGCAACACGGACGGCAAGGGTTCACCGGAGGACAGCGACGATCGGATCCTGCTGCTCCGGGTTTCCTGAAGGCACACGGCGGGGGCCACCCCCGGCCGGAACATCCCGCAGCTGTATGGGAGTTCGGCCGGGGGTGGCCCCCGCCGCGCCGCTCGGTTCGTGCGGGGCCGGTCAGCGGGGCGGTGCTTCGACGCCCGTCAGCGCGAGGCCCGCCGGCGAGAGCCGGGCACCGTGGATGGTGATGCTCGCGACGGCGGCGTTCAGTTCCTGGAGTTCGTCGGGGCTGAACCGGACTTCTTCCGCGCCGATGTTTTCCAGCAGGTGGGACAGCCGGGTGGTGCTGGGGATCGGTACGATCCACGGCTTCTGGGCCAGCAGCCAGGCGAGGTCGATCTGGGCGGGCGTGGCGCCCTTGCGCACGGCCCATTCCTGGAGCAGTTGTACCAGCGGCATGTTGGCGGCCATGTTGTCCCGGCTGTTGCGGGGTGCCGCGGGCCGGCGGTCTCCCTCCGTGAACCGGGTGTACGGATTGATCGTGCCGGTCGTGAAGCCCGTGCCCAGGGGCGAAAAGCACACGAAACCGATGCCGAGTTCCTCGCAAAGCGGCAGAACCTGCTCCTCCGGGCCGCGCCACAGCGTGGAGTACTCGTTCTGGATCGCGGTGAGCGGCAGGACAGCGTGAGCCCGGCGGACGGTCCCCAAGCCCGGCTCGGACAGGCCCCAATGCCGCACCTTGCCCTGGGCGACGAGGTCCTTCACCGTGTCCGCGACGTCCTCGATCGGGACGGTGGGATCCACCCGGTGCTGGTAGAGCAGATCGATGTAGTCCGTCCCCAAGCGCGTCAGTATGCCGTCGACGACTTGCCGGATGCGGTCGGGACGGCTGTTCGTGCCGGTGTTCACTCCGGTGACCGGGTCGATGTTCCAGCCGAACTTGGACGCGATCACCACGTCGTCGCGGACGGTCCGCAGGGCCTCGCCGATGATCCGTTCCGACTCGAACGGCCCGTACGCCTCGGCCGTGTCGAAGAACTTCACCCCCTGGTCGAAGGCTGTCCGGACGAGGGCGACCATGTCCTTTCGGCTGGTGACCGGACCATAAAGGTTGCCCGGCATGGTCTGGGTGCCGAGGCCGATGCTGGAGACCTTCAGGGACGCCGGGCCGGACCCGAGCCGGCGGTGACCGGTCTGCGTGATGGCTGCGGTCACCGGGTTGCGACGGCCGACGGGGCTCTTGGTGCCGGTCGCGGACGATGCGGTTTGCGCCTGTGCCAGGGTGGCCGGCGCGGCCACCACCGAGGTGGCTGCCAGTCCGGCGGCACCCATCAGGAAGCCGCGACGGCCGCGACGGCCACGGTCGGTCGAGTTGCCGTTCGGCGTGCTGTCCTGTTCGTGCATGCGTTACATCCCTCATGTTCGTCGGTTGGGAGCACCCTCGGTGCGTCACCGCGTCACAGTCGGCGGCGAAGAAGCAGACCGCGTCGGAATTGAGCACCTGGGCATTTCGTCCGGCGGCATAGGCCCACCACGTTCGTGAATTCGGACGACGCCCCGGCTCGTTCGGTGAGGGACGCGTCCTGTGGTGCCGATGGTGCCGGACGGTCAGTAAAACTCAAGCAGAGCGCCCGCCGGGGTGGGAGGCCGTGCTGTTCCATGCCGTACCAGTGCCCCCCAAAAACCGGCTAAAGATCCCTTTTGGCCGGGCTCGGCCCGGACCGCGGGTCCGCAACTGGCGGGCGTCATGTAATCCCGAGACTGTCGAGCCAATCGCTCACCTCCGCCTCGGCATTGTCCATATCGTCTCGTGAGATCGTGAACGCATTACTGATCACAGTAGAATCAGCGAGCTTTTCAGTGACGACTTCAACAGTTCCCGACAGGCGGCTTCCGCCATGGGTGGTGAATAGAATGATGTTCTTTTTGCTGAAATCGTGCTGTTCAAGGAACGTGTGCATCGGCATCGGCAGGCTGTACCACCAGATCGGATAGCCGATGAATATCGTGTCATATTCTTGAAGGTTCGGTGTAAGGGCTTTGAGTTTCGGCCTTTCGTCGTCTTCCTGCTGTTTCAGCGCGAGATCTGACAGTGTTTTGTGGTCGAGGGGCAACTCTTCCGCTGTCTCTATGCGGAATACCTCGGCTCCCGTGCTCTCCCCGATGATTTGAGCGACGTGTTGGGTGTTCCCGAGAACCTTGCCATCAACGACATGAGTGCTGTTCTGCTCGTTCTCCGTCATGTTGTTCGGGTCATCGGTTTCCGGCATCGAAAAGTAGGCGACCAAAGTGCGCGATTTAGTCAATGGTGGGACGGTTTCAGAAGATTCGGAACCGCCGAGTGCCTCGCCTGCTCCTCTCGTTATCGAACAGCCCGCGGTACCGGCTCCCGCCAGTGCGACGGTGGCCAGTGCAAGAAATTTTCGGCGCGTGGTGCTTGTCATCTCAGTGAACTCCGTTTCGTCGACGATGGTCGATTTCCTGGGCCCGTGGAACTGTGGTCGCATCGGCTACATGGTGAGGCGTTCTTGGTGTATTCGCCGTGCAGAGACTCCGATGCGCCGCAGTAGGCGCTGGTTCGCCAACACGGCGGGGTTCGGACCCACGATGAAGAACGCGCCCTTCGCGACTGCCTCTGCAGACAGCGTGCTGGCGAGATCTTCACGGTGGAACCGGCCGACACTGATGGTGACCTGCATGCGGTTTCCGGACGCCGCCCGGTACTCCTCGATCACGTCACGGTAATAGGCGTCTTCCGGGCTACGGACGGCCCACAGCAGGTGAATCTTCCGCGTGGTGTGGTGAGCTGCCGCCAGGCTGAGCAGCGGCGCAACGCCCGCGCCCATCCCGACGAGCACGAGAGGAGCTTCGCGGTCCCGCCCCTGGACGATCGATTCGAAGCGGCCGAACGGGCCCTCCAGGCGGACTTGGGTTCCCACTTCGACATTTCCGAGGCGGCGGGTGAAGTCTCCGTGCTGTCGAATTGTGAAGGCCAGGGTCTTCTGGTTGTCGTCCGTCACTGAGAAGGGATGCCATTCCCTGCTCACAGAAGAAGATCCCTCGAAGCTGAGGAAGAAGAAGTCACCCGGCTGCAGGGCCGCCGCTTTGCTGTCGAGGCCCACCGACACCCTGCGGGTCGCCCCACCGCGCGTGTCATTGCTGGTGACTGTTCCCATCAGATACGTGTCGGGCGCGATCCATTTCTTCCAGACATAGATGCCGAATGCCGCCACTGTGTACAGATCGAAAAGCACCATGAACGCGAAGTACTGGTTCACTCTCACGAGCAGGTGGGCGTGCAGCCAGATCATCGCCACGATCACCAGGTTGAGTCGGTGAATCCACACGGAGAGCCGGCGGCGGAGGACGGTCTCCAGGAGTCCCTTGACCCTCAGTAGAAGTATCGACCTGTCGACGAACCACCCGCTCATGAAGAACATCGAGTAGCACAGCACTGCGAGCGTCCCGTAGAATCCCCAATCGCCCAGAATGCGGGCCAGGTGGCTTGGTGAGTAGGAGTTGTCGCGGTGTATATAGGCCGCGGCGATGGCCAGTATGCCGAGTGCGCCATGCAGGCCGTAGATGGCCGGAAGTCCCACGAAACGGTGCAGCCAGACCGGTCTCACGCTGAGCACGATGGACAACAGCCACCACGTATAGGCGATCAGGCCGAGGAAGACATAGAACTTCAGGAGGTCGGGTTCAGTGGCCACGAAATCGTAGGTGAGAATCAGTGGGAGCGGAAACACCACCGCAAAGCTCCAGAACAGCAGCTTACGTAGCATCGTCACGACTCCACCTGGACTGTCGGGTCCGACCCGCTCGACCGTTGTCCGGCCTCGGACGTTTCGGCGTCGCCCACTAGGGAAATTCCACGACTGCCCGGCTCTCGCACATTTTCCAGGTTGAAGTAAATGAGTGTCGCCATAGTCAGGACAGCAACAGTGATCAGGACGATCGCTTTATGTTTCGGGTTCACGCGCGAGCCCTTCTCGGCGAGGGCGGCTTGGAGGTATTACTCATCGAGTACTCTTCCTGTTTGCATTGCGTGGATCTCCTGGCGGTACTCCCGCTGCGGCGGAACGGGCGCCGTACGGCAGGCCGTCACCGCCGTACGGCGACGCGTCAACGCTCGGGCCTACACCGCGATGTCCGTGACACCGAATACATCCAGCGCGCGGGCAACGCGCAGGGCGCGACGGCCCAACGTCGAGGCACCCGGTGAGCATGGCGCGAGCGGGGGGAGTCGGCTCGGTCCGCAGACCGACTCAGCAGCGGAGCAACTGGAGTGATGCGAGCGAGCCGGTGGCTGGGGTTCTCGACGCGAGGGGGGATGCCGTGAGGCCGCCCGGAGGCAGCGCGGTGCGCTCGTTCCGCCAGGTACCGGCAGGGGAGCGCTCCGCGTCGGGTTCCACGGCGTGGCGACGGTCACGGCCCGCGGGCCAGGACTTCAGGCCCGCGATCTGCCCGGCGTCTCCGCAGGGGGCGAACTCGTCGGTGTGTTCGGCGTCGGCGACGACTACGTCCGTCGACCGCTCCAGGGGCACCGGGGCAGAGCCGTAGGCGGCATGCCCAGACCCGCCGGGCACCATCACACCGAGGAACTGCAGACCTACGAGGAGAGCGGCCAGGGCGAGCACGAACCGGGGTGTCCTGTCGCGCGGCATGCTCCTCCTTCCGGCCGTTCTCGTTGCATTCGACTGTTGTCGAGGAAGCGGGGCAAGACCTCCCCCTTTGCAGCGCTCCGGGAATCCCCGGTGGCAAAGGGTGCACGCTGTCGAGTGGCTGTACCGGCACAGGTCCGCCATGAACAGCGCATCAACCATGAGCGCACGGGAGTTCCACGTTCGTCACCCACCTTGCCCGAAGGGCTCACCACACGACAGGCCGTGGCATGCCAGGGAGCGCTGATCAGGGCACTGACAGGGCACCCAACATGCCGCCCGAGCAGTTCACTTGTCTGCTATAAGCGGGCTCGCCACGTGGGAGGCTCGGGCCACGAGAGAGCACGGGGTCTCGCCGGTAATGCTCCAGGATTGAACGCTAAGTGGTTGGGCCACCGGCAAGGCGATGGAGGCACGCGTCGCGCACGCCTTCACCGTCCGCGGCGGCCGTATCGTGCGCATGGAGCAGATCGTCGACTCGGCCATTGTCCACGCGGCGATGGCCTGAGCGGCCGACCCGGGCACGGTCCCGCGGCGCGCGCTGCGGGACCCTCGGCAGTCGTCCTGGCTCAGACTGGGGACTCCACGGGGGTGGCTTCGGCGTTGGCGGTGACCCAGCCGACCAGGGGCAGGAGCAGGGCGACCAGTTCCTGTCCGCGGTCCGTGAGGCTGTAGTCGACGCGGGGCGGCACCTCCGGGTGGGCCACCCGGAGTACCAGGCCGTCGGCCTCCAGGGTGCGCAGGGTGTGGGCCAGCATCTTCTCGGTGATGCCCTTGACCCAGCGGCGCACCTCACCCCAGCGCATCGTCCCGTTGGAGAGGGCGACCAGCACCAGGACGCCCCAGCGGCTGGTGACGTGGTCCAGCAGCACCCGGCTGGGACAGTTCGGCTCGAACACGTTGCCCGCGGGATTCTCCAGTGGAATGCCACTGACCTCGATACTTTCCTTCATACCAGTACCTTACAAGATAGTGCGTACCGGCGATAGGGAACGGTGGGAGGCTCGGGCTGGTTGAGCCTGGTGGATTCACCGTGACCGCACCTGAAGGAGCCCCCGATGTCCCTGATCGTCACCGGAGCGACCGGCCAGCTGGGCCGTCTGACCGTCGAAAGCCTGCTGGAGCAGGGGGTACCGGCAGGCGACATCGTCGCCACCGGACGCCGCCTGGACCAGCTGAAGAGCCTGGGCGACCGCGGCGTTCAGGTGCGCCACGCGGACTACGCGGACCCCGCGTCGCTGCGCACTGCCTTCCAGGGCGCGCAGCGGGTGCTGCTGGTCTCCGGCAGCGAGCCGGGTGCCCGGGTGCAGCAGCACCGCAACGTGATCGAGGCGGCCCGCGACGCGGGGGCCTCCCTGGTGGCTTACACCAGCATCGTCAACGCCGCCACCACGAGCATGCGTCTCGCGGAGGACCACCAGGCCACCGAGGCGCTGCTGCGCGGGAGCGGCGTACCGTTCACCTTCCTGCGCAACAGCTGGTACTTCGAGAACTACACGGCCTACCTGTCCGTGTTCCTGGAGCACGGCGCGGTGTTCGGCAGCGCGGGCGAGGGCCGGGTCAGTGCGGCCACCCGTGCCGACTACGCCGCCGCCGCGGCGGCTGTGCTCACCGGGGACGGCCACGAGGGACGGGCGTACGAGCTCGGCGGCGACGAGCCGTTCACCCTGGCCGAGCTCGCCGCCGAGATCACCGCCCAGGCGGGCACCCAGGTGGCCTACACCGATCTGCCCCAGGCCGAGCACGCCCGGGCCCTGGCCGGCACCGGCATGCCGCAACTGGTCGCCGACATCCTCGCCGACGCCGACCAGGGCCTGCGCCGCGGCGAACTGCACACCGCCAGCGGTGACTTGGCCGGGCTTATCGGACGACCCGCCACCCGGCTGAGCCAGGCGATCGCCACCACTTTGCGCGGCCTCCGCACGCCCTGACCCACCCTCGGCGGCGCGGCGCGGCCGCGCCCTCAAGCACGACCCGAACCGAAAGCAAGAAAGAAGGAAGGACATCCTTATGCGCATCGAGATCTGGGGCGATGTGGTCTGCCCCTGGTGCTACATCGCGAACGCCCGCTTCGAGCGGGCCCTGACCGAGTTCCCCAACCGCGACCGGGTCGAGGTTGTGCACCGGTCCTTCGAACTCGACCCGGGCCACGACGCCGCGCACGTCGAATCCGTCCCCGCGTTCCTAGCCCGGCGCTTCGGTCCACAGGGCCCCGCCATGGACGAGCAGGTCGCCGAGCGCGCCCGGCGCGAGGGACTGACCTACCGCACCGACCGGCAGGTCGGCAGCACCCTGGACGCCCACCGGCTCCTGCACTGGGCCAAGGAGCAGGGACGCCAGGGACAGCTGCTCGCCGTCCTGTTCGAGACCAACTTCGCCCAGGCCGAAAGCATCTTCACCCACGACGCCCTGGTGGGCATCGCCGCCCGGGCCGGCCTTGACCCCGAGCAGGCCCGCCACATCCTGGCCGACGCCGACGCCTACCTTGAGGCGGTCCGCGAAGACGAGCGCGGCGCAGCACTCGCCGGTGCCCAGGGTGTGCCGTTCTTCGTGTTCGACGGCCGCCGCACGCTGGGCGGAGCGCAGCCGGTCAGCGCGTTCCGTAAGGCGTTGGAGACGGCATGGGCCGAGCGTCCCCTGGACGCCCTGGGCGAGGATGCGGTCATGTGCGGCCCGGACGGAACATGCGCGGTTCCCCCGGTGTCATCCGCGAAGCCGTAGGACGTCCTCGCCATGGACAGACCCTTTGAACAAACCAACGCCACGAAAGACGCCATGACCACCAGCACCGCCACCGTACGCACCCGGGTCCACATTCCGCTGCGCTTCTCTGACGGCTACCACGTGACCGCCGAGGTGATCACGTTCAACGGCCTGGCCGACGGCGCCGAGCACGTAGCCCTGATCCTGGGAGACCCCGCCACCGCTGCCACCCCGCTGGTGCGTCTGCACTCCGAATGCCTCACCGGTGACGTCTTCGGCTCCGCCCGCTGCGACTGCGGCCCCCAGCTGCGCGAGGCCGCCGAGCGCATCGCCGCCACCGGCGGCATCCTGCTCTACCTCCGTCAGGAAGGCCGCGGCATCGGCCTGTACAACAAGCTCGACGCCTACGCTCTGCAGGACGAGGGCCTGGACACCTACGAGGCCAACCTGTCCCTCGGTCTACCCGAGGACGCCCGCGACTACACCGCCGCCGCCCAGATGCTCGCCGCCCTCGACATCACCGAGCTGAACCTGCTCACCAACAACCCCGACAAGGCGCAGCAGCTCAGCGACCTCGGCATCTCGATCGCCCGGACCGTCCCTACGGGCGTGCACACCACGCCCAGCAACCTGCGCTACCTGCGTGCCAAGGTCCAGCACACCCACCACACCATCGCCCTCGCGCCGGTGCCGGTGCCGAGCCTGGTCGGCTGACCACCAGGGTCGCGCCGACGAACTCCACCTCGTCACCGCCCCGTTCTTCATCGATACCGGGCCCTTCACCCACGGCCCCGGCCGGCCCCTGTGCCTGGCCGAAACCCGGGACATCGCAGACCTGGTCCATAGTCGCTGCCTCGTCAACTCCCCCTCCCCAAGCGCCGGCAGTGCGACAACACCCACCGGCCGAGAAAGGCATCAGCATGAAAGCCGTCGTCGTCTCCCATTTCGGAGCCCTGCCCGAGCTCGTCGATCTGCCCACGCCCGAGCCCGGCGCCGGCGAGATCCTGGTCCGCGTCCACGCCGCCGGAGTGAACCCCTTCGACTGGAAAGTCACCGACGGCGCCCTCAAGGACTCCATGGAGCACGTCTTCCCCCTGGTCATGGGCTCGGACGCGGCGGGCGTGGTCCAGAAGACGGGTCCGGGCGTCACCCGCTTCCGCCCCGGGGACCGCGTCTTCGGACAGTTCATGCGCCTGTCCGATGGCCAGGGCTCGTATGCCGAGTACACCCTCGGCGAGCAGGACGGCAAGATCGCCCTCATCCCCGACACCCTCCCCTTCACGCTCGCCGCCGCCCTTCCCACCGCGAGCGTGACCGCCTACCAGGCCGTCCAGGCCGCGCGCCTCGCCGACGGGCACACCCTGCTGATCAACGGCGCCAGCGGCGGAGTAGGCCAGTCGGCCATCCAGTTCGCCGCCCGGACCGGAGCCCGCGTCCTGGCCACCGGAACCCCCGACCTCGCCGACCACCTACGCGATCTCGGGGCCTACACCGTCATCGACCACACCCTGGCCCCCACCCATGAACAAGTGGCCGCCGCGCACCCCGAGGGCATCGACGCCGTCGTCGACCTCGTCACCCCGACCGGCGGCGACATCAGCCCGATGGCCGGTCTGCTCCGCGCCGGCTCCACCCTGGTCAGCACCAACTACGCCACGGACCTCGACGCCCTGGCCGCCCGCGACATCCTCGGTGTCAACCTCGGCAACCGTCCCACCGTCGAGACGCTGACGACACTCGCCGAACTCGCCGCTGCCGGTGAGCTGCGCGTCCGTATCGACGCGGAAGTCCCGCTCGCCGACGCCCCGGCCATCATCGCCAAGGCACGTGCCGGCCACGCCACCGGAAAGACCGTCATCGTCCCCTGACTTGCAAGAAGACACCAGCCACACCCGGCCCTTCCGGGCCGACCCGACACCCTCCGGAGCAGACATGAACCAAACAGCTCAGGTCGTGCGCTTCGACCAGTACGGCGATCGTGACGTGCTGTATGTCACCGAGCGTTCGTCGACCTCTACGGGCCGGAGTATCTCGACCTCGCTGTCGCGCTCGGCATGCCGCCGGGCCGCATCCAGACCACCGTCGCCATGGAACGTGCGGCGCAGATCGGCGCCAAGACCGACGGCCGCCACGTACCCGCTCCACCGCGTGACCGAGGCCTTCGCGGAACTGGAGCAGCGACACACCCGGGGCAAGATCGTCCTGATCCCCTGACCGAGGCCGCGGGCGAAGCCGAGGGCGCAGTCGCCCCTGTCACCTCCCCGCTTCCTTTCCCCTTGTATCTCCCTTCCTCATACCTCTACGGAGAAACGCATATGACCGACCGTGCCGACCAGACCATTGACGCCTTGCGCAGCGGACACGACTATCTGACGGCCGTGGTGCACGGCCTCGCCACCGCCGACCTCACCCGGCCCTCCGGGGCGTCGGAGTGGGACGTGTCACAGGTGCTCAGCCATCTGGGCAGTGGCGCCGAGATAGGCCTGGCAGTCCTGGAGGGCGCATTGAATGCCACCGGCACGCCCGACGGGGACTTCAACAAGTCCGTATGGGTGCGCTGGGACGACATGTCACCCGCCCAGCGGGCCGAAGGCTTCGTGGCGGCCAACAACGCGCTGGTCAGCTGCTATGAGGGCCTCGACGCGCAGACGCGCAAGGAACTGACGGTCGACCTCGGTTTCCTGCCCGCGGCGGTCGACGTCGCCACGGTGGCCGGCATGCGGCTCACGGAGTTCGCCCACCACACCTGGGACGTGGAAGTCGCCTTCGACCACGAGGCGCCCCTGCTCTCCGCTGTGACCGGACTGCTCCTCGACCAGACCGGCCCATTCCTGAACTTCCTCGGCAAGGCCGACGCCCTCGACACCCGCCCGGTCCGCATAGCCGTCCACACCACGGCACCCGAGCGCACCTTCGGACTGGAGGTGGGGAACGCAGTCACGCTCACCGATGAGCCGGACCGGCCCGACGCCGTCCTGAACGCACCGGCCGAGTGGTGGCTGCGCCTCACCACCGGGCGCCACGCGCCCCCGCACACCCCGAGCGAGGTGTCTCTGGCAAGCAACTCCCTCACCCTCGACGACCTGCGTCGGGTCTTCCCCGGCTTCTAGCCGGCGCCGACCGGCACCTCCGAATGCCGGGCGGCCACCCGGCCGCCCGGTTCTCCGGAGGTCCCTGATCGCTGAGGGAAACGCGTGCCCCCGTCGTATCCCGCGGCGGCGTGCGCCACCGCTCCAACGCCGACTTCGACAACCCCTCCGGCACGTCAAGCAGTTCCAGCAGCTCGCGCCGAAACTCCGGCCGGACCGGGGCGTCGACCACCGAGTGGATCAGCGCCTGCTCACCCGCGCGGACCTCGGAGACCAAGTAAGCCAGGGCGTGATCCCCGGCTGCAGCACCCGGCCCGCAGTAGGGCAGCACCTCGGTCATCCAGTCCCGTGTCCACAGGGACAGTTCGGACTGCACTGCCGTGACCGGATGCACGGACTGGGCCCGCTTGATCTGCTCGACGCTCACCTCAGACAGGCCAATCGCGCGGGCCTTGCCCGCCTCCACCGCCTCCGCCAGCGCGCCCACGCTCTCCTCGATCGGCACATCCGGGTCCACGCGGTGCAGGTAGTAGAGGTCCACGTGGTCCGTGCCCAGGCGCCCGAGGCTCTCGTCGATCGAGCGGCGGATGTGCTCCGGGCGGCCGTCGAGGCCGGTGACCGCACCGTCCTTGGCCAGCACGCCGACCTTGGTGGCCAGTACGGCGCGATCGCGGTGGCCGTCCGCCAGGGCTCGCCCGACCAGCTGCTCGTTCGTGTAGGGGCCGTACACGTCGGAGGTGTCCAGCAGGGTCATTCCCAGGTCGAGGGCCTGGTGGATCACCGAGACCATCTCGGCCTGGTCGCGCGGGGTCGCCTGGTCGTAGCTGAAGCTTATGCCCATGCAACCCAGGCCGACGACGCCGACCTGGGGTCCGTTGGTACCGAGGGTGGTGGTACGCATGCTGTTCGTCCTTTCGGTCTTCGGTGGGTCGGACTGGTGCTCGGTGCGCGGGCGAGGCACCGGCCGGGGTGAGTGCTGTGTCAGTCCGCGAACCCGGTGCGGGAGGCTCCGGTCCTCGACGCGTGGGCCGAGTCGGACGCCATCAGATCGAGCAGGACCATCGCGTCGTACTCGGTGCTGCCGGGCTCGGCGTGGTACACGACGAGCCGGTGGCCGGGGGTGCCCTCCAACTGCATGGACTGGTAGCCGAGGGTGAGGTCGCCGACGTCCGGGTGGTGGAACGTCTTGCGGCCATAGGCGTGGCCGCGGACGTCGTAGCGTTCCCACAGCCGGGCGAACTCCGGGCTCTTGAGTAGGAGTTCACCCGCCAGCTGGGTGAGGTCAGGGGCGTCCGGGTCGGTGCCGGCCAGGGCCCGCAGGCGGGCTACGCAGCCGCGGACCTGGTTGCCCCAGTCGTCGAAGAGGTCGCGGGCGGTGGGGTGGAGAAAGACGTAGCGCGCGATGTTGCGCTGTCTCGCGGGCCAGTCCTCCATCCCGGCGAGCAGTCGCAGTCCGCCCGGGTTCCAGGCCAGTACGTCGCCCGTGCGGCTGACCACGTGCGCGGGATGGGGCCGCATGGCCTCCAGCAGGATCTTCACTCCGGGCCGCACGGAGCGGCTGGGCGTGGTAGGCGGTTCCGGAGGGGTACGGGCAGCATGCGCGGCCAGGCTGCGCAGGTGGTCGTGTTCCGGCTCCTCCAGCCGGAGGGCGCGGGCGAGGGAGTCGACGACGGACGGGCTGGGGTGGGTCTCCTTGCCGCGCTCCAGCCGGGTGAAGTAGTCGATGCTGATCCCGGCCAGGGTGGCCAGTTCCTCGCGGCGCAGTCCAGGTGTGCGACGCGGGCCGGTCCCGGGTGGCAGGCCGACCTCCTCGGGGGTCACCTGGGCCCGTCGGGCGCGTAGGTAGCGCCCCAGCTCGGTGCCGCTGCTGTGCTGCTCACGATCCATGTCTTCCGAGTGTGGGGACGCCACGACCTGGGTGGAAGGAGGGTGGGGTGCCCTGTCACGGCACTGAACAGGACTCCGGGCTACAACGCGGTCTGCCACATGGCGAGCCGGAGGCGCAGGCTTGATGCTCGTAGAAACCTCTCCGTTCCCGGCAGCCGCGCACCGCGACGATCCAGCTCGTGGCCGCGCTCGGAAGGCCATGGGGACGGACTCGGCGGCCACCCGGCTGCCCGGCACCACCCCGTCCTTTTGGAGAAACCCTGCTCACCGTCAACGCCTATGCCGCGAGCTCCGCGACCGAACCGCTCGCCCCGACCACGATCGAGCGTCGTGACGTCGGTCCGCACGACGTCCTCATCGAGATCAAGTACTGCGGCATCTGTCACTCCGACATCCACTTCGTCCGCGGCGAGTGGGGCCCGCAGACCTACCCGGTCGTCCCCGGCCACGAGTTCGCCGGCATCGTCACCGAGGTCGGCTCCGAGGTCACCAAGCACGCTGTCGGCGACCGGGTCGGCGTCGGTTGCATGGTCAACTCCTGCCGCGAGTGCGCGAACTGCCTCAAGGGCGAGGAGCAGTACTGCGTCAAGGGCAACACCCTCACCTACGGCGCCACCGACAAGGACGGCACGCTCACTCAGGGCGGCTACTCCACCCACGTCGTGGTGACCGAGGACTTCGTCGTACGGATCCCCGATGGGCTCGGGCTGGACGAGGCGGCCCCGCTGCTGTGTGCGGGCGCCACGACGTACTCGCCGCTGCGGCACTGGGGCGCGGGCCCCGGCAAGAAGGTCGCCGTCATCGGCCTGGGCGGTCTCGGCCACCTGGGCGTCAAGCTCGCGCACGCGATGGGCGCCGAGGTCACCGTCCTGTCGCAGTCGCTGAAGAAGATGGACGACGGCCTGCGTCTGGGCGCGGACGCCTACTACGCCACCAGCGCCCCGGAGACCTTCGAGAAGCTGGCCGGCACCTTCGACGTCATCCTGAACACCGTGAGCGGGAACCTCGACCGGGGCGCCTACATGAATCTGCTGGCCCTGGACGGTGCGTTCGTCACCCTGGGCGCCTCTTCGGAGCCGGAGATCTCGTTCCCGACGTTCGCCGTTGCGGCCAACCGCCGTGTGTTCACGTACTCGCTGATCGCCGGCATCCGCGAGACCCAGGAGATGCTCGACTTCTGCGCTGAGCAGGGCATCGGCGCGGAGATCGAGGTCATCCCGGCCGAGAAGATCAACGAGGCGTACGAGCGCGTCCTCGCCTCCGACGTGCGCTACCGCTTCGTGATCGACATCGCGTCGCTGGCCTGATCAGCGGGCCCTCACTGTGTGTCAGGGGACGGTGAGAACGACTTTTCCGTGGGCTTGGTGGGAGCGGAGTCGTTCGGCGGCCTGGGCGGAGGTGTCGAACGACGGTGTCGTGTCGATCAGGGGCCGTACCCGTCCGTCGGCGACCGCGGGCAGGAGTTGCCGGCCGGCCGTAGCGAAGCCGGAGCCGAGTTCGGCGGGCCGGGTGAAGCCGAAGGAGACTCCCTGGACGCGCAGGTGACGGTAGGAGAGGGCGTCCAGGTCGATGGTGGAGGCAGTCTGGTCCAGGCGGCCGATGTTGACCACGGCGCCGTCGGTGCGGGTGGCGGGCAGGCAGGCGGCGAAGGTCTGGCCGCCGACGTGGTCCAAGGCCACGTCCACGCCCTCGCCGCGGGTGGCGTCCAGCACTGCCTGGGCCAGATCCTGCTCGCCGGTGACGATGACGGTGTCGGCTCCGGCCTTCTCCAGGAGTTCCCTCTTGGCGGACGACCGGGTGGTGGCGATGATGCGGCTCGCGTTCAGGGCGCGGGAGATCTGCACGCCGATCCGGCCGATGCTGGAGGTGGCGCCGGTGATGAGCACCGACTGTCCGGCCTGGAAGCCGGCCACGGTGTGGGCGCCGTGTTCGGTCAGCAGCCCGGTGGGCAGCGCGCACGCTTCCTCGTAGCCGAGTTCATCGGGGACGGGCAGTACGTGGCGGTGATCGGCCAGGACGTACTGGGCGAAGCTGCCTGGTGTCGTGCCCATCACGCGGCTGCCGACGGCAGGCGTCTGGACGCCGTCCCCGACGGCGGAGACCTCACCGGCGAACTCGAAGCCGGCCTGGTACTCCTTGCCGGTGCCGCCGGAGGTGGGGTCGGCGGCGGCGAGCATGGAGGCGTCCGCGTTGTTGAGCGCCACCGCGTGGGCGCGCACCACGACCTGCCCGGGACCCGGCTTGGGTACGGGGACCTGACGTGGTGTCCAGTCGGGTCCCGCACCGCCGAACAGGGCGGTCATCGTCTCGGGCATGGGCACTTCTCCTTGACGTACGGGGTCAGTGGCTGCGGGTGCGCGGTCCGGCGTACTGCTCCTCGGTGATGTGCTCCAGCCAGGTGGTTTCGGGCCTGTCGTCGTCCGGGGCCGTGCCGTCCCACAGGGCGAGGTGCTGCATGAAGTGTTCTTCGGTGGCGCCGTGCCAGTGCTCTTCGCCGGGCGGGCAGGTCACCGTCTCGCCGGGGTGGGCCTCGAAGACGGTGCCGTCACGGGTGCCGATCAGGGCGATGCCGGCCACGACGTGGAGGGTCTGGCCGACGGCGTGGTGGTGCCAGGCGGTACGGGAGCCGGGGGCGAAGCGCACCATGTTGGCGCGGATACGCGACGGCTCCTGGCCTGCGTGGATGACGTCGAACCAGACGTCACCGTTGAACCAGTCCTCAGGCCCCCTGCCGGTGGGCTGCGGCTTGACGAATTCCATGAGTGCTCCTCGAATTGTTCGCGTGGGTGGGACCGGATGGTCAGGCGGCGTCGTCGTGGGAGAGGCCGGTGCCCAGGGCGCGGGAGGCGCTCGCCTGGTCGGCGATTTCCTTGCCCTTACCCTCGGCCGTGGGAATCGCGTCGTCGCCGGCGACGAACCGCAGTGGCGGCTGATCCAGGTCGATCACCTTCAGCAGGGCGTCGGCAAGCTTGGCGGGATCGCCGGCCTGCTGACCGTTCATGGACTGCCACATCTTCTTGGTCTCGGCGGTGCGCTCGGCATAGTCGTCGAGCGACAGTTCCGCCCAGCTGGTGGAGGCGTCCACCAGCAGTTCGGTGCGGAAGAAGCCGGGTTCGACGATCGTGGTGCGGATGCCGAACGGTTCCAGGTCGAAGTGCAGGGACTCCATCCAGCCCTCGACGCCGAACTTCGATGCGGCGTAGGCCACGCAGAACTCCTGGCCGACCAGGCCGGCGATCGACGAGATGGTGACGACATGACCGGCGCGCTGGGAGCGCATGACGGGCAGTACGGCGCGGGTGACGTTCATCGGGCCGAACAGGTTCGTCTCGATCTGCGCCCGCATCTGGGCGTCGGAGATCTCCTCGAAGTAGCCGGCCTGGAAGGTGGCGGCGTTGTTGATCAGCACGTCGATACGGCCGAACTTCTCCGTGGCAGCCTCGGCCGCGGCGCGGGCGGCGTCCGGGCTGGTGATGTCCAGGGAGGTGGCAAGCAGGTTCTTCGGCTCCCCGCCGAGGGCGTCGATGACCTTCTGCGGGTTGGGGGCGGTGGCCACGACCTGGTGGCCGGCGTCCAGGGCCTGCCGGGCGATGTCGATGCCCAGGCCGCGCCCGGCACCGGTGATGAAAATGACCTTGCTCATAGGGAAGTGCTTCCTTCTGGGATCAGTGCGTGGCGGTGACCGGGCTGCGGACGAGTGGGGAGGGGCCGCCCGGAGGAGCTCAGCTCAGCGTCGCGATGTCGATGACGAACCGATAGCGCACGTCGGAGGCCAGAACACGCTCGTACGCCTCGTTGATCTTCTGGGCCGGGATGACCTCGATCTCGGAACCGATGCGGTGCTCGGCGCAGAAGTCGAGCATCTCCTGCGTTTCGCGGATGCCTCCGATCAGGGAGCCGGCGAGGGCCCGCTGTCCGCCGAGGAGGGCGAAGACGTTGAGTGAGACGGGTTCGGCGGGAGCGCCGACGTTGGCCATGATGCCGTCCGTGGCAAGCAGCGACAGGTAGGCATCGAGGTCGATCCGGGCGCTGACCGTGTTCAGGATGACGTCGAAGGTACCGGCGAGTTGCTCGAAGGTGGCCGGGTCGCTGGTGGCGTGGTAGTGGTCGGCGCCCAGACGCAGACCGTCGTCCTGCTTCTTGAGCGACTGGGAGAGCACGGTGACCTCGGCGCCCATCGCGTGTGCGAGCTTGACGGCCATGTGGCCCAGTCCGCCCAGGCCGACGACGGCCACCTTCTTGCCGGGGCCCGCACCCCAGCGGCGCAGCGGTGCGTAGGTGGTGATGCCAGCGCACAGCAGGGGTGCAGCGGCGTCGAGTCCGATGCCGTCGGGGATGCGGAGGACGAAGTCCTCGGTGACGACGATGTGAGTGGCGTAGCCGCCCTGGGTGAGGCGACCGTCCTCGCCGGGGGAGCCGTAGGTGAGCGTGTTGCCCTTGAGACAGTATTGCTCCCGGCCCTTGCGGCAGTTGACGCATTCGCGGCAGGAGTCGACCATGCAGCCGACGCCGACCCGGTCGCCCACGGCGTACCGGGTGACGTCGGAACCGACCTCACTGACGACGCCGGCGATTTCGTGGCCGGGCACGAGGGGGTAGGTCTCCTCCCGCCAGTCGCTGCGGGCGTGGTGGATGTCGGAGTGGCAGATGCCGGTGTACTTGATCTCGATGAGGACATCGTGCGGGCCGACCTTGCGACGGTCGACCGTCATGGGGACGAGAGGCTCGGTCGCGGAGGTCGCGCCGTACGCGTTGACGATGAGCATGGTTCTCCAATCAGTACCGGTGCGGGTACATGACGGGTGGGTGGTTCTTGCCCGGTTGTCCGGTCCGTGGGACAGGCAGGGGCGGTGGCTTCGTCGTTCAGGCAGCAACAGCGCTGACGCTCCGTTCGTCGGATCAGCCGCTGGTGGGCAGTGAAGTTGGCCCTGCCAGCGCCTGCCGGTGCCCGGCATCGCGCGGTCAATCCCCGGCGGGGTAGTCCGTGGACTTCGCCAGTTCCCGCTGCGACTCGAAGTCGGCGGTCCTCCTGCGCAGCACGTCGAGGGTGGAGTCCAGGGCTTGCGAGCCGAGGACCATCCGCAAGGGGGCGGGCTCGACGTCGACGGATCCGATGATGTGCGCGGCCATACGCTGCGGATCGCCGGGCGCCAGCCCGTTCGCGGGGTCGAGCATCGCCTTGAAGGCGTGTGCGGGAGTGGCGTCGTACACCTCGGTGAGGTCGGCGACTCGTGCGCTGCCGTAACGGAACTCGGTGCGAGCACCGCCGGGCTCGACGATCGTCATGCCGATGCCGAACGGAGCGACCTCCTGGGCCACCGACTCGACGATGCCTTCGATGCCCCACTTGGTCGCGTGGTACAGGGAGTTGCCGGGGAAGGCGACTTGGCCGCCGTAGGAGGAGAGCTGGATGACGCGTCCGCCGCCCTGTGCGCGCAGATGCGGGAGGGCGGCCCGGATCAGGGTGATGGAGCCGGTGAGGTTGGTGGCGATGATGTGGTCCACCTGCGCGTCGGTGAGTTCCTCGGCGGCGCCGAACAGTCCGTACCCGGCGTTGGAGACGATCACGTCGACGCGGCCCGCCGCGAACGCCTCGTCCACCATGCCGCGGACCGCGCTGGTGTCGGTGACGTCAACAACCTTCGCCTGGAAGGCATCCGGATACCGCTCGCGCAGGTCGGTCACCTTGTCCAGGGAGCGGACCGTGCCGATGACGCGGTCGCCGCGCTCCAGCAGCTGAGTGGTCAGGGCGTGGCCGAAGCCGCTGCTGACGCCCGTGATGAGCCAAGTGCCTGTGGTCATGCTTCTTCCTTTGAGGCCGCGGCGCCCGGGGACGGGGCAACGGCGTCGAGGGCGCTCAGTGCGTTGAGGGTGCGGGGATAGCCGATGAACGGCAGCAGGCCGGTGAGAACGGCGATCAGGGTGGCGCGGGTGTTGCCCACGTTCAGGTTGGCCGCCGCGTGTCCGCGCACCTGTGCGTCCGCGCCGCCGAGCCCGGCGAGTATGGCGAAGGTGAGCAGCTCGCGGGTGGGGACGTCGAGGCCTGTGCGGGTGTAGTGGTCGCCGAAGCAGTTGGCGCTCAGCAGTTCCTGGATGTGCTGCTGGTCCTCGGGAGCGTTGGCGTACAGGGCGTCCACCGTCTCGTCGCCCACGATCCGCTTCTGCACCGCCAGACCTTCCGCCATCCGGGTGGCGGGGGTGGTCGTGGACTGTCCTTCCAGCGGCAGTCGCACGCCGCGGTCGGTGAGGACGTCGTTCGTGGCGTGCAGGAAGTCGAAGACGCGGGCCATGCCGGCGTACGGCACCGCCTGATAGACGATCTCCTTCGCCTCCACCGGGGTGACACCGATGGTGAGGGCGGCTCCGAGCATGATCCGGTACTCCGCCACCGCGCCGACGCCGATCATCGCGGCGAGCTGCGTCATCAGCCGTGTGCGCTCGGGCAGATCGGCGGTGTGGCGCAGTACCTCGTCGCAGGCGAAGTTGTCGAAGTACTCGATCAACTCCGGATCGGTGACCGCGAGGCTGGAGACGTGGCCGGGGAACAGCCGCTCATGTTCCGCCGCGGCGGCTTCGTTGGGCTTGCGGAGAGTCACGGCCGCCTCCAGGACCCTGTGCGGGGAACGGATGGACTCCGCCTCGCCGGTGCCTGAGTCGGTATAGCCGTGCGACATGCCCATAGCGCCGACCCGATCCGGGAAACCCCAAGGTCCCGCAGCTCGATGTGCTGCATCGCTGGTTCCCTCTCCTCGTTCGTCTTCCCGGCGCGTCGTCGAAGCCTGGACAGGTGAAGCGGTACCTGCCAGGCGGCAGCGCCTTCCGGTCGGTGCTCCATGTGCTCGGGCCCCGACGTGCTCCAGGGTGCCCCTGTATGCCGGTGACAGGCAGGCCCCGGTGTTCCGGGGAGCGGCCAGCCAGGGTGTGACAGGGCACCCCTGACCGGGCGTGCCACAGTGACGGCGGGGAATGACCGGCGTCACGGGACCCGAGCACAGCGGCGACGACGAACTGGGACGCTTCCTACCCGGAAACGGGTCACGTGCTGTCAGCCCGCCGTGGTGGAGTACGTGGTCCAGCAGGTGAAGGTGCCGACCGGAGCGGTGCCGCGCCTCGGCCTTGATGCACGCCGTCAGGCGTAGACGAGCTCGGCCTGCCACTGGTCCTTCGGCTGGTGGTGCAGGTCGAGGTAGGCAGCAGCCAGGACGTCGGAAGCGAATCGCGGGTCCTCGCCGCCGATGTTGCCGGCAACCGTGACGGTGGAGACATGCACGCCCGAGCCGTGCGGTCGGCGTGGAGGGCATGGACGTAGGCGCGCAAAGCAGCCTTGCCCGCCGACATCGTGGTGTATTCGGGCGAGGGGTGGAGGGCGAAACCGCCGCCGGTGAAGAGCAGACTGCCCCGGCCGTCCCGCAGGAGAGGAAGGACCGTCCGGGTGGCGACCACGGCCCCGGTGACATTCACCGCGAGAGCCTGCGCCCATGCTGCGGCGTCCAGCCCCGTGGGGGTGTCAGCCTGCCTTACGGCTGCGTTGTAGACGAGGACGTCCGGCGCACCGAGGCCGTCCACCGCCCGGCCGAGCGCGGCCCGCAGATCTTCGGGGTTACCGGCATCGGTCCGGAAGGCGCTCGCCGTGAAGCCCTGACTGGTCAGCTCGGCGGCGTGCTTCCCCAGACGTTCTGCCTCGCGGCCGAAAAGCGCGACCGGATGACCGTCCCGTGCGAAAGCCTCCGCGAGCGCCAGGCCGAGGCCGGGGCCGACACCGACGATGAGGGCGGTTCCTTTGCCCATATCTCGCTCTACGCCAGATGGCCTTGCCGTCCCTGGGACAGCGGTGATCCAAGTCATGCATGCGGCGGATATCCGCGCATGCGGTGCTCCATCCATGGAACAGGCAGAGCGGCCGATGAGGGAGAGCCTGCTGACACAGGCACTGACAGGGCACCCCAGCCCGTCTGCAAGAGACCTGCCGCGAACGCCGCAGCTGCATCGCAACAGCGCCAGAGAGCTCCACCATTCGGTCGACGGCGACCTCTGGCCGGCCTACGAGTACCAGGCTGCGGGCACCCCACGGGCGGTGCCCGTGGGGTGCCCTGGCACACCACTGAACCTCGTTCCCCGGTACAGCCCGCCCTGCCATCCGACGAGCGCGGCGAGCACGCTGGACGTGAACTGAAGATCTCTTTCGAAGCCACCCGCGGAGCACTGGAGCCATGAAGCACATCAAGCTGGGGGACCTGGACGTCTCCCGCATCGGCCTGGGCACCATGACGATGTCCGGCGTCTACCTCAGCCCAGGGGAGACTCCGGACGACGCCGAGTCCATCCGGGCGATCCACCGGGCGCTCGATCTCGGCGTCACCCTGCTCGACACCGCGGAGGCCTACGGCCCCTTCGTCAACGAAGAACTCGTCGGCCGGGCCATCAAGGGCCGCCGCCACCAGGTCGTCCTGTCGACGAAGTTCGGCATGCACTCGCACACCAGCGGCGGCATGGGCCACATCGACGGCACTCCGGCCAACCTCCGCACTGCGCTCGAAGGCTCCCTCAAGCGGCTCGGCACGGACCACATCGACCTCTACTACCAGCACCGCGTCGACCCCAACACGCCCGTCGAGGAGACCATCGGAGCCCTCTCCGACCTGGTCACCGAGGGCAAGATCCGCCACATCGGCCTGTCCGAGGCGGCGCCCGAGTCGATCCGCCGCGCCCACGCCGTACACCCGATCGCCGCCTTGCAGTCGGAGTTCTCGCTGTGGACACGGGACGTGGAGGCGGAGATCCTGCCGCTGCTGCGGGAGCTGGGCATCGGCCTGGTGCCCTGGTCGCCGCTGGGCCACGGCTTCCTCACCGGAAAGATCCGTGCCACTGAGCACTTCGAGGCGAACGACTGGCGGGCGAACAACCCCCGCTTCACGGAGGAGAACCTCAAGCGCAACCTGCGCATCGTCGAGGAGGTCGAGGCCGTCGCTGCCGAGGTCGACGCCACCCTCGCGCAGGTGGCCCTGGCCTGGCTGCTGGCCCAGGGCGACGACATCGCCCCGATCCCCGGCACCAAGCGGGTCTCCCGCGTCGAGGAGAACACCGCCGCCGACGCCATCGTGCTGACCGCCGAGCAGCTCACTCGCCTGAACAACCTCGCCCCCGCCGCCGGCGACCGCCTACACGAGGCGGGCATGCGGCTGGTCAACCGCTGACCCGGCCCGCTCGACGACCTTCGGAAGGAACACATGCGCACCACCACACTCGGCCCCGACGGCCCCGAGGTCGGCGTCATCGGCCTGGGCTGCATGGGCATGAGCTTCGGCTACGACCAGGCGACCCCGCGCGACCAGGCCGAGATGATCTCGGTGATCCACCAGGCCCTCGACCTGGGGATGACCCTGCTGGACACCTCCGACGTGTACGGCCCCCTCACCAACGAGCAGTTGCTCGGCCGTGCTCTCACCAAGGGCCACCGGGAACGAGCGGTGCTGGCCACCAAGGTCGGCGCCCTCACCCGTAACGCCCAGGGGAAACCCGTACCCGGACTGAACAACCGGCCGGAGCACATCCGCCGCTCGATCGACGACAGCCTCGGGCGCCTGGGCACGGACCACGTGGACCTCTACTACCTGCACCGCCTCGATCCGAGTGTGCCGATCGAGGAGAGCGTGGGCGCGCTGGCGGAGGCGGTGGAGGCGGGCAAGGCCCGCGCGATTGGCCTGTCTGAGGTGAGCGTCGAGCAGATCAGGCGGGCCCAGTCCGTCCACCCGATCATGGCAGTGCAGTCCGAACTGTCGCTGTGGACCAGGGACTGGATGACGGAGGTGCTGCCCTACTGCGAGGAGCAGGGCATCGCCTTCGTGCCGTACTCACCGCTCGGCAAGGGCTTCCTCACCGGCCGGTTCACCTCCTTCGACGACCTGCCGCAGGACGACTTCCGACGCGGCCTGGCCCGCTTCCAGCAGGACGCTCTGCGCGTCAACTTCGCCCTCGCCGAGAAGGTCCGGCAGCTCGCCGAGCGCATCGGTGCCACTCCTGCTCAGGTGGCGTTGGCGTGGGTGCTGGCCCAGGGCGAGTACGTGGTCCCGATCCCCGGGACCAAGACCCCCAAGTACCTGCTGGACAACGCCGGCGCGGCCGACGTGCAGCTCAGCGCCGAGGACCTCGCCGAACTCGACGCCCTGCCCACCCCGCAGGGCGGCCGCTACTACTGAACGGCCCGTGCTGTCACCTCGGCTGTCGAACTGCTGACGAGCATCGACACACAGCTCCCTCCTTGCTGTGGTGGGGGTGTGGTCGACCGGGTGCGGCCAGCGTTCCAGCATGCGCAGGCCGGCCTCGGTGTGGGGGTCTCCGACGGCCGGAGGCAGTTGGGGTACGACCTGGTCGCTGTGACAGCGGCCTTTCGTAGCGTTGCCTCACGCACCCGTGCCAGGCCCGCCCTGAATGTCTGTCCCGCCAAATCCGGAGACGCAGCGAAGGAGCATCCATGGCCAGACCCCGACAAGCTGGCCCGCTACCGCCAGGACTCCTGACACACCCCCAAGGGACGGGAAGACCATGACCGGCACCACCACCGAGCAGGCCACCGCCGCTGCGTCCGGATCCGCCGCCACTGAACAGTTCCGCAGCAAGCAGTGCTCCGGCGCCACCGACGTCGACACCAAGCGGGTCGACTCCCTCGTCTCGGAACTGCTCGCCGCCGCCCACGACATCATCCGCCGCCACAGGGTGACCTATGCCGAGTACGACGTGCTCAAGTCCTGGCTGATCCAGGTCGGCGAGGACGGTGAGTGGCCGCTCTTCCTCGACGTGTGGCTGGAGCACGTCGTCGAGGAGGTCGCGAGCGAGAACCGCGAGGGCAGCAAGGGCACGATCGAGGGCCCCTACTATGTCCCCGACTCCCCGGTCCTGACCGCCGAGGCGACCCTGCCCCGGCGGGACGACGAGCCGGGTACGCCGCTGCTCTTCCAGGGGCGGGTGACAAGCGTGGACGGTACGGCGCTGCCCGCTGCGAAGGTGGAGATTTGGCACGCGGACGACGACGGTTACTACTCCCAGTTCGCGCCGGGCCTGCCGGAGTGGAACCTGCGCGGCACGGTCATCGCCGATGGGCAGGGCAACTTCAGGATCCGCACCATCGAGCCCGCCCCCTACCAGATCCCCACCGACGGCTCCTGCGGCAGGCTCATCACAGCCGCGGGCTGGCACGCGTGGCGCCCCGCGCACCTGCACCTGAAGGTGTCGGCGCCGGGCCACCAACCCATTACCACCCAGCTGTACTTCAAGGGCGGCAGCCACGTCACCGACGACATCGCCTCCGCCGTGAAGTCCGAGCTCATCCTCGACCCCGGCCCGGCGGCGGATGGCAACGGCCGCGAGGTCACGTATGACTTCGTGCTCGACAAGGCGTGATGCGCGGTGCTCTTCGCTGTGCGTATGGACGTCGAGATTCCGCGCGACCTCGACCCGGAGGTCCGCGCGGACCTGGTGGCACGCGAGAAGGCGTACTGCCGGGAGTTGCAGAAATCGGGTGAGTGGGTGCACATCTGGCGATGCGTCGGCCAGTACGCGAACATCAGCGTGTTCGACGTCGCCGACAACGAGGCGCTGCACCGGATGCTGTGGAATCTGCCGCTCTTCCCCTACATGAAGATCGAGATCACACCGCTGGCTCAGCATCCGTCCGATCTGGCGGTCGGCGACGTCGTGGCGTGACCAAGGTGGTGGAGTCCGCCGGCGACGCGGTGGCCGATGCGGCAGACGGCACGACGCTCCCGGTGGGCGGCTTCGGCTGAACCGTGTGCCGAACATACTGATCCAGGCGCTGTACGAGGGCGGGGTCGCCGGTCTGGGAGTGGCCTCCAACAACTGCGGGAGCGATGCAGTCCGGGCTCGCGGTGCTGCTGGCGGTCGGGCGGATCTCGCGGGTGACCGGCTCCTGCATCGGCGCGAACCAAAAAGTTCGCCCGGCAGTACCTTGCCGGGGAGCTGGAGGCGGAGCTGATTCCCAGGGCACGCCGGCCGAGCGGCTGCGGGCCGGCGGGGCGGGGATACCGCCTTCTCCGCCCCCCGGCGGGGTCGTACTCGCGTCGCCGCCGAAGGAGCTGCGTGAGTACGACGGCACCGAGTACGTGCTGGAGCGCGGCATCCGTACCGACTTCGCGTTGGTACGGGCCGCGAAGGGCGACCGGTACGGGAACCTGGCGTTCAACCAGTCCACCCGGATCGTCAACCCGCTCGCCGCGAGGGCGGGCCAGGTGACGATCGCCGAGGTGGAGGAGCTGGTCGAGCCCGGCGCGATCGACCCGGACGCGGTGCATCTGCCGGGGATCTTCGTGCAGCGGGTGGTGGGCCCTCACCCGCCCCGGGCCGCCGGGCGGAGGTGGTGGCGGACCGAGGCCGCCCCGGCCAGGTCGGCGACTCGCAACGCCCGCCGGCGGCATCCGCACACCCACCGGCCCTGGCCGGTCCCCGGGCCGTCCGCAAGACCGGGGTGGCCGAATTGGTTGAAGGGTGTGCGGTGCCGGAGCCCACAAGTCCTGACGTGGTCTCGACTGCCACGGGAGTCTTGGATCTCGTCGATTTCCTCTCGGTGAGATGAAGATGAAGGTCGGACGAGGCAGGTTGACGAGGACGAGGATTCCAAGTCAGTCGTAGTCTTCGATCCGCCATTCGTCGTGCCAGTCCACGAAGGCCATCTCTCCTTCGAAGCGGAGCGGCAGCCAGACATAGTCCGCGATCGAGGTGTCGGGGTCGATCAGTTCCCGGGGAAGGACGGCAGGGGTGCCGGATGTGTCCGTGTCCTCTGTCGTGCCGGAGTAGCGCCTGCGCATTTCTTCCTGGATCGGCTCGGCCAGTTCGGGTGCCAGGTGGGGCAGCCACCTGTCGGCCAGGGCGATGTAGAGGTCCTTCTTGTGCGGATGCCTGAACACCGAGCTGATTTGGGAGCGGTACGAGGTTCCGGAGGCATCGTGGGGATGCGGGTCGCCCAGCACGGTCCACGGGCCGTGGAAGGTCCGCGCGACGGCCACTTCCGACGGGTTGGGGGCGTAGCCGGTGGTGCCCGAAGTGATCAGGTAGTGCAGTCCGTTGCGTGTGAAGTGGGCCGGTGCCTCACGGACGTACGGCGGGTGCGGGTGGGGGAAGTGGGTCGAGTAGTGGCCGGTGACGTCCGTGTAGTCGTCGGTCAGGTCGGCGCAGATCAGCTCGCTGTGCACGCGCTCGAAGTAGTAGTACGCCTTGCCGTCGTCGGGATGGACGGCGAGGTCGAAGTCGCCGGCGTTCATGCCGAGCGGGCGCAGCCCCGTGCGGACGACGCGGTAGGGGCCGAGGAAGTCGTCGGCGACGAGGACGGTGCTGGTCTGTGTGTTCCCCTCGCCCATGATCTTGATCCAGCACACGTACTGCTTGATGGCGGCGTTGAAGACGATGTGAGGGCGGTCGACCTGCTGGGCCGGGTGGAGGGGGGAGTTCGGGTTGCCCGGCTCGGGCGGGATGATCAGCCCGCGGTCCTCCCAGTTGTAGAGGTCGGTGGAGGCGTAGCAGCGGATTCCCCAGTGCCAGATTCCGCTGCCGGGCTTCGTCCGCTCCTTGTTCTCGCCGTACCAGTAGAAGGTGCCGTCGACGTACGTGATCGACCCGCCGTGCGCCTGGATGCGGTGGCCGGCTGTGTCGTACCAGACCTGGCCCGGGCGTATGGACGACTGGGGCGATGGCGGTGTGGTCGTCACTTCGAACTCCCCTGCACGGTGTCGAGTGCGTCGACGAGCTGCCAGACGGAGCGGGCTCGGGCGTAGGCCGCGTAGCGGGAGATGTTCGGGTTGGCCACGAACCAGGACTCCGGTGTGGCGAAGGCGTGTCCCTTGGTCGTGGCGCCGTCGTCGCAGATCCGGTTCGCCACGGCTTCGCTCATCTGCAGGGCCTTGGCGATGAGTTTCCCGTCGCCGGTCTTGCGGCCGATGTGCACGGCGGCCGCCGTCGCCATCCAGGTCGTGCCGGGCCACACGTCGGCGATCTCCGGGACGAAACGGCCGGTGCCAGGCTGGGCGTAGTCCATCGGGTACGGCTTCAGGTTCTCGTCGAGGATGATCGGCGGGCCTACGGGAACGCCGTTGGCGTCCTTGGGCGCCAGGAAGGCGTCCAGGGTGTTGTGCCAGTGCTGGCGGGCACGTCGCAGGTCGATCAGATCCGGCAGACCGAGCTGGGAGGCGACGCACTGGGCGTAGAACGCGTCCAGGAAGGCCGCGTCCTTCGGCAGTACTGGCTTCTTGGCGCCGAAGATGTCGCCGGTCCGTCCGTCGATGCCGCCGGTGCCGTCGCAGTAGCGGTAGCGCCCGGTCTTGGGGTTCCAGAAGATCTCCTCGAACTCCTCCTTCGCTGCGGCCAGTTCGGTGTCGATCTCCTTCTGGACGGCGGACGTGGCCTCGGGAATCCCCAGGGCTCTGGCTATGGGCGTGAGCGTCGAGAGGATCTGGAGCGAGAGGAGGTACAGCTGGCAGTTGTAGATGCCGTGCCCGTTGACCAGGAGCTGGTCGTAGGTGCTCGGCGGATTGTTCGACGGCGGGTCAGCCGGGAGGTGGGAGCCGGGCGGGCGGAAGAACTGTGAGTGCTTCAGCGTCCGCAGCATCTGGGGATACCCGTAGGTCAGCAGGCTCTTGTCGCCGGTCTCCTGGTACAGCGCGTACACCCGGTAGATGAGCTTGTGGAAGCAGTCCCGGAACGCGTCGCCGCCCGCCGGGTCGAAGAGTGCGCCGAGGTCGTCTGTGCCTGTAGGCGGTGCGCCGAAGACGGGTTCGGACGTTGCCGAGGGGGCGCCCTGATTGGCCGCGGTCGCGCTGATGAAAGGACCTGTGTCGAACATGATCTGCTGGGGCACCCGCCCCCACCGGTCCTGCTTTGTGAGCTGCAACCAGGCGCGGAGGCGCCCGAGTTCGATGTTGGGGAACAGCTTCGTGTACAGCAGGTACCCGAAGCTGTCGACGTCCATCTCATTGGCCGGTGCGCCGCCGCTTCCGGCGTCGATCGTGTAGAAGAGGTGGGTGCCGGGGATCTCCGCACCCAGGCGAGGCCCGCCGGGGGCGGGCGGGATGGTGTTGCTGACCAGGCCCGCCTCCCAGAACGAGGCGTTGAAGACCATGCCGAACAGCTCGTTCAGGGCCGCTTTCCGCAGCCACACCGGGTACTTCGGGTTCTGGGCGATCGGCTTCCACCACGCTTCTACCGCGGCGAGGGAGTCGTCGTGCCGTGCCAGCTCGCGCTTGGCGATGGTGAAGGCCTGGTTGAACGGGTACGAGTTCGGGACGTAGTCGTTGGTGGCCGTCGAGGTGGCGCCGAGGAACTCGGTGTATCGGCGCATCCAGACAGCCCGGCCCTCGGGTGCGCCGTCGTAGTACACCTGCGGGAAGTCCCAGGACAGGGCGTACCGGACGGTTGTCTTCTGGCCCGGACGCAGCTGCACGGTCACGGCGACGGCGCCTGCCGAGTGCGAGACGTCCAAGGTGCTGTTCGGCAGTTTGCCAGTGGAGGCAAACGGCTCGTAAATGTCGCTCCCGTCGCCTGCTCCGTTCCACGAGGTGACGTACGTCAGTTTCTGACCCGCGGTCGGCAGGGCGGCGATGGTCCACTCCGACTTGTAGGAGTCGGGCGTGTTCGTCGCATCGTCCGAGCCCAGCGTCACGCCAGCGACACCCGACCGGGCGTCGGTGTCGAACCGGCTGTAGAGCCCGGTGCGTGTCGTGCCCGACGGATGCGGAGAGGCGTTGGGGAAGGTGAACATCACCGAGAGGTCGATGGCCTTCGTGGTGGGGTTCGCCAGTTCCACGTCGAAGAAGGCCACCGGCATCGAGGTGCGCTCGTCCTCGCCGGCCACGATCGGCGACCAGAACCGCATGGACACCTTCGACTTGAACACGTTGTAGGTGGTCCAGCCGAACGGGTACAGCGCGGCGTAGGTGCCGTCGCCAGGGTTCAGCTGGTTCCACTGCGGAAGGACTCCGTCGAAGTCGCGCTGCGGGGCGATGTGGTCGTGCCGGGTGGCGAGGGTCTTGACGGTCGGTCCGCCCGTGGCACCCGCGACCTGCTCACGGATGTGGAAGGCCGCCTGTGGGAGTGTGCGCATGTCCCACCAGTCCGACGCCTGTGAACCGCCCATGCTCCATGGCCCGAAGGTTCCGAACAGGTTGTAGTGGAACGAGCCGGCGCCGACGCCGCCGAGCGGGATGCCGAGACCGGGCACGCTCATACCGCCCGCGAATCCCCGCAGACCCGAGGGCTGACCCGTGCGGCACTCCGAGTCAGCTGCCGCCTCACACGGGCCGTCCGGTGCGAGGCCCCAGGTGCGGACGTACGCCGCCTCCGGCCCTCTCGCCGCGTTGAGCGGTGACGCGTGAGCGGTCGGGGTCGAGTGAAGGGTCGGGAATCCCTCGAACTCGCCTGCGGCGACGAGCCCGGCCACGGAGAGTGCGCCCCCGCGCAGGAAGGCCCTCCGTGGGAAACCTCCGCCCTCGCGTGTCGTGTTCGGTTTGAAACTGTCCTGCGGCTCCATGCCAGTCCTTTCGGGGGTCGATGAATTGAAGGCGGTGCCGATTGCCTGTGCGGCCGACGCCCGCGAGTCGGCGTGCCGGGCTACATGCCCCGTGTCCGCCTACCGGTAGGTAGTGCGTTCAGGGGTGGGTGGTGCGTGTTACTCAGAGGGCCCGCGCGCACGGGGTCGTGTGCGGACCGTCGGCGGACCGCGACGACGCCCTGGAGACGGGGGCTCCGGTCACGGGCGCGTCGCTGCCACTCATGAGTCGACCTTGGGGGCCGGAAGCTCCGCCGCCATGGCTTCCAGGCGCTTGGCCCGCCGCAGTCGCTGCTTCTTCGGATCCGCGACGGGAGCCGCCATCTGCAGCCTGCGTGTGTAGGGATGCTCGGGAGCCGTCGCGACGTCGGTCGCCTTGCCGATCTCGACGATGCGCCCCTGGTGGAGGACGGCGATCCGGTCGCTCACCTCGTTGACGACGCCGAGGTCGTGACTGATGAACAGGTACGCCACACCCGTCTCGCGCTGGAGGTCCTTCAGCAGCGTGAGGACCCGGGCCTGCGTGGTCACGTCCAGGGCGCTGGTGGGTTCGTCGCAGATGATGACCGTGGGGTCGAGGGCGAGTGCCCTGGCGATGGCGATCCGCTGCCGCTGTCCGCCGGAGAACTCCCGGGGGGATCTCCGGCCGGAGTCGGCGGGGAGGCCGACGGCGTCGAGCAGTTCGCGTACGCGCGTGCGTCCGTCCCGGGACCCGGTGGCCAGGAGGGGCTCGACCAGGATGTCCTCGATCGACATCGACGGATTCAGTGAGGAGTACGGGTCCTGGAACACCACCTGGATGTCTCGTGCGACCCTGCGTCGGCGGGCCCGTGGGATGTTGCTGATGGTCTCGCCACGGAACGAGATGGAGCCCTCCGTCACCGGCGCGAGTCCGAGGATCGCGCGCCCGATCGTCGTCTTCCCCGATCCGGACTCGCCCACCAGGCTGAGCGTCTCCCCGGTGTTGAGGTCGAAGGAGACGCCGTCGATGACGGTGGCGCCGGTGGCCCGGCGTCCGCCGTAGCGTACGACCAGGTCTTCGACCTTCAGAACCGTCTCTGCCACGTCACACCTCCGCGATCTCGACACGGCGTGCCGACGAGAGCAGTTCCTGCGTGTACGCCTCGTCGGGCGCCTCGAAGAGAGAGTCCACGTCGCTCCGCTCCACGATGTGCCCGTCTCTCATCACGCTGACGGTGTCGCAGAGGTCTGCCACGACGCCGAGGTTGTGGGTCACCAGGATCATCGCGAGGCCTCGCTCGTCACGCAGTTCCCGCAACAGCTCAAGCACCTCTGCCTGCACGGTCACGTCCAGGGCGGTCGTCGGCTCGTCCGCGACGATCAGGTCCGGGCCGGAGGCGACCGCACCGCAGATGAGTACGCGCTGCGCCATGCCGCCGGAGATTTCGTGCGGGTACTGCCGGAAAACCCTCTCCGGATCCTTGATGCCGACCCGCGCGAGCAGGGCGAGCAACTCACGTTCGGCTTCGCGTTTCGTCACGGTCTTGACCGCGCGCAGGCCCTGGGTGAGCTGCGCCCCGATCGTGAAGCAGGGGTCCAGATTCGACATCGGCTCCTGCGGCACGTACGCGATGCGCCGGCCACGTGCCTGGCGCATGTGCTGCTCGCTCGCCAGTAGATCCTCGCCGTCGAGCAGGACACGCCCCCCAAGAATGACCGCCTCGCGGGGCAGGATGCCCAGCGTCGAGAACGCGATCTGCGACTTGCCCGATCCGGACTCGCCCACCAGGCCATGGATCTCGCCGGGACGGACGTCCAGGTCGACGCCGTGGACGACCTCGCGTATGCCGCTCTCACCGTCCGGGTAGCCGATGCGCAGGCCCCGTATCGACAGAACTGCATGCGTCGCGGGGGCAGGCCCTTCCTCGAGTGCGGCGGCGCTCTCCTCGCGAACCCGCCGGGCTGTCTCTCGGAGCAGTCGCGCCGAGGGGGTCGGGCGGTGCGCCGAGGACTGGAGCACGTCACGCAGGGCGTTGCCGAGCAGCACGAGGGCCAGGATGGTCAGGCTGATGAGGAGGGCCGGCCAGGCCACTGCGGCCTTGCTGGTGTAGATGTTGCTGAAGGAGTCCTGGAGTACACCGCCCCAGGACGCCGTGGTCGGATTGCCCAGTCCCAGGAAACTGACCCCGGCTTCGACGGAGATCCCCGCGGCGAGGACGAACGAGCTGTGGATGACTACGGGGGCGCGGACCGCCCAGAGCACGTGCCGTCCGATGATCCGCAGGTCGGAGAGGCCGACGACGGTCGCCGCGTCGATGTACAGCTCACTGCGGACACTGACCACGACGGCCCGGACGAGACGGAAGTAGGACGGCGCCACGATCAGGCCGTAGACGATCATCGCAGCAACGATGTTGGGCCCCGTCCTGGCGTACAGCGCGAACAGGAGCAAGGTGACGGGCAACGACATGGCGACGTCGGATATCCAGTCCGCGACGGCCTCGATCCTGCCCCGGTAGAAACCGGCGACGAGGCCGCCTGTCACACCGAGGACGGCCGAGACGGCCAGAAGAAGCAGACAGGCCAGCGCCGTCTGCCGGGTCCCCCACATCAGCCGGGCGAGTATGTCGCGGCCCGACGCGTCCGCGCCCAGTATGTGTCCCGAGGAGAAAGGCGGAGCGTTCACCGCACTGAGCTGAGTGACGTTGGGGCCCCATGGAGCAAGCCAGGGACTGCTCAGTCCGAGGCCCACCACGATCACCAGGAAAGCCAGACAGCAGGCCGCCAGCGGGTTGGCCGCGAGCCGTCGGAGGACGGATCGGCCCTTCGCCGCGGGCTCCGGCGTAGCACCGGAGGCCTGGGCAAGCTCGGCCACGCTCATCGTGTCCTCGCCTTCGGGGTGAGTGCCGCGTTCGCGAGGTCGGCGAGCAGGTTGACAACGAGGACGATGGTGATGCCGACGAGCAGGATGCCCATGACCACTGGGACGTCCCCTTGTAGGGAGGCGGTGAGTCCCGCTTCCCCCAGTCCGGGCAGGGCGAAGATCTGCTCGATGAACACCGCCCCGCCCAGGAGGGTCATGACGCCCAGGTTCAGGGAAATGAGGCCGGGTCCGCCGGCATTGCGCAGGACATGCCGGTATACGACCCGGGACTCACTGATCCCGCGGGCCCGCAGCGTGCGGACGAAGTCCTGGGAGAGCGCGTCGATGACCGCTCCCCGGAACTGGGCGGCCGTGCTGGCCACCGTGCTGAGCAGCAATGCGACGGCCGGGAGGGTCACCGAAGAGCTCCATCCGGTGAGGCTCTGGTCCGGGGAGACGTATCCGGTCGCCGGGAAGATCCGGACCGCGATGGCGAAGGCGAAGACCAGCGCGATCGCGATGACGAACGGCGGGATCGCGGCGCCCAAGACAGCCAGGAACTGGACCGTCCGGTCGATCCAGCCCCCACGGACGGCGGCCGTGACGCCCAGCAGGACGCCGAGAACGGCCGTCGCCACGAGGGCCAGAAGGACAAGGGTGAGTGTCACCGGGACCCGCGTCGCCAAGAGCGACGTCACCGACTGTCCGGTGAAGAAGGATTCGCCCAGGTCACCGGTGACCACTCCATGCAGCCAGTCGCCGTACTGCACGAGCAGCGGCCGATCGAGACCGAGGCGGGCCATCTCCCTGCGGATGTCCGCTTCCTTGGCCTCGAAGCCCAGGACCGCCCGCACGATCCCGGATCCCTTGCCGTACATCAACAGGAACGTAGTGAAGCTGACGACGAGGAGAATCGTCACGGCCCGGACGAGCTTCCTCAGGAGAACTCCGAACACCTGTGGCTCCGATCTTCCGTAGCGTCTCGTTTACCGGAAGTCCCACAGACGGGGATTGAGGGCGTTGGAGTCACTCATCTCAGGGATGCGGATCTTCGGGCTGTACGCGTAGAGCCCGTCCGGATACGCGATCGGAACGTTCCAGGCCTGATCGATGGTGTAGCGGTTGAGTTCCTGCTGGTACTTGGCCGACTCCTGCCCCGTGCTGGTGATGATCTTTTCCCAGAGCTCGTTCACCGTCGGGTCGGGCTGGTGCATCACATTCCAGATGCCGGTGTGCAGCACGTAGTCCTTGATGTCCTGGAGCGACTGGCCGTAGTTCCCCAACGGCCAGAGGATCATGGGGTACTTGCCGCTCAGAAGTTCCTCGACCGCGGTCGGTCCGGACAGAGTCTTCTGCTCCACCTTGATGTTGAGCTGACCCAGCTCCTGCGCCACGACTGGGATCAGCTGCTCCATGCCCAGGCCCTCGAAGAGGGGGAAGGTCACGGAGAACCCCTTCTCGTACCCGGCCTCCTTCATCAACTGTTTGGCCTTCGCCACGTCGTAGGGGTAGGGATCCTTAAGATTCTCGATGTACGCGGCCGATCCCGGGCGGAAGATCTGGTGCGTCGGCGTAGCCTGTCCCTGGTAGAAGTCCTTGGCCAGGGCCTCCTTGTCGAAAATCATGTTCAGGGCTTGACGGACCTTCAGTTCCCCCAGGGCCGGGATCTTCTCGCCCTTGTGATCCATCAGCAGCAGCCGCGTGGTGTTGCCGCGCATCTTCAGGACCTCGAGGCCGGATGCCTTGGCCTCCTTGTACATCGACTGCTGGATCAGGGTGCCGTCGATCTGCCCCGTCTTGAGGGCGTTGAGTGCGGCTGTCTGGTTCTTGAGCACCTTCACGACGAGCTTCTTGTAGGGCACGTTCTTGGCGTCCCAGAAGTTCTCGTTCTTCGTGAAGGAGTACGTGGAACCCCTGGTTGTCGCCGATTCGTCGAGCTCGTAGGGACCTGAGCCGACGGGGGCCTTGTTCACCTGGCCCGCTTTCAGGTACTTCGGGCTCGCCAGCTTGACGCCGCCCGCACTGATGATGTCCGGGTTGGGCTTCGGCTCGGTGATCTGCACGGTCAGCCGGTCGGGGGTGGTGACCTTGATCTCGGCCAGGCGGGCGGCCTGGCCCCCGTGCGACGCCTGGTACTCGAAGGCCGCCTTGAAGGCCGCCGCATCGACCGGCGTACCGTCCGAGAACTTCATGCGATCGCGCATTTGGAAGGTCACGCTGGTGTTGTCGGAGTTCACCTCCCACCTCGTGGCCGCGTCCGGCTGGGCTTTGCCCTGGGCGTCGAACCGGACCAGAGTCTGGAAGACGGCGTCCGCCGGCCAGCCCTGGAAGGAGGGCTGGTTCGCGGGGTCCCATCCCTGGATGTCGGCGGTCGACCCGAGAACGAGCGTGTCCTTCTTACCCTCGGGCGTCGACGCGGTGTTCGCGTCGGTGCAGGCGCTCAGCGCAGCCAGCGAGGTCAGGGCCGTCGCCATCGTCAGTGATGCGCGTGCAAGTCTTTTGGTGCGCCGCATGATCGGCTCCTTCGGACACGGGAGAGACTCGGCCGGATGCGGCCGTGAGAACTGGCGGAAACGTCTGCGCCCGGGATGGTCGAAGAGGCGCGTATCGGCTGAAATTGCCATCTGGAACGTTTCAAGGGGAGGCTAGGTAGCGGGCGGTGATGGGTCAAGGGAGTGCGTTGTGATTGCGCGGTAACGGTTCCGTAACGCGTCCATGTCGTGGTGACAAATAGGCAGGTCAGGGCGCCTATTGCTCGACGTGGTCGGCGACGGGCGTCTCGTGTCGGCGCACTGGTGGACGTCGAGTCGCGCGAACGGTATGTCCCCTTCCGTCACGCGCGATCTGTGGACCGTTCCAATAGAGGGGGAGGCGTGTGGGAGTGGGAACCGGACGGTTCGCTCTCCCCGTCAGGCCGGCCGTCTGGCGGGCTTACGTACCGGGGCCGCACTCGTGCCACGTGGCATCAGCCGAGGGGACACGACGTAATGCACAGGCTGGGTCCGGCCGTTCAGCCGTTCCAGCAGGAGCCGCGCGCTCATCTGGCCCGTGAGGCGGCCCGATTGGTCGACCGTCGTGAGGGACACTCGGCCGATCGTCGAGGCATAGACGTTGTCGTACCCGGCGATGGTGATGTCCTGAGGCACCCTCAAGCCGCGCTCCTCCGCGGCGCGCAGGGCACCGAATGCGGCGATGTCCGCGCCGGCGAAGACGGCCGTCGGTGGCGTCGGCCTGTCCAGGGCTTCCTGGACGGCCTGGTAACCGCCTGCTTCCGAGTAGGTGGTCTCGACGACGTCGGGCTCGAGGCCGTGCCTCTTCATGGCGTTGACGTAGCCGTCGCATCGGGCGGTGTGGGCCAGGATGAAGGGCCTCTTGAGGCGTCCCGCCGGATGACTGGTGTGCAGGATGCGCTTGTGGCCCAGGGCCACGAGGTGATCGACCATGAGGCGCGCGCCGCCCTGATCGTCGTCCACGACGGTGTCGTACTGGGCGGAGCCGCCGTGCCGTGCGATCACCAGGGTGGGCAGTCCCGATCCCAGTTTCTCCAGCCACGAGGTGGCCATCGCCGGTGCGATGACGATGAGCCCGTCCACCTGCCGGTCGGTGAGGGCTTCGATACTTTTCTGCTGGCGCTCGGGGGAGAGGCCGCCAGCGACGAAGATCTCCTGGTACGGACTCGGCTCCAGCTCGTCGGCGATCCCTTCCGCGATCTCTGTCTGGAAGGGGGCCGAGAACTCGGTGAGCATGACGCCGATGGTGTACGAGCGTCCTCGCATCGCGCGGGCGCCGGCCTGCGGCCGGTACCCCAGCTTCTCGATCGCCGCGGTGACCTTGGCCTTCATCTGGGGACGGACGCCGGGGGCATCGCGGATCACGTTGGAGACGGTGGAAACCGAGACCTGCGCCTCCCGCGCCACGTCCTGGATCGTTGCACGGCGACCCCTGGAAGGCCGGGACGCGATGAAGTCGTCGGCGCGCACCGGCCTCGCCCGGCCACCACTGGAATCACGCACGTCGTCCTGCGTAGCCGGTTTAGCAGCGTCGTCTTCCACGGGCGCCATGCTACAGCCGCAGTGACAGACCGAGACCGCACAGGTCGCGATGGAAGAGGGTACCGATGCCTTCCTAGGCCGATCTCTCTATGGAACGATACAAAAATCGATGGTCCCGTCGAAGCGGCTCGATGCAGGAGCCGAGAGCGCGTCTCCGCACGACAGCGCGGACACCCCGCCCCGGACCGTCCTCACCGGCGACTCCGGCAAGCAACAAGAGGTAAGGACAGCATGAGCGAATTTCCCTCCCTTCCGCCCGACTTCGTGTTCGGTGCCGCCACCGCCTCGTACCAGATCGAAGGCGCGGTCCACGAGGACAGTCGCGGGCCCTCCATCTGGGACACCTTCTCCCGCGAGCCGGGCCGGGTATTGCACGGCGCCACCGGTGACGTGGCCTGCGACCACTACCACCGGTACCCCGAAGACGTGGCGCTGCTGCGCGAGTTGGGTGTCGGCTCGTACCGCTTCTCCATCGCCTGGCCGCGCATCCAGCCGACCGGCTCGGGCCCGGTGAACCACAAGGGCCTGGATTTCTACTCCCGGCTGGTGGACGAACTGCTGGCCGCCGGCGTCGAACCGGCCGCGACCCTCTACCACTGGGACCTGCCACAGACTCTGGAGGATCGTGGCGGCTGGCGGATCCGCGACACGGCGGAGCGTTTCGGCGAGTACGTGGCCCTGGTGGCTGACGCCCTCGCCGACCGAGTCCCTCGCTGGATCACCCTCAACGAGCCAGGGTGCAGCGCCTTCCTGGGCTACGCGGACGGCCATCACGCCCCCGGCGCGACGGAAGGCACCCCGGCGTTGGCCGCCGCCCATCATCTGCTGACCGGTCACGGTCTGGCGATGCGGGCGCTGCGTACCGCCGGCCTCCGGGAGGTGGGCATCACGCTCAACCTCAGCCACGTGACCGCGGCCTCCGACTCCGCCGCGGATGTCGCGGCCCTCGTACGTGCGGAGACCCTGCAGAAGCTGGTGTGGACCGAGCCGCTGCTGCGCGGGCGCTATCCGGCCGCCGAGGAGGAGACGTGGGGTGAGCTGATCACCCGGCAGACCTTCCGACGAGAGGGCGATCTGGAGCTGATCTCCGCACCGATGGACTTCCTCGGGATCAACTACTACACCCCGGCCGTGGTCCGTGACGCGCCCCATCGCCGGCCCGACCCGGCCCTGCGTACCGCGACGGACTGCCGCATCGAGCACGTCGACATCCCGGGAGTCCGGCGCACCGCGATGGGGTGGGCAGTGGTTCCCGACAGTCTGCGCGAGCTGCTCGTCTCACTGCGTCACGAGTACGCGGACGCCCTTCCGCCCATCCTCATCACCGAAAACGGATCGGCCGAGGACGACGTGGTGTCCGCCGACGGCCAGATCCACGATCCCGACCGGATCGGGTACCTCCGCGACCACATGGCCGCCGTCGCGAGGGCCGTCGCCGAAGGAGTGGACGTACGCGGCTACTACGTCTGGTCGCTGCTCGACAACTACGAGTGGGCCTTCGGCTACGACAGGCGTTTCGGGATCGTCCACGTCGACTACGACACCCTGCGGCGCACGCCCAAGGACAGCTACCGCTGGTACCAGCGGTTGATCGCGGCCCAAGCCTGACCGCTTGCCCGAGCGCTTCCCGTCGGGACCACGTGCCTTTCGCCGTGAGGCCCTCCACGAGTGACAGCACGGGCGGGCGGCACCTCCTCCCCTTACGCCGTCCGCCCGTGCTGTCCGTTCCCGCCCGGCGTGCGGCGACATCCTCACCAACGACCGCAAGGAGACCACCACCGCTGTCTCACAGGGCAAGAGGACTAGAACGCGATTACGTGGGTCCCCGGTCCCAGGACGACGGGTTCGCCCACACGGAACTCGCATTCCGTGTCCGCCGGCACGATGACCTCGTAGCGGACGGCGCCGTCCTCGCGTCGCCATGACGACGACGCGAGGCCGAAGGGAGTCTCGAGCGTCGCTCGTGCCCAGTCCAGCCGGTCGTCGATCACCGGTTCCACGGCGAAGCGCTCGTAGCCAGGGTGCGATTCGAGCGGACGCAGGCCGGCCACGTACCGGTGCAGGAAACCGATGACCGCCCCCTTGCTGTAGTGGTTGAGCGAGCCGCTCGGCGTGCCCTTGGCGTCGATGCCGTCCCAGTGCTCCCAGATGGTGGTGGCGCCTCGATCGATCATGGTCAGCCACGAGGGCGAGGTGTCCTGGAAGAGCAGGTCGAACGCGACATCGGCACGCCCGTTGTCCGCCAGTACCGGCAGCAGCATTCCAGTGGACAGGAAGCCCGTCGACAGGTGTGTGCCATCTGCCCGGATCAGTTCGACGAGGTGCTCGACCGCCGACGGCACGAGGTGCTCGGGGATCAGGCCGAACCGCAGCGCTCTGGCGTAGGTTGCCTGGCTGTCCCGCGCCAGCCGACCGTCGGCGCCGATGAATTCGGTGGCCCAGGCGTGCTCGACGTTCGCCGCGAGCTCGGTCCAGCGTGCCGCGTCCTCCGTCTTGCCCAGTACCTCCGCGGTCCTGGCGAGCAGACGGGCGGAGTGGGCGAAGTAGGCGGTGGCGACGATCGATTGCTCGCCCTCGAAGAGGGCGATCTCGACTCCGGGCTCCAGCCATTCCCCCCAATGGAACCCGGTGTCCCAGAGGAACTGCTCGTGTTCGAGTGCCTCGGGATTCGCCTCGATCCGCTCCGGCGCTCGCGCCGTACGCGCGGTCGTCTCGACGAACTCCAACCACGCGACAGCCGACGGGTACTGCCGCGCCAACACCTCGCGATCCCGATACGACTGCCACATCTGCCACGGCACGGAAACCGCCGCATCGGCCCACCCCGACGAACCCTCGACAACCGCGATCGCCGCCTCCGGAGACGGGACGTAGTTCCTGACCATGCCGTTCGACACCTGATCGGAGGCCAGGTCCTTCAGCCACTTGTCGGTGAACCCGGCGATGTCGTCGAGGAAGGCCGCCGTCGACACGAAGATCTGATAGTCGCCCGTCCACCCCGCCCGCTCACGCTGGGGGCAGTCGGTCGGCACGTCGCACGCATTGGTCCGCCAGCTGCGCACCGCAGCCTCGTGCAGCAGTTCGATGCGGCGGTCACTGCAATGGAATGTGCCGGTAGGGCGCAGATCCGTGCGGACTTCGACGCCGTGGAGGTCGGCCGTGCCGAGGGGCCCCGGCAGTCCGTCGACGGCCACGTACTGGAACCCGTGGGTCGTGTGGCGCGGTTCGAACGCCTGGCCTTCGGCTACGAAGACCACCGAGTCGATCTGGTTGAACGGGCTCGGAGTGGGGCTGTCCGCGTCAGGACGCAGGTGATCGGTCGTGACGTCACCGTCGGCGTCGAGGGCCTCGCCATGAGTCAGCACGATCTCCGACCCGGGACGTACCGCGTCGAGGTGGATCCAGCCGTTGGTGTTCTCGCCGAGGTCGACGATGTGCCGCCCGCCCTCGAGCGTCGTCACCGACACCGGCGTGATCGACCGGACGCGGCGAACCGGAGGTGCCGGGGTCGCGCACAGGCGGCTCCAGTCGGCGCACAGCGGATCCGTCGGCTCGAGCACCGGCTGCCAGTCCTGGCGATCCCAGCGGAAACCGCCCGGCCGCTGCACCACGCGCTGTCCGTCGAGCAGGTCCGCCTCCGTGGAGTCGGAGATGGTGGAGCCCCAGCCGAGGTCGGTACCGACAACGGTCGTGGAACCGTCGGTGTGGATGACTTCGAACTGGGCGAGGAACGCCGTGCGGTCACCGAAGTTGTCGTAGGTACGGCCGTAGCCGAACAGGCCGCGGTACCACCCGTCGGAAAGGAACGCGCCCAGATCGTTCGCGCCTTGGCGCAATACGGTGGTCAGGTCGTAGGTCTGCACCTGAAGGTTCGACCGGTAGGCGGTGAAGCCCGGGGTGAGCTCCTGGTCGCCGATCCGCTGACCGTTGACCACCAGCTCGTAGATGCCGTGGGCTGTGACGTAGGCCCGGGCCGAGGCGATCGGCCCGGGCAGTTCCACATGAGAGTGCAGGGCGTAGACGGGTCGATGACCGGGCGCGGGTACGTCCTGCTCATGGGGCCGGATCCAGGAGGCCGACCAGTCGCTCCGCTTCAGCAGCCCCATCTCCCAGAACGCCGGTGCCGACCAGTGGCTCTCGCCGAGGTCGGTCCACACGCGTACCCGCCACTCGACGCGTCCGCGGGCGGCTGGCTCAGGGCCCGTGTACGGGACCAGTACGCGCTCGGCGGATCGCACGACGCCGGTCGACCACTCGCCCGCCGCTATCTCGTACGCCGTCTGACGCGTGGCACCGACGGGCAACTGCCACGACAGACGTGGGCGGGCGACATCCGTGCCCAGGACGGCGTCATCAAGGTGCTCGAAGCGCAGCCGGTGTGGTGCGTCGGTCGTTGTCTGCTCAGTCATGAAGGCCTCCGTTGCTCGGACAACGTTCTCGGGCACACCAGGGTCTGTAACGTTCCATTCCGAGGCTAGGCAGCGGAGCCGGGAGTGGTCAATGAGATGCGCTGGTGTTGCGAGGCGGGGCTTCGTCAAGGACAAGAGTCGTGGGCATCGAATGGACAGGTCAAGTCAGCTGTCCTTCGGCGCTTGTTGAGAGAAGGATCCTGCGGTGGCTCCGCCAGCACGCTGGACTCGGCCACCGATGCCTTCCTAAGTCAAGGCACTTATGGAACGATACAAATCATCGGACTCCCTTCGACACCGCTCATTCCGAGAGCTCGCAAGGGTGTTTCCACCGGGCAACGCGTACACCCCTGTCCCGGATCCCATCCGTCTGTCGAGAAGTCTGGAGACCCGCATGGTTGTGGCTGCCGCTCCCCGCGCACCTCGATTCGAGCACCACACGGACGGTTCTCCTGTACTCGGCGTGGGGACTGGTACCCCCCGCTTGTCGTGGACGGTTCCGCAGGCCGACGAGGGCTACGAGCAGACGGCGTACGAGGTCGAGATCAGTCGGAGCGGTAACCGTGAGAGGTACCGGGTGGACAGCGGCGAGCAGGTGCTGGTGCCCTGGCCGGCCGAGCCGCTCGCGTCCCGGGAGTCCGCCCGGGTGTGGGTCCGTGTCGCGCACAAGGAGGAGTGGAGCGAGTGGGGGGCGCCGGCAGTCGTGGAGGCCGGTCTGCTCGAGGCCTCCGACTGGTCCGCTTCCTTCGTGAGTCCGGTCGGCATCGGGGGCATGCACGCACCCGCGCCAGTGCTGAGCGGCTCACTTCACGTGCCGGGCGAGGTGGTCAAGGCCCGGCTGTACGCCACGGCTCACGGTCTGTACGTGGCCACGCTCAACGGCCGCCGCGTCGGCGACCTCGTCCTGACGCCGGGCTGGACCGCCTACCAGCACCGGCTGCGCTACCAGACGTACGACGTCACGGACCTGGTCCGCAGCGGGCCCAACGAGCTGGACTTCCTGCTGGGCAACGGCTGGTACCGGGGCCGGCTCGGTTTCCAGGGCGAGCGCGCGCTCTACGGCGACCGACTCGCGGTGCTGGCGCAGTTGGAGGTCACGACCGCTGACGGCCGCGTGCACGTCCTCGCCACCGACGGCACGTGGACAGCGCGCGAGAGCGAGGTACTCGCCGACGATCTCTACGACGGCCAGCGCACTGACCTGCGGCGGCGGGGCGCAGGCTGGCGCCCGGCCACTGGCGGAGTCGAAGTGACCGGAGGCGACGCCATCCCCCTCGTGGCGTCGGACGGGCCCGGCGTGCGGGCCAGCGCTCTGCTCTCGCCCGAGCGGGTGTGGACCTCACCGTCGGGCCGGACGCTGGTCGACTTCGGCCAGATCGCCGTGGGTTGGGTGCGGTTGCGTGTCCGGGGTCTCGCGCCGGGCAGCGAGGTCGTCGTACGGCACGCGGAAGTCCTGGAGGAGGGGGAACTCGGCACCCGTCCCCTGCGCACGGCCAAGGCAACTGACAGTTACCTCGTCACGGGCACCGACGGGGAACTCCTCGAACCGTCCCTGACGTTCCACGGCTTCCGATACGCGGAGGTGTCCGGTGTGCCGGGCCTGCGCGGTGAGGACATCGAGGCGGTGGTGATCGGATCGGACCTGCGGCGCACGGGCTGGTTCAGCTCCTCGCACGAGCTGCTCAACAAGTTCCACGACAACGTGGTCCGAAGCATGCGCGGCAACTTCGTCGACGTACCCACCGACTGCCCTCAGCGCGACGAACGGCTCGGCTGGACCGGCGACATCCAGGTGTTCGCGCCGACGGCGGCCTTCCTCTTCGACACCGCGGGCTTCCTTGACTCGTGGCTCGCCGACCTTGCGGCCGAACAACAACCCGACGGATCCGTCCCGTTCGTGGTGCCGGACGTGCTGCGCACCCCGTCCCCCAGCGCGGCGGCCTGGGGCGACGCCGCGACGGTGGTGCCGTGGGTGCTGTACCAACGCACCGGGGACCGCGGCGTATTGGAGCGGCAGCTGCCGAGCATGTGCGCCTGGGTGAACCGGATGACCGAACTCGCCGGCCCCGACCGGCTGTGGACGGGCGGCTTTCAGTTCGGCGACTGGCTGGACCCGACCGCACCGCCCGAGGACCCCTACCGGGCCAAGGCCGACCCCGACGTGGTCGCCACCGCACACCTGGCCCGCTCGGCCGAGATCGTGGCCGAGGCGGCCCGCGTGCTGGGCCGGAGCGAGGTGGCGGACCACCACGCAGCCCTGGCGGCCGAGGTCCGCGAGGCGTTCGGACGTGCCTTCGTCACGCCCGCAGGCCGTGTCCTGTCCGACGCGCAGACCGTCTACGCCCTGGCCATCGAGTGGGCACTGCTGCCCGAGGAACAGCGCAAGGAGGCCGGCCGACGGCTGGCGGACCTCGTACGCACCGGCGGCTTTCGCATCGGCACCGGGTTCGTGGGCACCCCACTGGTCACCGACGCACTGACCTCGACCGGACATGCCGACGTCGCCTACCGTCTGCTGCTGCAGACGGGCTGCCCCTCATGGCTCTACCCGGTGACCATGGGCGCGACCACAATCTGGGAGCGCTGGGACAGCATGCTGCCCGACGGCAGCATCAACCCCGGCGAGATGACCTCCTTCAACCACTACGCGCTCGGCGCGGTCGCGGACTGGCTGCACCGGCGGGTCGCCGGCCTCGCCCCCGCCGCGCCCGGGTACCGCGTGATCACCATCCACCCCGTGCCGTCCGCCGCGCTGACCTCCGCCTCGGCCCGCCACGTCACTCCGTACGGCGAAGCTTGCGTGGCCTGGACACGCGCCGACGGACGTTTCCGCCTGGAGGCGCAGGTTCCCGTCGGGACCACCGCGCAGGTCCGGCTGCCCGGCGCCGACGCGCACGAGACCGTCGCACATGGCGAGCATCACTGGGAGGTGCCCGACCCGTTCTCGACCTCCCCCGAGCCGCAGACGCCGGCCACCGTCCGCGATGTGCTCGACGAACCGGCGACCTGGTCCGCGGTAGCCGCTGCGGCTGTCCGGACCGGTGTGGCCCCCGGCGGCGAGGCCGAGGCGGCCCGTCAGCTGGCCGCGCACCTCGACGCGCCCGCGACGGATCTCGCTCGTGCCCTCGCACCGCAGGAGTTCGCACCGGGCGCGGGCGCCTTCCAGCGTGAGGTCGACGCCATCTTCACATCGCTCCCTGACTGACTGCTGGCGGCCACGACGCATGCCATAGGAAGGGATGGGGTTCGTGGGCGGGTGCGGGTTGTGGGTGGTTGATCGCCCCCACAGGGGGAGCTGCAATGTAGCCCCACGCCCCTTTACGGGGCGAAGGGGCCGTCGGCTCGGAAAGTCAGGTCCACGAAACCTTCGCCTATGTGGCGGTGCGTCTCGGCGTCCGGGTGGAGGCCGTCCGGGAGGGGGAGGGTGGTGGCCTCGGACTCGCCGTAGAGGGCGAGGCCGTCGAGGTAGTGGAGGTGAGGGTCGTCCTTCGTGCGCTGGGCCACCGGGGCGGAGAGTTCGTCGCGGATGACGCGGAGGGTCAGCATTCCGGGGGTGGGTCCGTCGGGTCGCCCATGGCGCGGTAGTGGACGCGGCCCTCGGCGAGTTCGGTGACGTCGGGGGAGCCGGGGCCGGGGTGTCCTCGTGGATGGGGCAGAGGATCGGGGAGACGACAAGAAGGGGTGCGGTGGGGTGGCCGTCGCGGAGGCTGGGGGCGACGACCGTCGTCATCCGTGTAGGCATGACCATGACGGTGCGCGGCATGAGTGATCGCCCTGGGCTCTCCTGGCGACGGCCATGGGAAGACGGGCCTACTTGGTGAGCACTGCGGTGCGCCGGGACCAGGAGCCCTCGGCGGCGGCGCTGAGCAGGAACGCGGCGACGTCGGCCCGAGAGATCCTGGGCACGCCGGGCAGGCGGTCGAGCTGCTGCAGGTCGATTGCCTGGACGGTCGTGGCCGGCTTGTTGGTCAGCAGCACCGGGTAGACGAGCGTCCAGTCCAGGGCGGAGGTGGTGAGGATGTGCTCGCCTGCTGCCTTGTCGGTGAAGTTCGCCTTGCCGCCCTTGTAGAGGAACCGGAGGATCCCGGAGGCCTTTGCCAGAGACTCGCCGACGCCGAACGCCGACATGATCAGCACGCGCTTGGTACCACTGGCCTCGGCGGCCTGGACGAGCGCGCGGGTGGTGTCGGTGATCAGGTTCGCGGGGTCCTTGGCCTTGCCGATCCCGAGGGTGCTGACCACCGCGTCCACGCCGCGCATGGCCTCGGTCAGCGCATCGGCGTCGCGGACGTCACCGGCGACCGCGGTCACGCGCTCGCGCTGGGACAGCTTGGCGGGGTCGCGTACGAAGGCGACCACCTCGTGTCCGGCGGCGGTGGCCGCGTCCGTGAAGAGGCCGCCGGTCGCGCCGGTGGCGCCCAGGAGGAGAAATCTCATTGCAGTCAGTCCTTTCAGGAGCCTGGACGGCTCTCGTGTACGAATCTGGTGTTCGCTGCGTCGCACCGGGCAGGCGCAGCTCAGCGCGGGCAGGTTCATCTATGAGCACACCGGCGGCGTTAGCGCGCCTGCTGCAACCGGCTCCCGCTAATGGGGCAGGTCCGGGCAGCTACTGCATCTACTGCTGACGGGAACCCGTTCCTCGCAGCCGGGTACGTCGTGTGCGGTCACCGCCCTGACCCGGCCGAGGCCTTGGCTTCCGCCCATTCCTTGAAGGGCTGGTTCATCCGCTCGAAGTTCTCCAGGGTCCGGTCGATGATGCTGCTCATCACGGGTACCAGCAGCCCCGTAAACCTCTCGCCCTGGATCACCCGCGTCCCGCCGTTGTGCGGGTTGAGGGCAAAGCCGTGATCGCCGCCGAAGAGGCCCGGAATGGGCAGCCCGCCGGCCCAGCGGAGTTCGATGCCCTCCGTCACGGCTGTCACCCGAGCCTTGAAATTGACCGGGCGGCCCTTCGCGGGCTGCGTCCGCAGGGCCAACGTGGCCCCGACCCGAAGCTCTCCGGTCAGCGCACGGATGTACGGATTCCAGTCCGGATAGCGGGTGAAGTCCGTCGGGGCCTCCCACACCAGCCCGGGGCTCGCGTCTATGTCGATATACGTGCTGACCTCTCGCATTTGGTACTTCCCGCTGGCCGCGCTGGCGACGACTCGCTTGCACGGGAGCATGGCCGCTCCCATGCTCGGCGGTGCGACTCAGGTGAGGCACGCCCGTCGATGCGGCTTCCCTTGGACCCACTCCGCCATTTTTGCTACAAGCTAGCAAAGGTGAAACTCAGTAGCAAGTTCGAGTCATGGGATCGCTCTCGAGGGCTAGCGCTGAATGCAGCCATGAATTCCAGGTGGTCGAACCGGTGCGCATGGGCATGCGAGACAGTGGGAATCTGCCGCCGCAGTCCCGCGTACCGGCGCCCCTCGGCCGCAGCTACGGTGCAGGGACGTGGGTGACGCCTGCCAGGAGGCGGTCAGGACGGGCGGAGAGACACCGACGGGCGTCGTGTCCCTGTGTCTCCTTACGGTCGTCGCCACCTTCCTGCGGGCCACGCGTACAAGGAGACCGCCGAGAACCGGGACCCGGTCTGCCACCACTGATGGACGTGGGGGCAGACCGGGGAACGCGACGCCGCGTGAATGTCTCAGTCCGCAATCTCGGCCTCTCGCGGCCGAGAAGATGACCGTGCTGTCTCCGGAAGACTCTGGAAGAACCCTCGGATGTCGGCGACCAGTAGATCGGGCTGCTCCATGGCGGGGAAGTGGCCGCCGCGGTCGAACTCGGACCAGTGCGTGATGGTGTTGGTGGCTTCGGCGAAGCGGCGGATGGTGAGGCTGAGGTCCTTGGGGAAGACCGCGACACCGGTTGGGGTGGTGGAGGGTTCCGGCTGCCGGCCCCAGGAGGCGGCGGACTCGCGGTACAGGCGAGCCGCGGAGGCTGCCGTGCCGGTGAGCCAGTACACCATGACGTCGGTCAGCATCTGGTCGCGGTCCACCGCGTCCTCGGGCGCGTCGACGGAGTCGGTCCAGTCCTTGAACTTCTCCACGATCCAGGCGAGTTGGCCGACCGGGGAGTCGTGCAGGGCGAAGGCGAGCGTCTGTGGCCGGGTGGACTGGACGGCCGCGTAGCCGAACAGCTCCCGCTGGTAGCGCTCTCCGTGCTTCAGACGTGCCTGCTCCTCGTCGGTGAAGGGCGCGGCGTCCGGGGGAGGCGGAGCGCCGATCATGGTGACGTGGACGCCGACGATGTGTTCGGCGTCGATGCGGCCCAGTTCGCGGGTTATGGACGATCCCCAGTCGCTGCCGTGGGTGCCGTAGCGGGTGTAGCCGAGTCGGCTCATCAACTGCGCCCAGGAGCGGGCGACGCGTTCGACGTTCCAGCCCGTCTCGCGGGTGGGGCCCGAGAAGCCGTAGCCGGGGATGGAGGGGACGACGAGGTGGAAGGACTCGCTCAACGGCTCGATGATGTCGAGGAGTTCGACGAGGGAGCCGGGCCAGCCGTGGGTGGTGATCAGGGGCAGGGCGTCGGGGTTCGCTGAACGGACGTGCAGGAAGTGCACGTTCTGGCCGTCGAGCTCGGTGGTGAACTGCGGGAAGGAGTTCAGGCGTGTCTCGTGGACGCGCCAGTCGTAGGAGTGGCGCCAGTAGTGGACCAGCTCTTTGACGTAGTCGAGGGGGATGCCGTACTCCCAGCCGACGCCGGGGAGTTCGTCGGGCCAGCGGGTGCGGTCGAGGCGGTCGTGCAGATCGTCCAGCTGGGACTGGGGGATGTCGATGCGGAAGGGGGTGATCGCGTTCATGTGGGGGCTTTCCTGGTTCGGGCCGGGCGGTGGAGAGGCCGGAGCTGCGACTGCCCGGCGACGGTGGCGGGTGGTGATCAACAGTCAAGCCAGGTGATCACAGGCCCTGGACGAGCCCATGACCCGTGGCAGCTCTCTTCGACGTCGAGATACGCAAGGTCATATGCGGCACGAACGATGGACAAGGTCAACGCCCGCCACCCGCAAGGTCGTCCGCTGAAGGCGGTACCTGCCGGAGGCGGCCTGGTGCTGGTCGGCGAGGGCCGGTACCCGGACGCCGACCGCCTGTGGCCTTCCGTGATCCTCCCGGTACGGCAGCGGCGGGGCAGCTCGGCATCACGCGCTCGCACGGCTCCCCTGGTCGGGATCGGGCGCCGCGGCCACTGCTTCATCGGTCTGCTCAGGCAGGTCGAGGCTGCTGCGCAGGTCGACCGGTTTGAGGAGGACGGCTGCGATGACGGCGAGAAGGGCTGCGGCGGCCGCGAGGAGGAAGACGTGTGCCGTCGCGTCACCGTACGCGACGCGGATGATCTCCCGCAGTGCGGGAGAGTCCGAGTCTGCGCCGGACAGCCCGGCGGAGGCAAGGCCGCTCGCGGTCCCGTCCTCGACCTGGCGGGCCAGGACGGCGCCGAGGACGGCGACGCCGATCGTGCCGCCGAGGGAGCGGAAGAACGTCACCGTGGAGCTCGCCGCCCCGATGTCCTTCAGCGGCACGGTGTTCTGCACGGCGAGTACGAAGTTCTGCAGTGTCATGCCGACGCCCATCCCGACACACAGCATCGACACGGCCAGGAAGACCATGGGGGTCTTGTTGTCGATGACGCCGAGGCCCGTGCAGCCGGCGGTGAGCAGTGCGGCGCCGGTGATGAGGAACGGCTTGATCTTCCCGCTGCGGCTGATCAGCCGGCCGGCGACGATGGAGGCGATCAGGATGCCGGCCATCATCGGAATGGTCAGCAGGCCGGCTTCGGTGGGGGTGTGGCCGCGGCTGAGCTGGAAGTACTGGCTGAGGAAGACCGAGGCGCCGAACATGGCCGTACCGACGGCCAGGCTGCCGAGGATGGCCAGGGCGGTGGTGCGCTGCCGCACGATGGCGAGTGGGACGATCGGTTCGGTGGCGTGCTTCTCCACCCACAGGGCGGCGGCGAGCAGGGCCAGTCCGCCGGACAGCATGGCGGCGGTCTGCCACGAGGCCCAGGTGAAGGAGTTGTCGACGAAGGACACCCAGATGAGCAGGACACTGACCCCGGAGGCGATCAGGGTGGCCCCCAGGTAGTCGATCTGCACGTTCTCGCGGCGCAGGAGAGGAAGGTTCAGCGTCCGCTGGAGGAGGAAGGACGCGACGGCGGCGAGCGGAATGGCGATGAAGAAGCTCCACCGCCAGCCCAGCCACGAGGTGTCGACGATGACACCGCCGAGGAGCGGCCCACCGATGGTCGATGTCGAGGTGGTGCCGCTGAGGTAAGCGCTGTAACGGCCGCGCTCGCGAGGCGGGATGATGGCGGCGATGGCGATTTGGACGAGCGCCTGCGCGCCTCCCACGCCGACGCCCTGGAGGGCCCGCGCGGCGATCAGTTGCCCGCCCGTCTGGCTGATCCCGGACGCCACGGTGCCGAGCACGAAGATGACGATGGCGACCTGGAGAAGGGACTTCTTGCTGAAGAGGTCGGCGAGCTTGCCCCAGATCGGGGTCGTCGCCGTCGTGGTGAGGAGGCTCGCGGTGACGACCCACGTGTACTGGGTCTGTGTCCCGTGCACGTCTTCGATGATCTTCGGTAGCGCGCTGGAGACCACCGTGCTGCTGAGGGTCGAGACGAAGAGTGCGAGGAGCAGGCCGCTGAGCGCCTTCAGTACCTGCCGTTGGGACGTGGGGGACGCCTCCGTGAGAGTCGACTCGTTCACTGTGCTCCTCGACGGGTTTCAGGTCACCGGTTTGCTGTGCATCACGCTCGACGGGCGCAGGCAGGACATCGCGGTCGCCGGCGCTGGAACGGCAGGAGGCTCAGCTGACGTAAGGGGAGAGGGGTGCGCGCGGGCCAGGACGGGCGTCGGCCTTCGCGCACCCCTGGTAGGCAGGCTTGCAGGGAGTCAGGAGCGTGTGGCCTGCGCGTTCCCGATGAGCGGGCGGTCCAGCGCGTCGGCGGTGCGGCCGAGGAGTTGCAGGTTGCGGGCGCCGAAGTCGACCGTGAGTGGGTGTCCGGAGATGTACCGCGCCGCATGGGAGTTGAGGAACACGACGGGGTCTGCCATCTCCTCCGGCGTGGCCAGACGTTGGTTCAGGCCGGCCCGCGACTCAAGCGATGCGCGTCCGCCGGCCATCACGGCGAAGTCGGACGTCAGACCGGTCTCGGTGCTCGTCGGGAGGACGGCGTTGACCCGGATTCCGCGGCTTCCGAGCGCGGTGGCGCTGTGCGCCATGAACAGGTTGAGCAGCCGCTTGGAGAGGGGGTAAGCGGCCGGCCCGGGCTGGTCGTTGAGACCGAGTGCTTCGATCGCGTCGACGGTGGCATCCCACCCGGCGACGTGGATCAGCCCTTTGAGTTCCTCCTGGTAGCGCTCCCAGTTGATACCGCCCATGGAGGTCACATAGACGATGGCGCCGCCGTCGCCCATCCGCGCCTCCAGGTGCGTGTCCGAGATGTACTTGTAGGCGCCGAAGTTGATCAGCAGCGTGGTGTTGTAGTCGTGATGGAGACCTGAGACTCCGGCCACGCCGAAGAACGCGTCGATGTGCTCGGGGAGTTTCGCGAATGCACGGTCGATGTCGTCGCGCAGTGCCAGGTCCGCCTGGATCGCGGAGGCGAGGCCCGGCAGGTCGGTCGGCGCGTAGTCGATGGCGTGGACCTCCGCGCCCAGTTCGACGAGTCGCTTCGCCGTCGCCCTGCCGATCCCGGAGGCGCTGCCGGTCACGACCGCCGTCCTGCCGGTGTACTGAAGGTAGTCGTTCATGTGTCTGATTCCTCTCGCCTGCGCCTGCGCCCGGTGGCGGGTGCGGGCCTGCCGTGTCTGTGGGAGTGGTGCGTCAGGGAAGCGGGAGCGAGAGCGCGGACCCGATGGTCTTGGTCTCGGTGTAGGCCTCGAAGCCCTCGCGGCCGCCCTCGCGGCCGATGCCGCTGGCCTTGTAACCGCCGAAGGGGGCGTCCCCGCCGGAGAACGAGCCACCGTTGATCATGAAGCTGCCGGTTCGGATGGCGCGTGCGATGCGCAGGGCGCGCTCCGTCGAGGCCGAGGCGACGTATCCGGCGAGGCCGTACCGGCTCGCGTTGGCCAGCTGGATCGCCTCTTCGTCGGTGTCGAACGGGGTCGCGGTGAGCACCGGTCCGAAGATCTCCTCCTGTGCGATGGTGGAGTCGTTGTCGACGTCGACGAAGAGTGTCGGCTCCACCCAGAAGCCCGCGCGGTCGGGGACGCCGCCGCCGACCGCGAGCCTCGCGCCCTCTTCCTGGCCGATGCGGATGTAGTCGGCGACGCGGTCGCGCTGGCGGGCCGAGATGATCGGGCCGGCCAGCGTGCCCTGGTCCTGAGGGTCACCCCAGGACACCTGCTGGAACGCCTGTGTAAGGCCGGCGACGACCTGGTCGTAGACCTTGCGGTGCACGAGCAGTCGGGTCGGCAGTGCGCAACCCTGGCCCGAGTGGGCGAGCGCGCCGAGCGCCTGCGGGATGGCCTGTGTGAGGTCCGCGTCGTCGAGGATGATCGACGCGCTCTTGCCGCCGAGCTCCAGCATCGTGCGCTTGAAGGTCGGCGCGGCGAGTTCGAGGACGCGCTGCCCCGTGGCCGTGGAGCCGGTGAACGACACCATGTCGACGCGCGGGTCGGTCAGGAGGAGTTCGGCCGCGTCAAGGTTGCTGGTCGGCACCACGTTGACCACGCCGGCCGGGATGTTGGTGCGCTCGGCGATGAGCCGGCCGATGCGAGTGGCGTTCCATGGTGTCTCGGGGGCGGGCTTCGCGACGACCGTGTTGCCGGTGGCGAGAGCGCCGGCGAGCTTGCCGAGCAGCAACCTGAAGGGGAAGTTCCAGGGCGTGATGGCGGCGACGACGCCGACGGGCTCCTTGACCACCCACCGCTCGCTGGGCTCGTTGGTGAACCGGTTGACGGTGTCGTCGAGTCGGCGCACCCACTCGAACTGCTCGATGTGGTCGATGTGCCATTGGAACAGCTTCAGAGGCTCTTCCAGCTGAGCACCGAAGGTGAGCATGCGCGGAGCTCCGACCTCCGCGATGAGTTCCTCGCGCAGCTCGTCCTTCTCCTCGACCAGCGCGTCGAGGAGCTGGGTCAGGACGCGCTTGCGGAACTGCCGGTCGACGGCCCAGTCCGTCTCCTCGAACGCGCGCCGGGCCGCGGCGATCGCGTCGAGCATGTCCTCCCGGCCGGCGTCGGCGACCTTGCCCAGAACGGTGCCGTCCGCCGGGTTGAGCACCTCGAACGTGCCGCTGCCCGCGGCGCTACGGAGCTCTCCGTCGATCAGCAGGCGCTCCTCGTGCGGGGACGCTGTCGACGGCGGACCTGATGGAGTAGTGGACATCGTCTATCTCCTCATGTGAGGGGCTGAAGTTGCCGAGGTGAGGTATCGGCGTCGTCGGAGGTCAGGACTCCACTGCGGGGACTGTGGTGCGTACGCCGTCGTGCCACGCCCCGCCGCTCGCGATCGCCTGCCGCCATGGGCGGATCGCCTTGGGCGGCATGCCGACGGCGAGGGTGCCGGTGACGCGGTCGCCGGTGCGGTACGCGGCGACGAACTTCCGCTCGGCCAAGTCGCCCTCGACGAGGGCGACTTCGTCGTGGCCGCGGAGATAGCCGTAGGCCTGGATCTTCATGTCGTACTGGTCGGACCAGAAGTACGGCACCGGCGTGAAGGGTTTGCCCGCCTCGGGGTGCAGCAGGTTGCGGGCGGCGGCCATGCCCTGTTCGGCCGCGTTGGTACGGTGCTCGATGCGCATCGACGTGCCGAACAGCGGGTTGTACCAGCGGGCGACGTCACCGGCCGCGAACACGTTCGGGGCGGCCTCGCAGTACTCGTTGCACACCACGCCGTCCCCGACGATCAGGCCGCTGCCCGCGAGCCACTCGGTGTTGGGCAGGGAGCCGACGGCGACCAGCACCTCGTCGGCCTCGATCTCCGAGCCGTCCGCGAGCCGCACGCCGTCCTCGGTCACCTCCGTGACGGTGACCCCGCAGCGCAGTTTCACGCCCCGCTCCAGATGGGCGTTGGTCAGGACCCTGCCGACCTCCATGCCGACGGCGTGGGCCAGTGGCACCGGGGCGGGTTCGAAGAGCGTGACCTCGCAGCCGAGCCGCCAGGCGACGGCGGCGGCCTCCGCGCCGAGGAACCCGGCGCCCACCACGACCAGCCGCCGCCCCGGGGTGAGCCGCTCCCGCAGGGTCAGCGCGTCGTCGAGGGTTCGCAGGACGTGCGCGCCCTCGCCGGGCAGCCGGCGCGGCCGGACCCCGGTGGCCACGATCAGCCCGTCGTAGGGGAGGGCGGATCCGTCGGCCAACTCGACGGTTCGGGCGGCCGGTTCGAGGCCGGTGGCCGCCACGCCGAGCCGCAGGTCGAGGTCGAGCGCGGCCAGCGCGTCGGGGGTGCGCAGCGCCAGCCGCTTGGGCTCCCACTCCGCGGCCAGGATCTGCTTGGACAGGGGCGGGCGGTCGTACGGGGCGAGCGGTTCGTCGCCGACCAGGGTGAGGGTGCCGTCGTAGCCCTCCCGGCGGAGGGTCTCGGCCGCCGCGAGTCCGGCGGCCGAGGCACCGACGACGACGATCCGCCTCACTGCTCGACCAGCCGGATGGCGGCGGCCGGGCAGACCGCGACGGCCTCCTTGACGTCGTCGAGTCGGTCGTCGCCGACCTGCTCCTCCAGGAGGATCGCGATGCCGTCGTCGTCCTGGTCGAAGACATCCATCGCGGCGAGCACGCACTGCCCGGAGGCGACGCACTTGTCGGCTTCCAGCTCCACCTTCATGGGATTCCCCTTACTTGCTTCGCTCGTGTTCTTGGTTCGTTCGCGGGACGGGGAGCTGTCACCAGGAGACGGGCAGTTCGTGCACGCCGTAGATGAACGCGTCGTTCTTGAACCGGACGTCCTCCAGCGCGCAGGCCAGCTTCAGCGTGGGAATGCGCTTGTAGAGGGTGCCGTACACGACTTGGAGTTCCATCCGGGCCAGCGGCTGGCCCAGGCACTGGTGGACGCCGAAGCCGAAGGCGACGTGGCGGCGGGCGTCGCGGGTGAGGTCGAGCCGGTCCGGGTCGGGGAACACCTCGGGGTCGCGGTTGGCGATCTCGTTGGCCATGATGACGCCCTCGCCGGCCCTGACGACCTGGCCGGCGATCTCGATGTCCTCGGTGACCGCGCGGCGCCGCCCGAGGTGGGTGATGTTCAGGTAGCGCAGCAGTTCCTCGACCGCGCCCGCGACGAACTTCGGGTCGTCGCTGTCGCGCAGCAGGGCGAGCTGGTCGGGGTTCTGGAGTAGGGCGAGGGTGCCGAGGGCGATCATGTTCGCGGTGGTCTCGTGGCCCGCGATCAGCAGGAGCAGGGCCATCTCGGTGGCCTGTTGGTGGTCGATCTCCCCGGCCGTGACGCGACCGGCGATGCTGGAGAGCAGGTCGTCCTTCGGCTCGGCGAGCCGCTTGGCGATCTGACCGGCCAGGTATCCGGCCATCTCCCGGGTCGCCACACCGCGTTGCTCGGGGGTCGCGGTCGTGCGGACCATCGTCTTGGTGTTCTCCTGGAACAGCGCGTGGTCGTCGTAGGGCACGCCGAGCAGTTCGCAGATCACCAGGGAGGGGATCGGCAGGGCGAACTCCTCCACGAGGTCCACCGGGCCCGGCCGGTTCAGCATCCCGTCGATCAGGTCGTCGACGATCCTCTGCACGGCGGGCCGCAGGGCCTCTACTTTCTTCACGGCGAACGGGGCCGTCACCATCCGGCGCAGCCGGGCGTGTTCGGGGTCGTCCATCATGATGAAGCTGAGCTTGCCCTCGCCGCCCTCGGGACTGGCCTTGGTCGGGTAGCCGGGGCTGTCGGTGTCGGCGCTGACTCGGGCGTCGCCGAGGATGGCGCGCTGGTCGGCGTACCGGGTCACGAGCCACGGTTCGCTGCCGTCCCACAGCCGCACCTTCGTCAGGGGCGTCTTCTCCTGGAGGTCCTTCAGGGCGGGCGGCGGGTCGAAGGGGCAGCGGGCCTCCCGGGCCATCGGGAACTCGGGGGGCGAGTCCGGTGCCTCGGGAACGGGTCCTGCCAGGGTGTCGGCCATGGTTCTCCTCGGTGGTGGGGGCTCCGCTCGAGAGTGGGAGCGCCGGGGTGAAGTGGTCGAGGCCTCGATGAGCACATGCAAACAGAGCGGGCTGACGGCTTCCGATCAGTTCCCTGACAGAGAGCTGACGTGATGCAGATCACAGACGCGTCGGGGTGGCCAAATGCCTTGCTGTGTAGAGGAGTTGCAAGCACAGGCGCCGTTTGGTGCGGCAGGTCAGTGCTCGGCGTCGGCGTGCCCGAGCCAGTAGCCGAACCCTCGGCGTGTGTGAATCAGGCCGGGCGCGTCACGGTCGACCTTGCGCCGCAGCCGGGAGACGAGTTGCTCGATGGAGTTGTCGCCGCGGTGGCCGCCCCAGACGTGCTGTCCGATCTGCTCCTTGGAGAGCACCCTGTGGGCGTTGGTCAGCAGATGGCGCAGCAGCCGGTACTCGGCCGGGGTCAGGTCCAGGGTGCGGGTGCCGCGGCGCGCCTCGCGCAGGGTGTCGTCCAGGACCAGGTCGCGGTAGCTGAGCGTGCCGTCCCGCGGATGCCCGGGGCGCGCATCCCGCAGCAGGACCTGCACCCGGGCCAGCACCTCGGCCACCCGGAAGGGCTTGGTGACGTAGTCCCGCTCTCCCGGGCCCAGTTCGGGCACGAGGGCGCCCAGCGAGTCGTACTCCGTCAGGACGAGCACCGGGGGGCGGTGGACCACGACGGGCCGTTCCTGGGCCAGGCTCACCATGTCCGGCAGCGCCGAGTCGACGACCATCAGGTCGAACCGCTGCTCCTCGAGCCGCTCCAGAGCCTCGCCCCCGGTCCTGGCCAGGGCGGTGCGGTATCCCGCCAACTCCAGGGTGGTGGAGAGGAGTTCGGCAACGCCCGGCTCATGGACGACGAGCAGGAGGTGCTGACCGGCTCCCCGGGCGAGTGCCGGTTTCGCTCGGGCGCCACTGCCGTCCATGCGCTCCACCCTACCGCTCCGCTTGCCTAACTCAACTAATTCCCGCGAGGGTTCGGGTTCGGGATCAGGGCGTTGGCATGAGCGGTGCCAGCCACATGCCGACAGAGCGCGCGTGGCCCTCAGGCGCGTTCGGCCCCAAGGTGTAGCGGACTACACCATCGGTTCGGGAGGCTGGTCCCTCGTGTCGGCGAGCGGCCGGCGGGATCGTGGTCCCCAGAGATCACAACAGATCCGCACCTCACAGTGCACCCCGCCGTCTCCCCTTCCCACGAAGGGCACTGTCATGAAGCCGCCGCTTGCCCCCGTGCGATCGTCCGTCGCCGACCTGTCGCTCTGGTCGTTCCGCGCAACTGAAAGGCAGGACCCCTCTATGTCCGCTGACAGCCGACCCCGTCGTACTGCCTCCGTCGCCACCGCCGTAGCCGCAGTCATCCTCACCGCAGGAATGGCCACTGGATGCGATGACGCGGACGGCTCGAAAGCAGACAACTCGCTGGACTGCCTGCGGAACGCCGGGACGATCGCCGACAGCGTCCAGGCGATCCATGAGGCCGGCCTGGATGCGGCGAAGGATCCCGATCGGACCGAGGAGTCCATCGAAACCATTGAGAACAACCTCGACAAGATCGACAAGGTCGACGGCGGGACGGCCGACGACAAGGTCGGCAAGGCGATTGACGACCTCAAGGACGCGATCGCCAGCTACAACAAGGCCGTCCTCGACGGTGACAGCGCCCCGGACGCCAGCCGGATCGATGCCGCGGCCGACGCACTGAAGAACGTCTGCACGTCGTAACGCAGACCGGCCGAATTCCCACACGGCGGCGCACCTGGCCTGGACGCCCCGGGCGGTGGTTTCTTACGACAGGGAACGAGCGCATGAGCGGGGTCCGGCGGGCGGAGGAGTGCGTGCTCCCTCGCACCCATCACGTCCTCAAGCGCATCCGTCGCCGCCCCTCCCAGCCCCGTACCGAAGTGTCCGCTTCCCCTTCGCACAGGACTCCCACCGATGATCAGCAGCATGCTACGGCGGTTCCGCGGTCCCCCTCGCACCGGCGAAGGTCGCGGTGGCCCGGGGCGCTCCTCGCCGGCATCTCCTGTATCGCGCTGCTGTGGCGCCGTATGCGGCCCCGCATCACGACAGCGGTGACCATCGCTTGCGCCACCGTGATGGCCGCTGTCGGTTACGTTCTCACCGTCATGCTGCTGGGACCGCTCATGGCCGCGCTCCACTCGCCGGCCGTGCGCTCCGACCGCAAGACGGCCAACTCCTTCACCTTCACCGGTATAGCGGTGCTCCTGCCCACGGCGCTGATTGCCGGCCCCGCCGCCGCTTCCCGCCCGGACGGACCTCACGGCGTACCGCATCGTGCAGGAGGCACTCACCAACGTCACCAAGCACGCCCCCACTGGCACGGCCGAGGTACGGCTCACTTACGCCGACGACCTGCTGGCCATCACCATCACCAACAGCGGGAGCACGGCGTCGACCGACCCGGCCTTCCCTCACAGCGGCTACGGGCTCATCGGCATGCGCGAGCGCGCCCACGCGGCCGGCGGCCGTCTGCGCGCGGGCCATCGGCCACGGGGCGGATTCGAGGTCGTCGCGGAACCGCCGTTGCGCCTGCTCCCTCTCGAAGACCCCCCGGCGAAGGAGTACACGGCGCCATGAACCCAGTACGTCAGCGGCCCGCGCGCCCCCGAACGATCACGTCCGTTCGCCCAGGCCCTAGCCTTGCCGCCATGGGCAGAACGATCCGGCAGGCAGCGCGGGCCACGCTCCATCTGCTCGTGGCCGCAGTGCTGGCCTTCGGCCTGTACCTGTTCATCACCGTGTTGCTGATCACGGCCATTGGCACGGTCGCGGTGGTCGGGGCGTGGATGTTGCCCGAGACGGTGCTGCTGATCCGCCGGATCGCCGGAGCCAAACGCGCTCTTACGGCCGGCTGGACGGGCCGGCGGATCCCCGAGGCGTACCAGCCGATCACCGGCCCCCTGCGCGAGCGTCTGCGTACCGCCGTCCGTGACCCGGGCACCCTCACCGACCTACGCTGGATGGCCGCCTCCTACGTCTATGGAGCCCTGCTGTTCGCGGTGCTGCCGCTGTGGCCGCTGGGCCTGGTCGTCGACGGGGTGTGGTGCGGGCTGCTGCGCCGCGAGGCAGTCGTCCTGCCGCTGGTCACCCGCCTCGCCGACCTGGAGGCCCGCTGGTCCCAGGCCCTGCTCAAACCCTCGCCCCAGGCGCTGCTGGCCGCGCGTGTCGAGGAACTGGCCGCCACCCGGGCGGACGCGATCGCCGCGCACGGCGCCGAGCTGCGCCGTATCGAGCGGGACCTGCACGACGGGGCACAGGCCCGCCTGGTCGCCCTGTCCATGCGGATCGGGCTCGCGCAACGGGCGTATGACCGTGATCCCGAAGCCGCGCGCAAGCTGCTGGCCGACGCTCAGGACCAGGCCGAGGAGGCGCTGACCGAGCTGAGGCAGGTGGTACGCGGCATCCACCCGCCGATCCTCACCGACCGCGGTCTCGTCGGCGCCGTACGGGCGCTGGCGGCCGGCAGCGGCCTGGAGGTGACCGTGCGGGTGGACGGGGGACTGGAGGAGGGGCCGCGGGCTCCGGCGGCGGTGGAGGCGGCAGCCTACTTCGCCGTCGCCGAAGCGCTCACCAACGCCGCCAAGCACAGCGGTTCACGGCGCGCGACCGTTCAACTGGAGCGCGTCCCCAGGGGTTTGCGGGCCGTCGTCCAGGACGAGGGGATGGGCGGCGCTGACGACAAGGGCGGCACCGGACTGCTCGGCATCCGACGGCGCGTCGCAGCTATGGACGGTGAGGTGACCGTGACCAGCCCCGCGGGGGGACCGACGACGATTGCCGTGGAGCTGCCGTGCGTGTGGTGACCGAGCCGGCGGGGACGAGGACAAGACCGATGTGGACAAGGACGGACCTGCCGTGCGCGTGGTGATCGCCGAGGACAACGCTCTGCTCAGGGAAGGGCTCGTGCTGCTGCTGACCTCGTCCGGGCACGAGGTCGTGGCCGTGGCCGGCAGCGGGCCGGAGATCATGCCCGCGCTGCTGCAGCACCGCCCGGACGTGGCCGTGCTGGACGTACGGATGCCGCCAGGCTTCCGCGATGAGGGCCTGCGGGCCGCCCTGGAGGCACGGGAGAAGATCCCCGGGCTGCCGGTGCTGGTCCTGTCCCAGTACGTCGAGGAGTCGTACGCCGCCGAGCTGCTCGGCGGCGGGGCGAGCGGGGTCGGCTATCTGCTCAAGGACCGGGTGGGCCGGGTCGACGAGTTCCTGGACGCCCTGGAGCGGGTCGCCTCCGGCGGTACGGCGCTGGATCCGGAGGTGGTGACCGAGCTGCTGACGCGCCGCCGGGACTCACCGCTGGGCTCCCTCACCCCGCGCGAGCGCGAGGTGCTGAAGCTGATGGCCGAGGGGCACGACAACGCCACCATCGCCACGACGCTGGTCATCACCGAGAGGTCGGTCAGCAAACACATCGGCAACATCTTCCTGAAGCTGCACCTGCCGCCCAGCGACAGCGGGCACCGCAGGGTGCTCGCTGTGCTGGCCTACCTCAACGACCATCAGCAGAAGGGTGCTTGACCGGTCACCGGAGGACACCCAGCACGGCGTCCGCCATACCGCGTTCACCGCGTGCGTTGGGGTGGACGGCCGCAGCAGGGCTGCTGGGGACAAGGGGTTCGATCCAGCGGGTGGCCACGTCCGAGCAGGCATCGCGGCCCTCGGACGGACCGTACGTGTCGACGTACACCGCTCCCGATGCCTGAGCTCGCTCCCGCAGCTCCCCGTTGAGCTGCTGCTCCTTCTCCCGCAGGTAACCAATATCGCCGGGCGCGAGTGGCAGGACGCCGCCGCAGCCGCTGCCGTCGGTGGGCAGGATCGCCGGATAGCCGACGACGTAGACCCGGGCCCGGGGCGCGCGGCGGTTGATCTCCGTCAGCGCGCCGGCCAGCCGTTCGCCCGCGGCCCCGATCTCCCGCTCCACGTTGTCGGTGCCGCCGTCGACGTAGTGCCGTTCGCACGGGGCGTCCTCGGGGACGTACCTGCCGCTGCCGAGGGCCTGGTACGCCACCCCCATCGTGACGCACCGTTTGATCACCGAGCCGAAGCCGATGTCGTTGCCGCCGATGCCGAGGGTGATCAGGCGGGTCCTCGGCGAAAGCGCCGCGAGCTGGGGCGGGTTGGTGCCGTGTTCCGTGAGCTGGGGTCTGGTGAGGTCGGCGGTGGTGGCGCCGCTGCAGCTGACATCGCGGAAGCCGGTGTCCTTCACGCCGAGCCGGGGGGCGACCAGTGCCGGGTAGTTGTGGTCGGAGCGGTCGCAGCCGGCCGGGGTGCCCGTCTGGCCGGGGATCTTCGGGCCGGCGGTGTAGGAGTCGCCGAGGGCGACGTACGGGCCTTTCGCAGCGGGGGCGGCTTGGGCCTGGTCGTGCTCGTTCCGGGCGACGCCGACCACGGTGGCCAGCGTGCCGCAGGTGACGAGGACGCCGACCAGTACGGTCCGGATGTGAGGTGCCATCAAAGGGTCTGCCTTCCAGTTCGGTCACTCCCGCGAGGCGCGGGTACGTAAGGCGGCCGATCGCCGGGGGCCGCGGGGCCGGAGCAGTGCGGGCGGGGCCATGTGCCCCGGGGGCCCGGGCGTCGTCCGCTGCGGGGAAGGCGGTGGTGGGGCGGGCGAGGTGGAGGATTCCGCGGGCGGCGAGCGTTGCGCCGGTGAGGGCCAGGGCGATGCCGAGGAGGCCGCCGTGGATGTGCTCGCCGAGGAGGGTGAGGCCGATGGCGGATGCGGCCAGAGGGTTGGCCAGGGTGAGGGTGGCGAGGGGAGCGCCGAGCCCGCCGATGTAGGCGGTCTGGGACAGCAGCAGACCGGCCACGGCCAGGGCGACGGCCGGGACAGCCACCAGCGCGGTCTGCCAGGTCGGCAGACGGTCGGTGTGCAGGACCGTCTGGGCGAGCGCGGAGCCGGTGCCGGAGGCGATCCCGGAGGCCGCCGCCAGGGCCAGGGTGCGCGGGGTGCCGGTGCGGACCGACAGGGCGAGCGGGACGACGAGGGAGGCGGTGATCGCGACGGCCACGGCGGCCGGGGTGGTGAGGACGCCCGTGGAGTCCCCGCCGGTCGCGGTGAGCGGGAGCAGGGCGGCGAACCCGGCGAGGGCGAGCGCCATGCCGTGCCATTCGCCACCGCTGACACAGCGTCCGGCACCGCGGGCGGCGATCGGGACGGCGGCTACGACGGTCAGCGAGCCGAGGCACTGGACCAGGGTGAGCCGACCGTACTTGAGGGCAGTGACGTGCAGCGCCGCGCCCGTGGCATTGGCGGCGTTCGACGCCCACCAGGCAGGACTGGTCAACATGTGCCGCAGCTCATGCCCGTCGGCGGAGGCGACACGGTGCTGCGTCGTGGCCGCGGCGGCGTAGGCGGCGATGGAGGCGAGCGCCAGTACCACGGCGACCGTGATGTTCATCGCGGGGCTCCAGTCGAGGGGGTGTTGCGGCTGGTGAAGTCCGGCCTGCGCAGCGGAGCTTGCGGGACGTCCTGCTGTGTCGTCCACGATTCCCTGGGCTGGCGGCCGGGACGAGGGAGCGCTCTCTCGAGGCGGGGGTGTAGCGCGCTACACCCCGCGCCCCCGGCCAAGTCCACGAGCCCGGCGGCCGGAGCTGGGGGAAGCTCCGGCTACCGGGCCCGGGATCGCGCTGCCCCTGTCCCCACGGGGGCGGCGCGGGGGCCGCCGCCGCTTCGGCGGCCCCGGTCGGGAGGCGGCCGCCCCAAGAGGGGCCGCGCGGTCGCCGCTAGCGGATGGGGACGGGCTCGGCGCGCGGCCGGTCGTCCAAGTCGGCGGCGGGACCCGTCGGTGCGGAAACCTTGCGGCTGAGCTTCTCGCCCTCGACGTCGATGTCGGGCAGCAGCCGGTCCAGCCAGCGGGGCAGGTACCAGGCTTTGTCACCGAGGAGGGACAGGACGGCGGGGACGATCGCCATGCGGACGACGAAGGCGTCGAACAGGACCGCGATGGCCAGCCCGAACCCGATCATCTTGATCATCGACTCGCCGGCCCCGATGAAGCCGGAGAAGACGGCCATCATGATCAGTGCGGCGGCCACGACCACCCGGGCACTGTGCTTGAACCCGGAGACGATCGCCGTCTTGGCCGCGTCCCCGTGGACGTAGGACTCGCGCACCCGCGAGACAAGGAACACCTCGTAGTCCATGGCGAGACCGAAGACGATGCCCACCAGGAAGATCGGCATCATGCTCATGATCGGCCCGGTGGACTCCACGCCCAGCAGGTCGGCGCCGTGCCCCTGCTGGAAGACCAGCACCACCGAACCCAGCGCCGCCAGCACGGACAGCAGAAACCCGAACGCGGCCTTCACGGGCACCAGCAGAGACCGGAACACGACCAGCAGCAGGACGATGGCGAGTCCCACCACGACCGCCAGATACGGCATCAGCGAGGCCTGCACCTTCTCGGCGACGTCGATGTCCAGCGCGGTCTTGCCGGTGACCTCGATGGAGGCGCCCGCCTTGGACTCGATGCTGGGGCGTTCGTCGCGGATGGCGGTGACGAGATCCTTGGTCTTCTCGTCCGTGGGCGCGGTGGACGGGACGGCGGAGAACACGGCGGTGTCACCGGCGGAGTTGAAGCGGGCCGGTGAGACGGACACGACCCCCTCCGTGGCCCGTACGTCCTTCGCGATCGCTGCCACAGCCGCCTTCGCATCCGCGGAGCCCTGGGCGTCCACGACGATGGTCAAGGGCCCGTTGAAGCCGGGACCGAAGCCCTCGGCCAGGGCGTCGTACGCCCGGCGCTCGGTGGTGGAGGTGGGCTTGGCCTCGTCGCCGGGCATGCCGAGCTGGAGGTCCAGGACGGGCGTGGCGACGGCACCCAGGCCCACGACGCCGAGCAGCAGGACGGGCAGCGGGTGGCGTACGACGATGCGCGCCCAGCGAGATCCGCCGTTGTCCTCCTTGCGCTGCTTCCTGCGGTAGCGCGGGGAGTTGCGGCGGGCGCCGCGTGAGAGAACGGCGTTCGGCCAGAAGCCGAGGACGGCCGGGACCAGCGTCAGGCACACCAGCACCGCGACCAGGACCGCGGCAGCGGCGGCGAGCCCCATCTTGGTGAGCAGCGGAATGCCGACCACGGACAGCCCGGCCAGCGCGATGACGACCGTGAGGCCGGCGAAGACGACCGCCGAACCGGCCGTACCGGCGGCGAGACCCGCCGCTTCCCGCGGCGGGTGCCCCTTGGCACGCTCCTCCCGGTACCGGGAGACGACGAACAGGGCGTAGTCGATGCCGCAGGCCAGACCGAGCATGGTGGCCAGCGTGCCGGTGCTCTCGGACAGGCCGAAGGCCTCCGACACGGCCATGATCCCGGCCATGCTGAGGCCGACACCGAGGATCGCGGTCAGCAGTGGCAGCCCGGCGGCGGCCATCGACCCGAAGGTGATCAGCAGGACGAGAGCGGCCACCGCGATGCCGACCACCTCGGCCGCGCCGCCCGCCGAGGGCTGGGTGGCCAGTGCGTCGCCGCCGACCTCGACGGTCAGGCCCGCGTCCCGGGCCCCGTCGATGGCGCGCTCCAGGTGCTCCTTGCTCGCGTCGGTCAGGTCGTCGGCGCCCGCCTTGAAGCTGACGGTCGCGTACGCCGTCGTACCGTCCCTGCTCACCGCCTTCGCCTGGAAGGGGTCGACGGCGCCGGCGACCTGGGAGCCGTCGGCGGCATCGTCGACGAGGTGCTCGACGGTCCTTCTGTTCTCGGTGGCGGTGACCTTCTCACCGTTCGGTGCCACGAACACGATCCGGGCGCTCGCCGCGTCGGCCGCCGAGCCGGGGAAACGCTGCTCCAGCAGGTCGAACGCCTTCTGCGACTCGATTCCGGGCATGGTGAAGCCTTCGTCCGCGGCGGCAGGCACCTTGGAGGCGGCGAAACCGGCGGCGCCCAGCACCGCCACCCACAACAAGGTGACGAACCAGCGCCACCGGAAAGCCACACGGCCCAGGCGATAAAGGACAGTTGCCATGGCGGGATACGCCTCCACATCAGCGGTTCAGGAACGGCGAGAAGTCGAAGAACCGCCTCTGTGGGGGTGCGCCCTGTTTGTTCATAGGGGAGCTGGGAGGGGGCCCTTCCGTCGCCCTCCACGATTCCGTCGGCAGCGTGTCGCCACGAGGGAGCACCCTCCCGAACCGGAGGTGTAGCCCGCTACACCCGTCGAGATGGGAAACGAGTGGGAATGGTGCGAGAGCCTTCCGCCCGACGGCGCGCGGCGGTGATCGACGCCGAGCCGCAAGGTCCTTGCTCGTGCCCGTTGGTGACCGAGGTTGTCGGTCAACGGAGCAGGGCTGGGAAGCGAGCGGTGTCAGGACCCGTCCGCTAGAGATCTTTAATAGCTGGGGCTACGGCGGTTGGAGGTCGAGTCCGGTCTTGGCGATGAGCCCCTCGACGAGGTGCGGGCGGTACTGCATCCGTTTCAGCCGCGTCTTCACCAGCACGGCGAGCTGGTCGAGGCTGTGTTTGGTGAGGTTGGCCAGGGATCTCTTCAGGTGCGACGACACGCCCTCGACCGGGTTGAGCTCGGGAGCGTACGGCGGCATCTGGTAGACGGTCAGCCATAATCGCGCGGCGATCAGCCGTCGCATGGTGCGGCTGACGTGCGTGTTCAAATTGTCCCAGACCAAGACGACGGGACCGCCGAGTTGCTGGTGTGCGGCGTCGAGCAGGCGGGCGTAGTCGGTCTCGGTGAAGCCCTTGCGCCGCCCCTTGGCGGGGCCGCGGTCGAGGTGAATGCGGTAGATCAGGCGCGGCCGACGGCCGGCCTTGACGCAGATCAGCGCCGCCATAGAGATCCGTTTGGTGCCGGCGGTGGTGACCTGCACTACCGGAGTATGGCCACGGCGGCCCCAGGTACGTCCCTTGGGCGGCCTCAGGCCCTGACCTGCCTCGTCCTCGAAGCAGAGCCAGGCACCCAAGTCCGCCGCCCTCATTTTATGACGGGCCACTGCTCGTCCTTCCAGGCGGCGATCTTTCTCTCGTCCCGCTCGGTGGCTTTACGGGTCGGGATCTGCACGCTCCAGCCGATGCGGTGCAGCAGCAGGTCGAGCCCGGCCAGGGTGTACTCGACGCCGAACCGGCGGCGCACGATTTCGGCGATCCTCACCAGCGTCCAGCACTGGTCGCTCCAGCCGCACGCGGCCGGACCGGCCTCCAACACCGCTTCCAAGGCACGTAGTTGACCCGCATCAAGCTTGCAGCGGGCACCGCCAGGACCCTTGGAGACCAGGGTCCGCCGACCGCCCAAAGCCAGGGCGCGACGCCAGCGGTTCGCCGACATGCGGGTCACTCTGAACCGCCGGGCCACCTCCCGGTCACTGGCCCCCGCCTCGAGCAAGTCAGCAGCTGCGAGCCGGACTTGCTCACGCCGATCCCGCTCCTCGGCCGTCAGCCCACCGCCATCGGGATACCTCATCCCTCCAGCATTGCGCGGACCACGACAACCGTCATGACCCGCCGTAACCCGCATCCTTAAAGATCTCTGGCCGGTACCACCTGCTCGCCCGGCTGCACTGATCAGCCGCTCCGGCACAGCGGAAGTGACCGGACCGCATCCCTGGTGTGGTATCGCGGTCAGGTCACTTCGGCAGACGGTTCGGCGTGGCTCGCAGACGACGGCGACGCCTCCCGGCGGGACGGTGACGGTTCCGGTGATCTGTGTGCTGAAGCGCTTGTTGCGGGTCCAGTTCCACCTGCCGGGGCCTCTCATTCCAGGGATGTTGAGGAAGTCGGCGTCAAAATCGCCTGGCTGCCTTATGTAGCGCCTAGCGTGGGCGTACCTGGGCCCCACGCGGGGCCAGACCTGTGGCGTGGGTGGCGGGCCGACGCGGCAGCCGGATCAGCATCGCCGGCGCAGTGTGTTTCAAGTCCGGCCACCGGCGCGGCCGTTTCGTGATATCCGCGAGGCGCTCGCCAACCACGTACTTCAGCGGGAACGCGGCGGGCTGTAGCGGCCGTCGATGCACCGCCTCGTGCGGGGTTCAGAGGCACGCCGGGTCCCGGTCGGATGCCCGGCGTTAGCATGCCCGGCTTCCCAGGCGACGGTGCAGCCGTGACGGCCCCCGCCCGGCGCCCGGCCTGGTAGTCCGCGTCGCCGTCGTCCTCGTCGGCCCGACGGCGTCCGGGTCGCGCAGGGGGGCGCAGCCCGGACGCCGGCATCGACGGGGTGAAGCTGTAGCGGCCCAGGACGTCGGCCCCAAGGCCGGGTCAGGCCGCAGTACTCGCGGTCTTCGGACGGGTGGCGTTCACCTGGCCCATGGCTCGGTCGATTGTGATCTCGATGACCACGCGCTCCGGGTCCGGAGCCGGCGTCCGCCCGTACCGGTCCGCGTAGCGGGTGACGGCGTTGTCGACCGCGGCTGCGTCGGTCAGCACTTCGGCCGTGCCTTCCAGGGTGGCCCAGCGGCCTCCATCGACCTGGCAGACGGCTGCGCGGGCTTCGCCGGGGCGGAGCGCCTGAATATTGGCGACCTTCTTACTTGATTTGCGTGTGATAACGCGGGCGACTCCCGCATCGACATCAAGGGTCACGCCGACAGGCACTACATGCGGGCTTCCGTCGGAGCGAAGCGTGGTCAGTGTGCACAGGTGGTACTCATTCCAAAACGCTGAGTACTCAGAAGTCTGGCTGAATATGTCGCTGGGCATGTCCGTGAGCGTAACGCGGGGTACTGCGCAGATTGGCGCAGTAGTGACCTCTTCCACACATGCGCTCGCACCCCAAAGTGCCAGCAGGATGCACTTTTTGTTAGTAAACGCCCATGTTGCACCCCCACTGAATATCTCGGAAACATAACAGAAGTGCATGTCGGTTGTTGTTGCGGTGACCAATATGACCGCAAGTGAATCAGCAGTTCAGGGCCATGATCGAAAATCGGTAATGGTCGATTTCTTAGGTTTTGTTGAGGATGGCGAACCCGCCCTGTCGTGCCTTGAGGGGCAGCTTTCCGGCCTTGATCTCATGTGGGCCTGACGTAGGGTCCGAGACTGTTCCCGCAGGAGCTTCGCCGGGTCGTTGGTCCGTTCGCGCTAGCGATTTCCGTGAGTCCGGAGAGGGTCTTGCGTGTCCTCGCGGCTCGGTTGCTGAGGTCGGCGTGCGCCCTTCTGCGGTGTTGGTCTCTGCGTTTGCGATCACCTCCATGAGCGCCGTTTGGGGACCCGAACATCGTTGACCCGTGGTGGCTGGCGCCCGGCTCCGGCCCCAGAAGGGCCGACACAAGCAGTCGTGCGAGTACATCGTGTGGGGAACCAAGGGGCCCGTCGACGCCAACCGCAACCCCGTCTACCTCCCGGGTCTTTACACAGCGAGCCAGCCGAGGAAGGACCGCGTGCACATCACCCAGAAGCCTGTCGAGGTGATGCAGGAACTCGTGAAGATCTGTCCGCCGGACGGAACCGTCCTCGACCCCTTCACCGGCTCCGGGAGCACGGGTGTAGCCGCCCTCCGAGAAGGCCGCAAGTTCATCGGCATCGAACTCTCCGAGCACTACGCAGACATCGCGGAGGAGCGCCTGCGTGCTGCCCTGACGCAGAATGACTTCGAACTCGTTGGGCCCGAGGAGTGAGAGCGAGAAGCTCCATCACCGGGGCGATGGCACAGGAAAAGGCGGTTGCATCACCGTAAAGCGGTGGCGCAACCGCCATTGTGCGTGAGGGAGTCAGGATGCCTCGACGCTGTGTTGGATCAGGGCACTGGACCGCGCGAGGTCCGCACGCGACCCGATCCGTATCTCGACGCCCTCCCGGATGCCGAGACACCCCAGCCCGCGAATATCTCGCGAGAAACCGTCGTGCAGCTCGACCGAGTCCGGATCCAGTCTCAGGTTCACCACGAGCACTCGGTTGCGCGGCTGGATGCGCACGGTGGCGACGTTCTTGATCCGTCGGTACGCGATGTAGTGCTGCTGGGTCTCCTTCTGCATGTCACCGTGTGACAGGAGCACTTCGTCCAGATCCCAGTAGAGGTCCTTGAGGTCCTGAGGCGCCTCGTCGAGGTACTGCTGCACCGACTTGGGAGCGGGCGAACTCGAGGATCGGGGGGCGTCGAGGATCGTCCGTCCTGACGGAGCAGCGACACCGGCAATCGTGGCAACGAGCTGCAGCGTGAGCACGTCGTCGAAGATCCGATACATCACCAGGTCGATCCTGCGGCCGATCATCTCGATCGCCACGGTGTCGTGGCGTGTGAAAGCCCCAGCGACGCAGACGATCCGGGGATTGCTCCAGTCGATCTCGGCAGCGGCCTCAGCGCCGAACTTGTTCTTGACCAGACTCTCGAACTCATGGTGGTGGTCGTGGAGCCATGACAGGTAGGAGAGCCCCTGGTTGATGACGTTCTGGTCGCGGGAGCGCTTGTACTCCACGATGACTGGTGTCCCGCTCTCGTCCAAGCCGAGGGAGTCGATCCGGCCACGGTGACGTCCGGTGCGGTACTCGGTCACCAGGAAGCGGATACCGAGCATGGTCTCCATGTTGGCCTCGATCAGCGTCTGCAGCTCGCGTTCCACCCCCACGGACGCCCCAGATATCTCGGTAGCTCGCCCACCTCGCAGCCTGAAGACCTTCAGGTTGCTCATGCCCCTCCCCGACTCCACCTTGATCACTGCGTATGGACAATCGCGGTGAAGAGAGGTCTATTCCCCAGATCCTGCTCCAGCCGTACGGGCTGAGCCGGTCACGATTGGACCTTCGATGCCGTGGGATCGCGTGGCATCAGCCGGGCCGACTACTTCCTTTGCCGACACGACGTGAACGTCCAGGTGCGGCCGTCTTTGCTATCCGTTCTTGGCGAACTCGACGAAAACCGCCCAAGCTGCGGGCTGGATGGCCAGGATTCCGTGACTGCGGGCCTTGGTGTCCCGCACCATCACCAATCCCGGTTCACTGTCGGCCACTTCAACGCAGTTCTCTGTGCCCGTGTAGGAGCTGGTACGCCACTTTGGGGTCACAGGGGGCATGGTGCTCTCCTAGTCGTTCGGCATCTGATCAAAATGTCGGGTGGCGGTGAGGATGAGGTCACGGACGGCCGTGCCGTAGACCGCGGACTGCTTCAACAGGGCGAAGGCCTTGGCATACAGGTCGATCTCTCGTGGCTGGGTTACTGAGAACTCTGCCGAGTAGGTCTCCACCAGAACGAGCTTGTCGTCGAACATGGAGAAGCCGTGACCGAGCCAAATCTCGGTGGCTGCGGCACGGGGGACGATGCCGAGGCTCACGCGGGGCAGTCCCATCAGGGCCAGGAGGCGGTCGAGTTGAGCCTTCATGACCTCTGGCCCGCCTACGTTGGAGTACAAGGCCTGTTCGCCGAGGAGCACGTTGTAGATCCGGTTGCCCTCATAGAGGTACCGCTGCCGTTCTAGACGCTTGCCGACGGCGGCCTCTGTGTCGTTGGGGAACTCCAGGAAACTGACGGCCTGTTGGAAGATCTCGGCGGCGTAGTCCGCTGTCTGGAAGGTCCCCCAGATCATGTTGGGGTGCCAGATCCGGAAGACCTTGGTCTTGGCATAGACCGGTAGGGACTTCTTCTGTCTGGTCTCGGCGCCCGTCTGGACCTGCCGGCGCCACTCAAGCCACAGCTCATCAATGTGGCGAACCGTGGCGATCAGGTCCTCGATGTGTTGCTCTTGCCGGGTCGCCGTGCACCAGGCCCTGATGTCTTGCTCGCTGGCGTTCTGCTTGCCGTGCTCAAGGCGAGAGACCTTGGACTCTTGCCAGTTGAGGGCACGTGCCAGGGCCCGGCCGCTGGTGAATCCGGCATCCTTCCGGAAGCCGCGCAACCGGGCACCCAGTGCCTCGCGCGTTTCTTGTGCTTGGTTGCTCACGGATGGTTCAGGGCTTGTACTCGCGGTGCGGGATGGCCAGTTCCCAGAGCAGATCGCGGACTCGGACGCACTCAGCAACGGCCTCGGGAGCCTCGACCAGCTCCGAGCCGAGCACGCGGCCGTCGCTGTCGAAGTGCCCCACGGCCAGGAGGCGACCGTCGAACAGCCACCAGTCGTTGCCGTCGACGGGGAAGGCCAGCTCGTCGGGAAGCAAGTGACGCGGCAGCCAACGGATCTCCTCGCCAGCCTGCTCGTTGTGCGGAGTGGCGGCGTACTCCCACTGGATGTAGGGGGAGTGGGGCTCGGTGACAACGCGCACGCGACGGACGGTCTTGCCCTTTTGGGAGGCGCGCTTGATGAGCTGCGCCCACGGCTCCATGTACGAGTAGTCGACCGGATCTCCCCGAAGCCAGCACTCGAACGGCCCGTCCTCGTCCGGCACGGAGTAGTCGTCCCTCAGCTCCAGATGGAAGGCGTCCTTCGTGAAGGTCTCAAAGAGCCGGTTGCGCTTGGCGCTGGAGATCAACTCCACGCGGTTCCTCCAATAGGGCGGTGATCGCGGCTTTGGGGACCTCGACCACGGTCTCGTAGTCCGGAATCTCCATCTGGGACAGCGCCTCGGGGTCGGTGACCTCCAGGCCTTGGACGACGTACGTGCCACCGGGCGTGAGGACCATGATCGGATCCTCGATCTGCCTGAACTCGCCGGCTGCCAGTCCGTCCTCCTTCAGGAACTCGAACAGCTCCGTCGGTACTTCTACTGCTGTCTGACCCTCGGGAATGTCGAGTTGCATCAGCAGGTCGTTCGCGAAGATCTTCCAGCCCTGGACGAGGTACGTATCCCGGTCCGTGGCGTACAGGGTCGGGCAGTCGCCCACGGTGGAGTTCTTACCAAGGAACCGTAGCTGCATGGCGCTCTCCTGTCTGCTGTCTTGCGCTGATTTGCGCGATGCCTCGATGGTCGAGGGCATATTCGAGGCCGTCAATCGACTTGCCGCAAACTCGCGCAATCTTCTTGGGAGTTGGAAGACGGCAGTCCTACGGTCGTTCTCGAACCCGAGCAAGCAAGGAAGCCGCGCCGTGCGGCACCGAGGGGAGATGTGTGGTGGCCACCGTGACCAACGAACCCGAGGCTCCAACGGTCGATGCGGAGTTGATGGCGCACTGCACCGACGCCGCCCTCCGGATGCAGCTCGGGACCTCGACCCGCGAGGACATCGATACCAGAACGACGCTCGTCATCAAGCACCTGAACCAACTCCTCGCCCAGGAGCTCGGTGCCGACGAAGATTCCGATGTCAGAGACCTGTTCAGACAGGCCTACCGGCTACTGGACCTAACGAGCCGCCCCACGAAGGAGACCGCGGCCTTCAACGCTTTCGTCTATATGCGCGACGTGGCCAACGTGGCCCGGCGTCTGTTGTGGATCTACACGGAGCCGAGCCACCATGCGACCTGATCACCCCATGCTGCTTCACCGCTCGTCCGCGTTCATGAGCACCGTCGGTAAGCCCCAGCCGGGCTTCTGGTGCGAGTGGCGTCACGCCGATGGAGAGCGGATCCGGTCTGCCTCGCAGCGCACTCCTGAGTCGGCCGTGCGGTGGGCCCGCCTCAACATCCGCATTATCGCCTCGGTCGTCGGGCCGTACCTCGTTGACCGTCTCGTCGACCGAAGCGACCCGTGGTGGGAAGGCGCCGTGTCGGCCCTTGAAAAGGGCGCGGAATTCACGCTGCCCCTGGTGGCGGAGCCGTTCTCCTTTGTGTGGCACGCCCGCCCGGTGCTGTTCGTGACTGTCGCCGGCGGTAAGCCACTGCCACACCGGCCGTCCGGAGGCATGCCATGGGGCTGAGACCGGAGGAACTGCGGGGGCGCTTCGATTGGCAGGTGGGCAGCTGCTTCAAGTGCGAGCAGACCGGTGTTCCGGTAGCAGAAGTCGGGGACATTGCGGTGGCCGACGTGGTCTTCCCGCTGTTCGCCTGCCAACGGTGTGTGTTCCGGCTCGAACAGCTCCACTGGACGATGAGCGAACGAGCCGTCCGTCGCCGCGGAGGAGCCACATCCGCGGATGAGTTCCGTCCTCCTGATCAGTGGCCGGCTACAACGCCGCTCCCAGGACTGCCGGTCCAGGGCGTAGCGGACAGCTACGCCCTGGACCGGCCCCATACCTGATCCCGCCCCTGCTGCTCGAACTGGAGGTTTCCCCACCTCAGAAGGACAGGTCGCAGCAGGGGCGGGATCAGTCTCAAGAGAAGAGGTACAGGATGCACCGGCTGATCGTCAGCCCGTTCCTGGACGGCTACCTGGCCGTCCGGCCTGGGAGTACCGCGTGCGTGCGCCTGCCGGCCGAGCATTACGAGGACCTACGGCAATATGCCCGGGCCGACGACCGCGTGCCCGATTGGCTGGTGGCCACCGCGGCCGAAGCATGGGACCTTGACCTGGACGGCCAGGCATCCCAGGAGGCACTCCTGGTGCGTGAACCGACCGAACTCGCCTTCGCCCGGGCGAGTTGGGAGATCAATCTCTACTGCAACTTCGGCTGCAAGCACTGCTACCTCGGCGAGCGCCCCCTCGCCGGCCTGGGCTGGGACGACAAGGTCAAGCTGATCGACATCGTCCGTGACTCCGGGGTGCTCTGGCTCCAGATCACGGGCGGGGAGCCGACAGTCGATCCCGACTTCGAGGGCGCCTACCGGTACGCGTACCGCCAGGGCATGATGCTCACGGTCTCGACCAACGCCTCGCGCCTGTGGAAACCTGCGCTGCTGCGGCTGTTCCGGGACTGCCCGCCATACCGCGTCGTCGTCAGCATGTACGGCGCGACGGAGGAGTCCTTCGACGAGCTCACCCAGCGCAAAGGCGCGTGGAAGAACTTCCAGAGGGGCATGGCCGCGGCCCGCAATGCCGGCCTGCCCCTGCGAGTGTCCGTCGTAGTGACGGAGGACAACGCCCACGAGGTCGACGCCATGGTGGCCCTGGCTCAAAGCTGGGGCCTCGACCACCACGTCTACACCAACATGCAGCCGACCTTTTCCGGCAAGGGTGAGCCGCTGCTCGTTCAGTCCACCGAGCACCTGCGCAGGCGACCGGTCTTCCAAGGCTGCAACGCGGGCGTGACCTTCTTCCATGCCGACCCGCACGCCAAGGTCTCCATCTGCAAGATCGGACGCGATGACCAGATCGACCTCATGACCGAGGGCATCGACGGCCTTCACCGACTCGGAGAGATCTCCGATCGGCTCATGCTTCGCACCGGTGGCTGCTCGGGCTGTTCGCTCTCCGGTACCTGCCGGGTGTGCCGACCGCTCGCCAAGGTCTACCAGGAGGCGAAGGCACCGCTGAACACCTACTGCCAGCACGGAGACACCAAGGAGATGGTGCACTAATGAGTCCCGTTCCCGTCGAGATCCAGACCCGCCGTCCGCCGGCCATCCGCCCGGCCCTGCCCACTACGCTCGTTGCGACCACGGCGGTCGTCATCGAGGTCGACGCCGACGCCCTTATGGAGGGCAGCGCCTGCTCCTGCGCCGCCGGCGACGACAACCCGAACTGACCCTCTTCGGTCACCTGCCCTCAGGCCCTGGCGCATCCGCGTCGGGGCCTGAGACCTGAGCACGAGATGAGTACCCTGAAGCAATGCGATTCCGCTGGGACTGGCTCCGTCCAGTGGTGCTGGCGCCCTACGTGCCGACGATCGGGCCGGTCCACCCGTCCGTACTGACCGAGGATCTGTTCACGGACACCCTGACCGCGGCCTCCACCGATCGGTGGTTCCTGCGGTACGACAAGGACATCCGCTGGTCCGACAGCAAGGACGAAACCGTCCTCGTCGAGAGCATCGTGCATCGGTCCAGTGAGACGTTGATCCCCACGCTGTCCCGGCGCGGTGTCGGCATGATCAAGGTCCACCTCTACGGCATCGAGCCAAGCAGCGTCCTCGCCGCCACCGAGCTCGCCCAGAAGCTGTCCGCCGAACACGGTGCCAGCAAGTCACGCGTCGTACGGTTCCTCGGCCCCGAGTCTCCGGGCGGCCGCGGTACGCGCATCCAGCTCAAGGACTTCAGGACGGCCCTCTGCCTGCCTCCGGATGGCCCAGTTCGTTCCATCGACGAATGGCCGGCGGGCGTACGAGGTACCTTCGCCGACTTCGCCGAGCAGATGGCATCCGACGGCTTCGTCTTTCTCTATGAACAGATGCAGGCCGGAACGGTCGGCCCAGTCCTGACCGCCGTCGTGGACGGCAGGGTGGCTGGCGCTATCGGCCCGATGGAGATCCGTCCCGACGCGATCGGTACCCCACAACTGATGCCGCAGTATTTCGGTGTCCTCCCAGAGCACCGCGGCGCAGGACTGGGGCGTCTGCTGTGGCGGGCGGCGATGCACTGGGGCCAGGTCAATGGGGCTGCTTACCAGCTCCTCCAAACGGAGGCCGGTGGCCCTTCGGATCGCCTCTGTCGGTCCGAAGGACTCACCTCGCTCGGCTTCATCTACTGGCAGGCCGCTTGAGCTTACCGCTGTGCAACCGAGCACCTGGGCGCCGTCGACCCGCCCCGGAACATCGCTGGCGGAGATCCGTGTGCGACGTCCGGCCGCAGGCTGTGAGCACCGGAACAGGTTCCGTGGTACCAACGCGGTGCCCGGGCTTGGATGACGTGACGACCTTTCGTTGGGTGCGGCCGGAAACGTTGTGTATACCTCCCGTGAGCGTGACGAGGAGGAATGGATGGATCGCCAGTACGTGGGGGTCGCTGATGCGGCCGCCTATCTCGACATGACTGAGCGTTGGATGTATCGAAGAGTCCCAACGGCATGGCATCCCCAGGTACTACTTCGGCGGTAAGTTGAAGTTCAAGATCGCGGATCTTGACCGATGGGCACAGCAGCAGAAGGTTGCGTGAAAGGGCCGGGTGAAAGCCCGGCCCTTTCACGTTCAGAGGCCTTCGTTGAGAATCCGAGCGGCTCGGCCGATCGACGCCGGCATGAGGTGGCGGTAGATCTTGAAGGTCATGTTGATGTTCTTGTGCCCCATCCACTCCGCCACGTCCGTGATGGGTATTCCCCTGGACAAGCAGTTTGACGCGAAGAAGTGGCGCAAAGAGTAGGTCGTCAGCCTCCTCGTAATGCCGGCCCTCTTCTTCGCAATGTTCCACTGGTATTCGAGCGTGGTGTGTGCCCAATAGGCGGACCGCTGGGTCCGGAGAAGCTACCCGTCTGTAGACGCGCCGTGGTTCTTCTCGTACCGCAGGAGCGACTCGCGAACGGTGCAGGGCATGGGAGTTTCGCGGAACTCTCCTGGCTTGCGGTGCTTGAGGCGTGACCGCTCACGCGTCTTTCCCTCGATCTGCTCGGTGATCCGGTAGACGTCGTCCGCGACCATCCGCTCCAGGTTGGCTGCGTAGGCTTCTCCGTTGCGGAGACCGCAGCCCGACATCAGGTCGATGACGACGACGAGGCCGTCGCTGGCGACCGCCTTGAGGGCGTGGATTTCGTCCAGCGTCGGAATGGTGATCTTCTGAGGGATGTACTCGGGCGGTATGACCCCGTCGAACGGGTCCTCGGTGATGCCTCCCCGGCGACGTGCGTCGAGGAGGATCTTCTTGAGCGTGTCGAAGGAGTTCTGCTGCGCGGCCAGGCCGACGGAACGTTCCTCCATCGACATGATGAAGTCTTCGACGACGGTCGAGGTGAAGGTGTTCATCCGGCGGGATTCCAGAACCGGAAGAACGTGGTTGTTGAGGACCTGGTTGACCGTGCGGACACTACCGGGGGCGTAGTGTCGCTGTCGGGTGAGCCACGTGGAGGCATACGTCCCGAAGCGTTGTTTTCCGATCTCGCGTTTGAGGTCCGCCTGCTGACGCGGAGTGTTGATCTTCTCGTTGTAGACCTTGGTGAGCCGCTCGATCGCAGATTGCTGCGTCGAGTACCCCGTCTCCTCGCGTTGGCGGCCTGTTGAATCGCGATAGCGAATGGCGTAAGGGTGGGGGCATCGGGTCTGACGGGAACAGGCGCAGAGCTTGAAGCAGCTGCCCATCCCACGTATGAGCTGGGTCGCCAACGTGCACGTCTCCTGACTCATGCTGGGAGTTTGCTGACCAACGAGCCCTCAGCATGGTCCTGACCTGCGGCCGCACCAAATTACGAGACGTTGATCAACATCTTCATGGGAACCTCCTGGTGAGACCGGCAAGTGGGATGCCTGGTGCCTGCGCTGTCTGCGGGTGCTCCGTGGCCTTGTGGTCGGAGCCCCTGTTGTCGGCAGTATCGACCTTGCGACAGCGAAGGTCACGCGCGGCGGAGCAGGGGCACGCAAACGTCGTCACCGACCGGGGCCTGCGCGGCCGGCGAGGGCGTTCAGGGGTTTGCCCGGCGTCGGGGTGCGGTCGCTTCCTGATATCAGGACGTGCCCAGCGGAATGGTGTCCAGGATGGCGCAGGCCATCGCGCGGGCCGGCGCCTCGGTCGCGGCGGCGACCCGGCGGAAGGTCTCCTCGGCCCGCCGGGCCGGCCAGTCGGGCGGAAGATGCCGTCCGGGCAGCCGCGGATCGGTACGGATGATCCGGAGCCACTCGCTGACCAGCCGCAGCCGGGTGGCGATGGCGTCGTCGGTGCCCGGATCCGGTAGGGCGCTCCAGCGTCGGGTGAAGTCGGTGTAGCGGGCGGCGAGGGAGTCCAGGTCCCATGTGTCGCGGACCATGAGGCCGATGTCGGTCGCCTCGTCGGCGCGGGCGCGGAAGACCTTGACGTACGCGGACAGTTGGAGCTCGGTGATCACGTCGGAGACGTCCATGCGACCGGGGGCGATCCACAGACCGTTGTAGAGGGGGCCGAATCCGGCCCAGGTGAGGCGCGAGCGGAGATCGTGGCGTCGGCGCTGCCAGGACTCGGGGAGGGAGAAGCCGATCAGCGTCCAGGTGCCGTCCCAGTCGTCGTTGACCGCGCTGGTCTCCCAGATCCGCCGGCCGCCGTCCTGCAGGATCTGGATGGCGAGCGGGGTCAGGCCGAAGTACATGCGGCGCCCCTGCCGCCGGCGCACCAGCAGACCGCGGTTGACCATGCGGGTGAGCGTGGAACGGACGGCCTGTTCGCCGACGCCGACCCGGGCGAGGACGTCGATGACGCTGCCCGAGTAGACGCAGAGCGGGCGCTCGTCCAGGGCGTGGTTGCCGAAGAAGGCGAGCAGAAGTGACTGCGGGCGCGCTGTGGAACTCCCCGGTCGGGCCGGGGAGTCGGGCGAGCCCGGCGGGTCCTGGAGATCCCCTTGGGGCTCGGCGTTCACGTTCACCCGAGCCAGGGTACGGTCGCCGGACATGCGGCGAGCAGGCGGCGCGGCGTCACCTGCGGGGCCCGTCGCACGGGTGGGACCGGTCGTAGGGGCGGGGGTAGGCGGCGGGCGCGTAGGGGACGTAACGCGCCGGGGAGGCCGGGTCGGCCTCGGCCGCCCGCGTGTTGAGGACGGCCGGGGTGGTTCCCGCCCAGCGGCCGGTGCCGATGCGGGCCTCCAGGGTGTGCGAGACGGCGTCGGTCACCGCCCAGCCGTTCGTGGCGTACGAGGAACCGATGAGCGCGTAGCCCTGGTCCAGCAGGACCGTGCCGTTCCGCGTGGCGGGCATGTCCATGAGGTAGGCGGCGCCCGACGGCAGATGGTCCTCGACATGGGCGGCTTCCGCGGCCTGAGCGGCGGACGGTGCGAAGGGGACGGCGAGCAGCAGTGCCGCGAGGGCCGTGAGCGTACGCGTGCGGATGCGGTGGTTCACGGGTCGGAACTCCTCGTCGTGGACGCGGGTGATGCGAGGACGGAGAGCGACAAATTCCCTCGGTCGGGGGGCCTGACACGGCGAAGGTAGGTGTGTAGATTGCGGGCGTCAAGAAAATGCACAACATCAAGCTCCGGGGTTTCGCCGGAGCCCCTCTGGTCCCGCAGGTCTCACCGCTCCAAGAGAAGCGCCGGCCGCTCTCGCGCTTGTCGCCTTCACCGTTCTCGCCGCATGGATCTCGCCGGCTCGCCCGTCCACGTCCCCCGTGCGGCACTCATCTCGTTCTCCTCAAGGAGGAGCCCATGCAAAGGCGCATACTCGGGCTTGCCCTCGCCGTAGTGACCGTCGCCGGGGTCGCCGGGTGCGGCTCGTCGGACTCCACAAGTTCCGCTGCCTCGCCCGCGGGTGACGGCAAGACCACGCAGGTCACGGTCGGTGTCATCCCGATCGTCGACGTGGCGCCGCTCTACCTCGGGCAGAAGCAGGGCTTCTTCAGCAACCGGGGGATCGAACTGAAGATGGTGACCGCCCAGGGCGGCGCCGCGATCATCCCCGGAGTGGTGAGCGGGCAGTTCCAGTTCGGCTTCAGCAACACGACGTCACTGATGCTCGCGCAGACCAAGGGCGTTCCCGTCAAGTCCGTGGTCAACGGCGCCGCCTCCAACGGCAAGGTGGGCGCTGACGTCACCGCCGTCATGGTCAAGAAGGATAGCTCGATCAAGTCGGCCAAGGACCTTGTCGGGCACACCGTCGCCGTCAACACCCTGCAGAACATCGGCGACACGACCGTCCGCGAATCGGTGCGCAAGGACGGCGGTGACCCCGCGGATGTCAAGTTCGTCGAGATCCCCTTCGATCAGATGCCGGCCGCCCTGGACGGCGGACGCGTGGACGCCGCCTGGATGGGCGAGCCCGCCCAGACCATCGCCAAGGCCCAGGGCGCGCGGGCGGTGGCCTCGCCGTTCGCCGAGACGGACCCCAACCTCACCGTCGCGACGTACTTCACCTCGACCAAGATCGCGCAGGAGAACCCGGACCTGGTGAAGAAGTTCAACGAGGCGATGACCGAGTCGCTGAAGTACGCCTCCGGGCACCCCGACGAGGCACGTCAGATCCTCACCACCTACACCAAGATCAGCGGTGATGTGCTCACCAAGCTGACGCTGCCCAACTGGCCCGCCCAGGTCGACACCGCCTCGCTGGAGAAGCTGGCCCAACTCGGCGAGCAGGACGGCATCTTCGGCGGGAAGAAGCCGGACATCGGAGCGCTGTTCTCGTGACCACGACGTACGTCCCGCGGCCGGCATCGCCGGCCGCCCGGCGGGGCCCGGTCCCAAGTCCCGTGGTACTGCGGGGACTTGGCGGCCTGGCAGGGCTGGTGGCCGTCCTGGAGGTCCTGCCGCGCACCCCGCTGGTCTCCGCCGACTACCTTCCCCCGGCCTCCACCATCGGCCGCGCCTTCTGGCACCTGCTCGGCGAGGGCACCTTCTGGAGCGCGCTCGGCGACACCCTCACAGGCTGGGGGATCGGCCTCGCCATCGCGGTCGCGGCCGGAGTCGCGGCGGGTGTGGTCATCGGCTCCGTACCCGTGCTGCGCGCGGCGACCGCCTCGACCATCGAGTTCCTGCGCCCGATTCCCTCCGTGGCGCTGATCCCCGTGGCGGTGCTGCTCTACGGCACCGATCTCCGCTCGAAACTGCTCCTCGTCGTGTACGCGTCGTTCTGGCAGGTGCTCGTCCAGGTGCTGGCCGGCCTCCAGGACGCGGACCCCGTCGCCCAGGACACCGCCCGCAGCTACCGGCTGGGCACCTGGGGCCGGATCCGGTACGTCCTGTGGCCCACCGCGCTGCCGTACGTCATGACCGGCGTACGCCTGGCCGCCACCGTGGCCCTCGTCCTCGCGGTCACCGCCGAGCTCGTCATCGGCGCACCCGGCCTCGGCCAGCAGCTGGCCGTCGCGCAGACCTCCGGAGCCGTGCCCGAGGTGTACGCGCTGGTCCTGACGACCGGCCTGATCGGCGTCGCCGTCAACGTGGCCGCCCGGGCGGTCGAGCATCGTGTCCTGCACTGGCACCAGTCCCAGCGCGGAGAGAGTTAGGCCCGCATGACCGTCCGTATCGCAGCCCGCCGCGCCCTGTTCGCCACGGCCCTGCCCGCCGTGCTGTTCGCCGTGTGGTGGTTCACCAGCGCCGACAGCACCGACTTCTATCTGCCGCCGCTCTCCACGATCCTGCAGAAGTTCACCGAGGTCTGGACCGCCGACCGGCTCATGTCGGACGTCGTGCCCAGCCTGCTCCGGCTGACGGCGGGGTACCTGCTCGCCACGGCGGTCGGGATCGCCCTCGGCCTCGCCGTCGGCTCCCACCGCCTCCTGCGCGACGTACTCGAACCCGTCCTGGAACTGTTCCGGGCCATTCCGCCCCCGGTACTCGTCCCTGTGATCATGCTGTTCGCAGGCATCGGCGACACCATGAAGATCATCGTCGTGGCCAGCGGCTGCGTCTGGCCGATCCTGCTCAACACCGTCGAAGGCGTCCGCGCCGTCGACGAGGTCCTCGGCGACACATGCCGGTCGTACGGCATCACCGGCCCCACCCGGCTGTGGCACCTGGTGCTGCGTTCGGCGAGCCCGCAGATCCTCACCGGTATGCGCCAGGCTCTGTCGATCGGGATCATCCTGATGGTCATCAGCGAGATGTTCGCCTCCAGCAACGGCCTGGGCTTCACCATCGTGCAGTTCCAGCGCTCGTTCGCCATCCCCGAGATGTGGAGCGGCGTGCTGCTGCTCGGCCTGCTCGGCTTCCTGCTCTCCCTGTTCTTCCGGTTCGCGGAGAACCGGGCCCTGGCCTGGTACCACGGTCTGCGCCGTGCCCAGCGCGACTCCTGACCGACAGGCCCCCACGGAGGCGTCCATGTCCATGCTCGACGTACGAAACCTGAACAAGACCTACTCCGGCCGCAACCGCACCGTCGAGGCGCTGCGCGACATCACCTTCTCCCTCGACGCGGGCGAACTGGTCTGCCTGGTCGGCCCGTCCGGCTGCGGCAAGACCACGCTCCTCAAGTGCATGTCCGGGTTGCTCGACCCCACCGGCGGCGAAGTGCGCCTCCAGGGAAAGCCGATCACCGGACCGCCGCCCGGCATGGCCGTTGTCTTCCAGGAGTACGGCCGCTCGCTCTTCGCCTGGATGACGGTGTTCGACAACGTCGCCCTGCCCCTGCGCCGCAAGAAGCTCGGCAAGGCCCGCCTGGCGGAGCTGGTCGGACACGCCCTGGAGGTCGTCGGCCTCGGCGACGCCCACCACGCCTACCCCTGGCAGCTCTCCGGTGGCATGCAGCAGCGCGTCGCCATCGCCCGTGCCGTCGCGTACGAGCCTCAAGTGCTGCTGATGGACGAGCCGTTCGCCGCCGTCGACGCGCAGACCCGCGCCGACCTGGAGGACCTGGTCCGCAGACTGTGGCGCGAACTCGGCGTCACCGTCTTGTTCGTGACCCACGACATCGACGAGGCCGTCTACCTGGGCCAGCGCACGATCATCCTGTCCAAGTCACCGACCGTCATCCAGGAGGACCTGCGCATCGACCTCCCCGACGAACGCGACCAACTGCACACCCGCTCCAGCCCCCGCTTCGCCGAACTGCGCGCACGGGTCTACGAGCAGATCCAGCGGGCCAAGCTCGGCGGCCCCGAGCATGCGGTGCCCGTCGGCTGACGCGGGTGCGACGCCACTGCCGTCACCGGAAGGGCGCACGGCAGGGGCGGACGGCGCAGAGGCAGGGGCAGAAGGTGGCTGCTCGTGCGCCCTGGTACGGGCTTCCGCCACGCGCCTACAGTGTGGCGCCACGGCCCTGCGGCACGGATCCGGCAGGGCGGAGCCCCACCTCGTGGTCACCGGCTATCCAGGCCCGGCCACCGTCCGGTTCCGGCGCACCTCGCAGACCGGTACGGCGTGAAGAGCGACGGGTGCCGATGACCGCCCCGCGCGAAACGACACCCGTGACAGCGTCCGGGCCGCATCACCGCCGGTGCGCGGCACCCGTGCGCGTCGAGTACCGCTGGAGGCCGCTGTGTCCCGACCGTGCATCGCCCTGATCACCGACCCGACGTCGCCCGAAGGGTGCGGGGACGTACTCGCCCGAGCCGTGGAACTGCTCACCGGCGCGCCGCCGATCCGGATCGACGCCCGGCACTTCGCCGCCGGCGGTACCGGCATCGGCGTACGCGACGGAGAGCGCTTATGCCTCGAAGTCCCGGAACAGGAACTGCACTTGGTGCCCGACATCGTCGTCCTGTACGAGATCCCGCCGCATCGCCGCCGCGCACTCGCCGAATTCCAGCGCCTCCTCGCCCGCCATGACGTGGTGACCCTGGGCACCGGTGTGGCCGCCTGGCGGACCGCGACGGAGAAGGACCTGACCATGGAGCGCTTCCGGCGCGACGGCATCGCCCACATGGAGACCGTCGTCCTGTCCGCGCCGGACCCGCACGAGGCTGCCGCCGCCTTCGACAAGCTCGGCCGGGACGCCTGGGCCAGGCCCGTGGTCGGGACCGGCGGCAACGACGTCTTCCACCTCACGACCGGCGATCAGCTGGAGCGTGCGGCCACGTTCTACGCCGATCGCCGCACCGCCTGGCTGCTGTCCCGGGACGCGGGGAACATCACCGCCGACGGCTGGCGTCACCAGTTCCGGGTCTTCGTGCTGGGCGGCCGGGTCATCCACGCCCGCGAGCACCTCCAGCCCGAACCCGACACGCCCTGCAACACCTGCCAGGGCGCCACCCCCGTCCCCATCGCCCCGCCCGACCTCCCCACCCGCCTCACCGACCTCGCCGTAGCCGCCACCGCGTCGGTCGGACTGCCCTTCGCCGGCGTCGACCTGGCCGTCGAGAACGGCGGCGTCGTCTTCGAGGTCAACGTCCAGCCCGCCTTCGTCGACGGCGAACTCGACACGGTCGCCAAGCCGTACGTCCAGGCACACCTGGACGCCCTCGCCTCGGGAAGCGGATGGCAGGCATCGGATGTCCTCCTGGACTGCCGATGAGGGACCGGCCCACCGTAGGCTCGGGGACATGCGGATCTCCGTTTCCTCGGACATGGACGAACCAGTGGCCCGCGCCCTCGTCGCGGAGCTGCGCACGCGCGGCCACGAGGTGGTGACATACGGGGCGCTGCACGCCGGCGACGACCCGCAGTGGGCGGTGTGCTCGGAGGCGGCGGCCAGGGACGTCGTCTCCGGGACGGCGGACCAGGCCGTGGTGTGCTGCTGGACCGGCACCGGCGCTTCGATCGCCGCGAACAAGGTGCCGGGGGTGCGAGCGGCCCTGTGCACCGACGCCTACACCGCGGACGGCGCCCGCCGCTGGAACGACGCCAACGTGCTGGCCCTCAGCCTGCGCCTGACCTCCGAACCCCTCCTCAAGGAGATCCTCGACGCCTGGTTCGCCGGCACGGCCAGCGAGGACGCGGAGGACCGGGAGAACATGGACCGGGTCTCACGCCTGGACGCGGGCAGGCATCAGCGCGCAGGGACAGCTTCGGTAGTGCAGAACGTGGCGATCGACTGTGCGGACGCCTACGAGCTGGCCCGCTTCTGGAGCAGGGTGACGGGCTGTCCCCTGCATCCGGAGGACAAGCCAGGTGACCGGGAGACTCAAGTGGAGCTCGCGGAGGGCCCGAACCTGTACTTCAACCAGGTGCCCGAGGCCAAGACGGTCAAGAACCGGATCCACCTGTGCCTGCGCCCTGAGACCTCGCGCGAGCAGGAGGTGGAACGGCTGCTGGGCCTCGGTGCCACCCTTGTCACCGACCGACGGAATCCCGATGGCTCGGGCTGGGCAGTCCTTGCCGACCCCGAAGGCAACGAATTCTGCGTTCTGCGCAGCGAGTCCGACCGAGCCGCGACGTAGACAGCCGGCCTAGGTGCGGTCGGCCTTCGGCCTGCCCCGTTGGTCCGGTGTGCCGTGCGGTGGCGGGCCGGAGGGTTCCGGTGAGGTGGCGGGCGAGACCGGGGAGCCCGAGTGGCGGGCGGTCTGCTCAGGGCGCAGGGCGCCCGGATCGCCGGACGTCGGCTCGGCGCCCGCGCGCAGCTGCTCCAGCCGGGCCGTCAGGACGGCGGTCACCGGAGCGCGGTCGGCGTGCGCGCGCTCGTACGAAAGCAGTGTCTCGACCTCCTCGGCGGTCAGTGACCGTACGCGGCTCTCCAGGCCGCCGATCGGCAGATGGTCGTAGTCGGGCAGCGGGAGGGTGCTGCGGCCGGAGTCGGCCATGGGTCTCACTTCCCTCGGTGTGGCGGGCCCGGCCGGGTCGCCGCGGTGCCGTGGCCGTCCAGCCGGTGCGGCGTCAGACGGTGCCGGCCCCGGGGCACCTCGTTGGGCTCACGGTTCTGAAGGACCTCGCGGACCGGCCCGTCGTCCGGCAGCCTCGGCTGCTCCTCGGGACGCGGCGGAGGAGGCTCTCGGCGACGTACGCGGGCGCCCAGCCGGACGGCGCCGAGCAGCAGCGCCACCACCACGAGGCCCGCCAGGACCAGCCCGGCGCCGACGACGCCGCGGCTGACGGCGAGGTCCGTCCCTGCGATTTCGGTCCATGGGGTGCTCATGGCGCGCGAGTACCCGAGGTGCCCGCCGTGAACCGGGCACACGGGGTTTGGCGCGTCCAGCTCCGGCTACCCGCCCGGTGTGACGGCATCCCAACAGGAACTCGTCCGGTTCCTCGAGGACCGCTTCGCATGCGCGCAGGCGTGCACCGAGTGCGCACGCGCGTGTGCTCTGCGCGCCAGCCTCCTGGACCCCGACGGGACACAGAACCAGGAACTCGTACGACGCAAGGGCATCATGTGCGCGGAAGTGTGCGACGCGACCTGCCGTGTGCTGTCCGAACAGCAGGACCAGGACGAGGCGGGCGTGCGCATGCAGCTGGAGTGGTGCCGGGCGGTGTGCCTGGAGTGCGCGCACCTGTACGACCAGCAGCCGGACGCCGAGGCGGCCGCCACGGCGTGCCGGGACTGCGCGCGGGCGTGCACGGACTTCATCGCCAGCCTCGGCTGACCGCGCCGCCGGCAGCCCAGGCATTCCCGATTCGCCATTCCCAATTTCTGGAACACGTTCTACGGTGTGCGCCGTCAGGACCGGCCTGGGGAAGCCTGGAGGCGCCGTGCATCTCGACTACACGCCCGAGCAGCAGCGGCTGCGCACCGAACTGCGTGCCTACTTCGCGGAGTTGGTGCCACGGCACGCCCAGGCCCGGTTCGCCGACCCGGCCGCCCAGAAACGGTTCTACCGTGACACGATCCGGCGGCTCGGCAGCGACGGCTGGCTCGGCGTCGGCTGGCCCAAGGAGTACGGCGGCCGCGGCCTGACCGCGATGGAGCAGTTCATCTTCTTCGACGAGGCCGCCCAGGCCGGCGTACCGCTGCCCCTGATGGCGCTCAACACCGTCGGCCCGACGATCATGCAGTACGGCACGGACGAGCAGAAGGCGTATTTCCTGCCGAAGATCCTCACCGGCGAGATCGACTTCGCCATCGGCTACAGCGAGCCCGACGCGGGCACCGACCTCGCCGCGTTGAAGACCCGCGCCGTGCGGGACGGCGACGCCTACGTCGTCAACGGTCAGAAGATCTGGACGACCAACGGCGACACCGCGGACTGGGTGTGGCTCGCGGTGCGCACCGACCCGGACGCCGCGCCGCACCGGGGCATCACCATGCTGCTGGTGCCGACCTCCGACCCCGGCTACTCCTGCACCCTGATCAACACCCTCGCCTCGCACGACACCACGGCCAGCTACTACGAGAACATCCGCGTCCCCCTCTCGCGCCGCGTGGGCGAGGAGAACCAGGGCTGGCGGCTGATCACCAACCAGCTCAACCACGAGCGCGTCACCCTCGCCGCGCACGGCACGATGGCGATCCGCGCCCTGCACGACGTCCAGCGCTGGGCGACGGAGACCAAGCTCGCCGACGGCCGCCGCGTCGTCGACCTCCCCTGGGTGCGCCGCCTCCTCGCCCGCACCCACACCCGGCTGGACGCGATGAAGCTCCTCAACTGGCAGATGGTGAGCGCCGTCCAGGAAGGCACGCTCACTCCGCAGGACGCCTCCGCGGTCAAGGTGTACGGCTCCGAGGCCCGCCGCGACGCCTACGCCTGGCTCATGGAGATCGTGGCAGCGGCGGGCGCCCTGAAGGAGGGTTCCGCGGGCGCTGTCCTGCACGGCGAGCTGGAACGCGGCTACCGCTCCGCTGTGATCTTCACCTTCGGCGGCGGCAACAACGAGATCCAGCGGGAGATCATCTCGTGGATCGGTCTGGGGATGCCGCGGGTACGGCGTTAGTCTGCGGGCATGACGGGCGATCCGGGTCTGTTCGGCCCAGGTTCCGTGACCTGGCAGATGCACGGCGACCCGATGATGTGGGTCGCCGGAGTCCGCGCGCTCTACCTCCAGGCACTGCACCCACGCGCGGTGCGCGGCGTCATGCAGAACTCCGACTTCCGCAACGACGCCTGGGGCCGGCTGATGCGGACCGCCAACTTCGTCGGCACCATCAGCTACGGCACCACCGAGGCGGCCGAGCGGGCGGGCGCCCGGGTGCGGAAGATCCACAGCATGCTCGGGGCGACCGACCCGGACACCGGCGAGCGGTACGGCGTCGACGAACCCGAGCTGCTGCTGTGGGTGCACTGCGCCGAAATAGACTCCTACCTGCACGTCGGGCGCCGCTCCGGCTTCCGCCTCACCGACGCCCAGGCGGACCGGTACATCAGCGAACAGCGGGTCAGCGCCCGCCTGGTGGGCCTCGCCCCGGACGCCGTACCCGCGAACCGGGCGGAGATGGACGCCTACTTCGAGAAGGTGCGCCCCGAACTCGCCACCGGACCCGAAGCACGCGCCGTGGACGACTTCCTCCTCCGCCCGCCGACGCACCCCCTGCTCATACCGGCGCGGGAGGTGCTGTGGCGGCGTGTGGCACAACTGGCGTACGCCGCCCTGCCGCCGTACGCCCATGAGCTGTACGGCAGGCCGGCCCCGCAACCCGCCGTCGTCACCCGGCAGTTGCGTGCCACGGGCAACCTGCTGCGCTGTGTTCCCGCACGTGTGCGCTGGCAACTCCCGCCCAAACACATCCTCCGGGCGATGGCCCGCCTCGGCCCCGGCTCGCGCCCGGCACCGTACAAACTCGGACGATAGGTCGCCATACTGGACGGGCAACGAGGGGAGTGTCACGGAGGGGGCCGACGATCGTCGGCGGGGATCCGTGCCACAGAGGGCGGGGCGACCATCGACGGGGGCGACGGCACGAGATGGCGGAGACCAGGCTGATCCAGGGCCGGTACCGGCTGCTCGACCTGATCGGGCGCGGGGGCATGGGCGAGGTGTGGCGGGCGCGCGACGAATCGCTCGGCCGGCTGGTGGCCGTGAAGTGCCTCAAGCCGCTGGGGCACTCCCACGACCAGTCCTTCACCCGCGTCCTGCGCGAACGGTTCCGCCGCGAGGCCCGGGTGGCCGCCGCGCTCCAGCACCGCGGCGTCACCGTCGTCCACGACTTCGGCGAGCACGAGGGCATCCTCTACCTCGTCATGGAGCTCCTGGAGGGCCGCAACCTCAGTCAGCTCCTGGAGGACAACAAGCACCATCCGCTGCCCGTCCCGGACGTCGTCGAGATCGCCGACCAGGTCGCCGCTGCGCTCGCCTACACGCATCAACAGGGCATCGTGCACCGGGACCTGAAACCCGCGAACATCGTGCGGCTCACCGACGGCACGGTGAAGATCTGCGACTTCGGCATAGCGCGCCTGGGCCACGACATCGGCTTCACCTCACGGCTGACCGGCACCGGCATCGCCATGGGCACCCCGCACTACATGTCACCGGAGCAGATCAGCGGAACGGAGGTCGACCGGCGCAGCGACCTGTACTCGCTGGGCTGCGTGCTGTACGAGATCGCCACCGGGGCACCGCCGTTCGACCTCGACGACGCCTGGGCGATCCTCATCGGCCACCGGGACACCCCGCCGCAGCCGCCCCGCAGCCACCGCGCCGAGCTGCCCGAGTACTTCGAGAAGGTCATCCTGGACCTGCTGGCCAAACGGCCCGATCAACGCCCGCACGACGCCCGCGAGTTGGTCCGCAGGATCGACGCGGGCCGCACCACACCGACGTATGTGCCGACGGTCGTGACGCCGCAGCCGGAACTCCGCCCACCCGAGCCCGAGCGCGCGCCCCGTGAGACCCGGCTGCCGTCCTGGACCCGCGGCATGACCACCGGCCACAAGGCCACCGGCGCGGGCATCGTCACCACACCCCCGGACGCCGGAGCAGGCTTCACCGGCGAGTGGATCGCGCGCCCGGTCACCGGCCGGGTCGAGGAGCCGGTGCCGGACGAGCTGCCCGCCCCTTCCGCGCAGACCCTCCTCGCGCTGGCCGGCCGGCACAACGCGGGCCTCAGCCTCGGGCGGCTGGGGCGCTGGGCCGAGGCGGGCGAGGTGCACCGCGCCGTCGCCGCCGAGCGCGAGCACCTCCTCGGCCCCGACCACCCCGACACCCTCGCCAGCCGCTACGAGGTCGCCTTCACCCTCAGCCGCACCGGCCGCGCCGCCGACGCCCTGCGCGAGTACAAGCACGTCGCCGCGGCCCGCACCCGGGTGCTCGGCGCCGACCACCCCGACTCGCTCGCCGTGCGGCAGGAAATGGCGTACGTCCTGGGCCAGTTGGGGCGGCACTTCGACGCCCACCAGGTCTATACATCGGTGCTGGCCGCCCGGGAGCGCACCATGGGCGCCGACCATCCCGACACCCTGCGCTGCCGCCACAACCTCGCCTTCAACCTCAGCCGGCTCGGGCGCCTGGAGGACTCGTACCGCATGGCCTGCGACGTGGCCGCCGCGCGCGCCCGGGTACTCGGCCCGAACCACCCCGACACCCTCGTCACGCGCTACGAAGTCGCCTACGCGCTCGGCCAGTTGGGCCGCTGGCCGGAAGCCCTGCAGACCTACGTCGAGGTCGCCGAAGCCCGTGCCCAGGCCCTCGGCGCCGACCACGCCGACACCCTGGCCGCCCGCTACGAGGTCGGCATCAGCCTCGGCCGCCTCGGGCGCAGCGCAGACGCCCTCAAGCTGTACCGGGAGCTGATCGACGACCGCACGCGCGTCCACGGCCCCGCCCACCCCGAGACCCTGCGCGCCCGCCACGGCCTCGGCGTCAATCTCGGCCGCCTCGGCCGCTGGGAGGAAGCCCTCGCCGAGTCCCGTGACGTGTGCGCGATCCGCGAGCGGGTCCTGGGCCCCGACCATCCCGACACCCTCGTCAGCCGCCGCGAGGTCGCCGTCGGCCTCGGCTGGCTGGGCCGCTGGGCCGACGCCCTCACCGAGTACGGCCGGGTGGCCGCCGCCCGCGAGCGCGTCTTCGGCGCCGACCACCCCGACACCCTCGCCAGCCGCAACGACGAGGCCCACTGCCTGGAACAGCTCGGGCGGGGCGCGGAGGCGGTCGAGCTGTACCGCAGGGTCGCGGTGCTCCGGCAGCAGCGGGCGTCCGGCGGACCCTGACCCCGGCGCGGCACGCCTCTGGCCGACCTAGATCATCACGTGTTACGAAGAACCATGCCTGCACACGAGGGACGCACCTACGACGCCGTCATCGTCGGCGGTGGCCACAACGGCCTCGTCGCCGCCGCCTACCTGGCCCGCGCCGGACGCTCCGTGCTGGTGCTGGAGCGGCTGGACCACACCGGGGGCGCCGCCGTGTCCACGCGCCCGTTCGCGGGCGTCGACGCCCGGCTGTCGCGCTATTCGTACCTGGTCAGCCTGTTGCCGAAGAAGATCGTGCGGGATCTGGGGCTGGACTTCCGGGTACGCGGGCGCACCATCTCGTCGTACACACCCGTGGAGCGGGACGGCAGGCCCACGGGGCTTCTCGTCGGCGGCGGCGAGCGGCGCACCAGGGAGGCCTTCGCCCGGCTCACCGGCGGCGAGACCGAGTACCAGGCCTGGCAGCGGTTCTACGGCATGACCGGCCGCGTCGCCGAGCGGGTCTTCCCGATCCTCACCGAACCGCTGCCCACCCGCGACGAACTGCGCCGGCGCGTCGACGACGAGGAGACCTGGCGCACCCTCTTCGAGGAGCCCCTCGGCGTCGCCGTCGAGGACCGCTTCACCGACGACCTGGTCCGGGGCGTCGTCCTCACCGACGCCCTGATCGGGACCTTCGCCGACGCCCACGACCCCTCGCTGCGGCAGAACCGCTGCTTCCTCTACCACGTGATCGGCGCCTGGGACGTACCCGTCGGCGGCATGGGCGCCCTCACCGACGCCCTGGCCGCCACGGCACGGCACGCGGGCGCCGTCATCGCCACGGGCCACGAGGTGGAACGGATCGCCACGGACGGCCGTACCGCCGAGATCACCTACCGGACGGCCGACGGCGAAGGCGTCGCCGCCGCCCGGCACGTCCTGGTGAACGCCTCACCGCAAGCGCTCGCCGCCCTCACCGGCGACGAGCCGCCCGCCCCCGCCGAGGGCGCCCAGCTCAAGGTGAACATGCTGCTGAAGAGGCTGCCGAAGCTGCGCGACAGCTCCGTCGACCCGCGAGAGGCGTTCTCCGGCACCTTCCACATCGCCGAGGGCTACGAGCAACTGGCCGCCGCGCATGCCCAGGCCGCCGCCGGTGAGCTGCCCGCCGCCCCACCCTCCGAGATCTACTGCCACTCGCTCACCGACCCGACCATCCTCGGGCCGGACCTGGTCGACCGTGGCTACCAGACGCTCACCTTGTTCGGGCTGCACACGCCCGCCCGGCTCTTCACACGGGACAACGACGCCGTACGCGACGAACTGCTGAAGTCGACCGTGGCCCAGCTGGACGCCCACCTGGCCGAACCGCTCGCCGACTGTCTGGCGACGGACGAGGACGGGCGGCCCTGCATCGAGGCCAAGACCCCGCTCGACCTGGAGCGGGACCTGCGGCTGCCCGGAGGCAACATCTTCCACCGCGACCTCGCCTGGCCGTACGCCCAGGAGGGCACCGGACGCTGGGGCGTGGAGACCCCGCACGCCAATGTGCTGCTGTGCGGGGCGGGCGCGGTGCGCGGAGGAGGGGTGAGCGGGGTGCCCGGGCACAACGCGGCGATGGCGGTGCTGGAGAGCCCGGGCGGCTGACCGGTCAGGAGCGGCTGCCGCCGTCGACGCGCAGGACCGTGCCGGTGACGAAGGAGGCGCGGTCGCTCAGCAGCCAGGCCGCGGCCTGCGCGACCTCTTCCGGGTCGGCGGCACGGCCCAGCGGGGTGCGCTCGACGAGCTGGTCGATGATGCCAGGGGAGCGCTCGTCCCACTCGTACATCATCTCGGTGAGCGTGGTGCCGGGAGCGATCGCGTTGACGCGGATGCCCTCCGGCCCGTACGTCATGGCGGCCGACGCGGTGAGGCTGTTCACCGCCCGCTTCGCCGCGCCATAGATAGGCAGCCAGGGGTTGCCCATGAGGCTGCCGACGCTGGAGTTGTTGACGATGGCCCCGCGTCCGGCGGTGGCGCGGATGGCGGCGATCTCGGCTGTCATCGACAGCCACGGCCCCTTGAAGTTGACCGCGCTGACCAGGTCGAAGTCGTCCTCCGACAGCTGATCCATCGGCCCGGGCTGCTGCCCGGTCGCGCCGTTGTTGAAGGCCACGTCGAGACGGCCGTACAACTCCACGGCCCGGTCCACGGCGGCCCGGACACTCGCCGCGTCGGCGAGGTCGCACAGGACGTAGTCCGCGGTGCCGCCGGCCGCACGGATCTCCTCCGTGACCGCCTTGAGCTGGGACTCGGTGCGGGCCGCGAGCAGGACCCGGGCGCCCTCGCGGGCGAACAGCCGGGCCGCGGCGGCGCCGATGCCACGGCCCGCTCCGGTGACGAAGGCGACCTTGTCGGCGAGCAGGCCCGAGGTCGTGAGGGTGGTGCTGGTCTGTGTGTTGTCCATGGTGTCGAGCCTGCGTCCGGCTGCCGAGCGCATCCAGGCACCGGCGGTACCTGGATGAGCACCCGGACTCCCGCGCACACTGGAGACGTGGACCGACGAGAACTGGCCGACTTCCTGCGCAGCCGGCGCGAGCGCATCACCCCCGCCGACGTGGGCCTGCCCGCCGGGACGCGCCGCCGGACCCCGGGGCTGCGCCGCGAGGAGGTGGCGCAGCTGGCGTACATCTCGACCGAGTACTACACGCGGCTGGAGCAGGCGCGCGGGCCGCGCCCCTCCCACGAGGTGCTGGCCCAGATCGCCCGCGCCCTGCGCCTGTCGGACCCCGAGCGCGACCACCTCCACCACCTCGCCGGAACCCCGCCCGCGCCACGGCCCGGTCCCTCGCGGGAGGTGCGGCAGAGCATCGTCGACCTGCTGCACCGGCTACCGCAGGCCGCGGCGTTCGTGATCTCGGCGACGTACGAGGTCATTGCCTGGAACGACCTGGCGGCCGCCTTGATGGAGGACTTCTCCGCGCTGTCCCGGCGCGACCGGAACCTGATCCGGCGCTGCTTCCTCGGCTCATACCGTGACGGTCGGTCGTTGTACGGCGTGTCCGACGCGGACGAGTTCGCCAGTGCCGCGGCCAACGATCTGCGTGCCGCCGCGGCCCGCTACCCCGACGATCCCGAAGTGACCGGGCTGGTCGACGAACTCCTGGCCGGCAGTGAGAAGTTCGCCCAGCTCTGGGCCGAGCACTGTGTGAACGCCCGGCCCACGCTGGTCAAGACCTTCGACCACCCGCTGGTCGGTCCCGTCACCGTCAACTGCGATCTCCTGGACATCACCGACCTGGACCAGCGGGTCGTCATCTACACCGCCACGCCCGGCTCGCGGTCCGAGGAGGCGCTGCGGCTGCTGTCGGTCGTGGGCACGCAGCGCCTGGACGTGCCGGGCTGAGCGGCGTCAGTCGACGGACCTGGTCCAGCCCGTCGCCTCGATGCGGGCCGCGTCCGCCGGGCGTGCGTCGTCGAAGAGGACGTCGTGGGCTGTCCGCACGCACAGTCCGTCGACGTACGCCCCACGGCCGACGTACAGCCGGTCGGTGGTGTAGCGCCAGCGGAGCGAGAGCTGCCGTGCGGGCGGGAGGTCGGCCGTGAGGCGGCGCCAGACGCGGCCCGACCAGCCGGTGACGGAACCTGCCGGGTGCTGCTGGGGCTCCTCGGTGTGGCGCGTCGTGGTGAAGGGGAGGGGCTGCCAGGTGGCTCCGCCGTCCGTCGTGGACTCCAGGATGAGAACGTCCGAACGGGGTTCGGTGTCCCACCACAGGGCGCAGCCGAGTCGTGCGGCGCCCGTGGTGGTGTCCAGGGCGGGGAGTGCGAGTGTCGCGGCCGTGTTGTTCGCCATGCCCGAGAACCAGGCGGTACGTCCGCGCACCGGGCGGACCGGCACGGCGCGTGCCAGGTTGTTCGCGGCGGCGACCCGGGGTGCGGAGCCGGATCGCCAACTGCGCACGGGATGCACGGAGTTGCCGAGTACCACGAGGAAGGAGTCGGTGGTCGGGTCGAGGACGAGCGAGGTGCCGGTGAAGCCGGTGTGGCCCGCGGTGCGCGGAGTGGCCATCGCGCCCATGTACCAGTGCTGGTAGAGCTCGAAGCCGAGGCCGTGCTCGTCGCCCGGGAAGGCGGTGTTGAAGTCGGTGAACATCAGCTCCACCGACTCCGGTTCGAGGATGCGGGCCCGGCCGTAGGTGCCGCCGTTGAGCAGCGTCCGGCCGAGGACCGCGAGATCCCAGGCGTTCGAGAACACTCCGGCGTGGCCCGCGACTCCGCCGAGGCTGAAGGCGTTCTCGTCGTGCACCTCACCCCACACCAGCCCTCGCTCCAGCCCCGACCAGGGCTTGCGCGCGTCCTCCGTCGCCGCGATCTTCGGCTTCCAGGAGGCGGGCGGGTTGTAGCGGGTGCGGTGCATGCCGAGCGGGGCGGTGATCTCCTCGCGGAGCAGGGTGTCGAGGGTGCGGCCGGTGACGTGCTCCAGGACCAGCTGGAGTGAGATCAGGTTGAGATCCGAGTAGAGGTAGGTGCTGCCCGGCGGGTTGAGGGGCGCCTCGTTCCAGATGAGTCGGAGCTTCTCCTCGTACGTCGGTGCGCTGTAGAGCGGGATCCAGGGGCGGAACCCCGAGGTGTGGGTGAGGAGTTGGCGAAGGGTGATGTCCTGCTTGCCCGCGGCGCCGAACTCCGGGAGGTACGAGGCGACCTTCGCCTCCAGCTCCAGGGCGCCCCGTTCGATCTGCTGCACGGCGAGGATCGAGGTGAACAGCTTGGAGACGGAGGCCAGGTCGAAGACGGTGTCCTCGGTCATGGGGAGCTGCTGTCCGGCCGGGAACTCGACGCCGGTGTCCGTCTTCTCGTCGTACGCCGAGTAGCGCACCGCCATGCCGATCGGCTCGTGCAGGGCCACCGTGCCGCCACGCCCGGCGAGCAGCACGGCGCCCGCGTACCAGGGGTACTTGGGGGAGGGGCCGAGGAAGGTCTCCGCGTCGGTGACGAGTTGACGCAGGTGGGCGGGGAGCAGACCGGCGCGTTCGGGGGAGCCGTGCCGCAGGGTGGGACGGCGGCCATGGGGTACGGCGGCTTCGGCGGGACCGGCGGGGAACGGGGCGATGGCCAGCGCCCCGCCCACCGCGAGTGTCCGTCGGGCCAGTTGACGGCGGGTCAGTCCACCTCGTCTGCCCGGCACTGCCTCTTCGGTCATCGACCAACCTCCCGCTGAGCCACCTGAAAGTATCTTTCCGGATTGCCCTTGCGCAGTGAAACTTTTGTGTCAGGCGTGTCGGGTGTCAACGGGGCGGCGGCCAGAAAAGATCTGACGGAACGTCAGAAAAGGCCTTCCGTCGTCCGGAGGACTGCGGCATCCTGCGCCCATGCAGACGGAGCTGAGCAAGAAACTGGGAGTCGAGCACGCCATCTTCGGCTTCACGCCGTTCCCCGCCGTCGCCGCGGCCATCAGCCGGGCCGGCGGCTTCGGAGTGCTCGGCGCGGTCCGCTATACGGCCCCCGACGACCTCAAACGCGACCTCGACTGGATCGAGGCACACGTCGACGGCATGCCGTACGGCCTCGACGTCGTCATGCCCGCCAAGAAGGTCGAGGGCGTCACCGAAGCCGACGTCGAGGCGATGATCCCCGACACGCACCGGCAGTTCGTGCAGGACACCCTCGCCAAGTACGGGGTGCCGGAGCTGGCCGAGGGTGAGGCGTCCGGCTGGCGCATCACCGGCTGGATGGAGCAGGTCGCCCGCACTCAACTCGATGTCGCCTTCGACTATCCGATCAAGCTGCTCGCCAACGCCCTCGGTTCCCCGCCCGCCGACGTGGTGGCCCGCGCCCACGACCGGGACGTCCTCGTCGCCGCGCTCGCGGGCAGTGCCCGCCACGCCAGAAAGCACCAGGAGGGGGGCATCGACATCGTTGTGGCGCAGGGCTACGAAGCGGGCGGCCACACCGGCGAGATCGCCTCCATGGTCCTCACACCCGAGGTCGTCGAGGCCGTCGACCCGCTGCCGGTGCTGGCCGCGGGCGGCATCGGCAGCGGACAGCAGGTGGCGGCGGCCCTGGCGCTCGGGGCGCAGGGCGTGTGGCTGGGCTCCATATGGCTTACCACCACAGAGGCCGACATGCACTCGGCCGCCCTCACCCGCAAACTGCTCGCCGCCGGTTCCGGTGACACCGTCCGCTCCCGCGCCCTGACCGGGAAACCCGCGCGCCAGTTGCGCACCGACTGGACCGACGCCTGGGACGACCCGGACGGGCCCGGCACCCTGCCCATGCCCTTGCAGGGGCTGCTCGTCGCGGACGCCGTCTCACGCATCCAGAAGCACGAGGTCGAACCGCTGCTGGGCACGCCCGTCGGGCAGATCGTCGGCCGGATGACCAGCGAACGCAGCGTCCAGGCCGTCTTCGACGAACTCACCCGAGGCTTCGAGCAGGCCGTCGACCGCATCAACCGCATCGCCGGAAGGAGCGGACAGTCGTGACCACCGGATTCTGGGCCCAGGCCGCCGAAGACCCCAGCCGTACGGTGCTCATCGCGCCGGACGGCGAACCATGGACCGCGGGCCGCCTCCACACCGCAGCCAACCAGCTGGTGCACGGCCTGCGCGCGGCCGGACTGGAACGCGGCGACGCCTTCGCGGTCGTCCTGCCCAACGGGCCCGAGTTCTTCACCGCCTATCTGGCCGCCACTCAGGCCGGGTTCTACCTCGTCCCCATCAACCACCACTTCGTCGCCCCCGAGATCGCCTGGATCGTCGCCGACTCCGGCGCCAAGGTGCTCCTCGCCCACGAACGGTTCGCCGGCCCCGCGCGTCAGGCCGCCGAGGAGGCCGGCCTCCCGCCCTCCCACCGGTACGCCGTCGGCACGGTCGAGAGTTTCCGGCCGTACGCCGAACTCCTCGACGGACAACCGGAGTCGGCGCCCGCGGACCGCACCCTCGGCTGGGTCATGAACTACACCTCGGGCACCACCGGCCGACCCCGCGGCATCCGCCGCCCCCTGCCCGGCAAGCTCCCGGAAGAGTCCTACCTCGGCGGCTTCCTCGGCATCTTCGGCATCCAGCCGTTCGACGACAACGTGCACCTCGTCTGCTCGCCGCTCTACCACACCGCCGTACTCCAATTCGCGGGCGCGTCCCTGCACATCGGCCACCGTCTCGTCCTGATGGACAAGTGGACGCCCGAGGAGATGCTCCGCCTGATCGACACCCACCGGTGCACGCACACCCATATGGTCCCGACACAGTTCCACCGGCTGCTCGCATTGCCGGACCATACAAGGCGGTCGTACGACGTGTCGTCCATGCGGCACGCCATCCACGGCGCCGCCCCCTGCCCCGACCACGTCAAGCGATCCATGATCGACTGGTGGGGCGACTGTGTCGAGGAGTATTACGCCGCCAGCGAGGGGGGCGGTGCCTTCGCGACCGCCGAGGACTGGCTCAAGAAGCCCGGCACGGTCGGCAAGGCCTGGCCCATCAGCGAACTCGCGATCTTCGACGACGACGGCACCAGGCTGCCGCCCGGCGAACTCGGCACCGTCTACATGAAGATGACCACGGGCGGCTTCGCCTACCACAAGGACGAGAGCAAGACCCGCCGGAATCGCATCGGCGACTTCTTCACCGTCGGCGACCTCGGCCTCCTCGACGAGGACGGCTATCTCTTCCTCCGCGACCGCAAGATCGACATGATCATCTCGGGCGGGGTCAACATCTACCCCGCCGAGATCGAGTCCGCCCTGCTCGCCCACCCCGCCGTCGCCGACGCCGCCGCCTTCGGTATCCCGCATGACGACTGGGGCGAGGAGGTCAAGGCCGTCGTCGAACCGGCCCCCGGCCATGAACCCGGCCCCGGCCTCGCCGCCGCGATCCTCGACCACTGTGCCGAGCACCTCGCGGGCTACAAGCGGCCCAAGAGCGTCGACTTCATCGCGGAGATGCCGCGGGATCCCAACGGGAAGCTGTACAAGCGGAGGTTGCGGGATCCGTACTGGGAGGGACGTACGCGGCCGGTGTGAGGGGACGTGCACCCACACACGCACGCGTGACGGGATGTGTGGCCCCGCGCCATGTGGGCCCGCCCCATGGGGGACGGACCCACATCGCCGTCACCGGTGTTCGGTCACCCGCGTCACCCGCAGGGCGGGCGAGGACAGGATGTCCTTCTCGCAGAATCGCGCGGTCACCCACTTCTCACCCGAGAACAACCGGGTCTGGTCGCTGAAGTGGGGCGAGTTCGGGTTCGAGGACTGGGAGTACGTCAGAAGCGTGCGGGCCACCGGACAGCGGCTGCCGTCCCAGCCCACGGCCTGGATGTGGCTGGAGCCGAAGGAGACGTCCCGGTAGCCGCCCTTCGCCGCATCCCAGACAGGCTCGATCTTGTTCCACACACCCAGGGACTCGGTGCCACCGCCCACGGGCAGGCGCTGCCCCTTCCGCACGACGTACTGGTGGTCCCCGAGCCGCGCGTCGAGCGGGATGCCCGCCGCGCGCAGCTCCGCCACCGTGTCGGCGAGGGCGGTGGTGAAGCCCGGTGCGTCGGTGTTGAGCGTGTTCGGGGTGCCGACCGGGTCGGCCGGTGAGAACGGGACCTTCCAGAGTTGCGCGGACGGCACGGCGGCGCGCAGCTTGCGCCAGAACCGGTCGAAGAGCAGCGCACCCCGGCTGTCGCTGTTCATGGTGCGGTCCCAGGACTTCAGCACGCCACAGGCCCCGCTCACGTCAATTGCGGTGCCTCCGCTGCCCGTTGCGAGCCCGTCCGGAAGCGCCGCGCACGCCCGCGCCGCGTCGGCCGCGGCCAGCTCACCCGCGGTCGAGCGGTTCGCGAACTGCTGCCGCTGGAGATCCCGGACCGTGAGCCCGCCCTTCTCCGCCAGGTCCGCGACATCGGCGACGGCACCACGGGTCCGCACCGAAGCGGCCGTACGGACCGGCCCGAAGACCCGCTCGTAGCCGGTGATCTGCTGGTCGAGGTTGGTCAGCCAGGCGCTGTCATTGGAGTTCTCGACATACGGCGTGTCCTTCAGCGTCGGCATCCGCGAGGGCCCGAAGATGCCGGGCTGCACGGCGTCGGGGTCGTCGCCGAGCGCGCAGTCGGCCCGCGAGCCGTCGAGTACCGCGATGCCCGCCGCCGGATAGGTGACCTTGCCGAGCGCCGTCGAACAGCGCGCGGCGAGCTCGTCCGTGATCCGCGGGAGGACCTGCGACTGGGTGAACAGGGAGTGCCCCGAGGAGTCGGCGGCGATGGTGTTCACCCAGGGGATGCCCTGGCTCCGGGCGAGGGACTCGGCCACGTCGCCCGTGTCGCGCGCCTTGCCGAAGCCGAGCGAGGTGTCGAAGAAGCGCATGTTCAGCGCGTTCGGGTCGTTGAGCGCGTACGCGGTCGTCGTGGTCCAGGGCAGCGGGAGGTCGCCGCCGGGGGACACGACGACGGGGCCGTACCGGGTCCACCACTGGGTGCGGGTCACCGGGGCTCCGTCCCGCACCGGGACGGTCACGGTCCGCCGGGTCATTCGCTCCGGCTTGCCGTCCACCAGATAGGTCGTGGGGTCGGCCGAGTCCAGTTTCAGCTGATGAAGGTTCAGCGGAATGCCGGTCGACACGGTGTGGCTCCACGCCACATGTGCGTTGTAGCCGATGGAGATCGTCGGCGAGCCGAGCAACGAGCCCCCGGCGACGTTCAGTTCACCCGGGATCGTCTGCTGCGCCTGCCAGAACCGGCGTCCGCCCTGCCACGGGTAGTGCGGGTTGCCCAGCAGCAGACCGCGCCCATTGGCCGTCGTACTGCCGTTGAACGCGACGGCGTTCGAGCCCATGTCGGTGATGCCGAACAGTTCGCGCGCGCCCTTGGTGGCCGTCCGGGCATTAGGGACGCGGGCCTCGGCGCCGGCGGCGGAACCGGTCGGTGGCCCCGCGGCCGTGATCGCGTCGACGAGTCCGCCCTGACCGCCGAGAACGGACAGCGCGTACGCGCGCGTGGCGACATCAAGTGTGGTGATGGGACGCACCCAAGCGGCGCCCGCGCACGCGGGGTCCGTGATCCGCTGCTGCTTCAGCCATGCGTTGTATCCGGCCGCCCATCCCTTCATCAGATCCCGGACCGCACGGCTCGGGCCCTGCGGCGCGGGCTGGGCGAGCAGTCGCTCGACCGTGCGTGTCTCCCGCACGCCGCGGAAGTACAGATCGCTGGAGAGGTTGTCGGAGGCGTCGGATAGCGAGAAGTCGGTGGCCGCGTCGGGCCCGAAGAAGCGCGAGCGGTCGCCGCGCACTGTGACGAACCCGTCGGCGAGCACGCACACCTGGTCGGCGGCCTGCGCCCAGCCGGTGCCGAAGCCGAGGTTCGCGTAATCCTTCGCGACAATGTGCGGAATGCCGTACTCCGTGTAGCGGATCACGGCGGACAGACCGCCGTGCGAGGGATGCTGCTGTGGGCTCTGCCGGTCTGCCGCGGCCGCCGGCAGGGCGGCGGTCGCGGTGAGCAGAGCGACGGCCGCGACGAGGAGCCGTCTCAAGCGGGTGCGCATCGTGCCTCCCAACGTCATTGAGGGAAGGAGCGGTTGAGCGTACCAACGGGTATGTGCCTTGACCTCCGTCAGCGGCACAACCAGGATCAAGTGTCATGACGCCTGGACACGGCAGTACGGTTGACGCGATCCTGCGGCGCAGCGCCCGCCGCACTCCGGCGCGCGTCGCGGTCGAGTACGGCGACCGATCCTGGACGTACGAGGAACTCGACGAGGCCGTCTCCCGGGCCGCGAGCGTCCTGCGCGACCAGGGCCTCGCCCCCGGCGACCGGGTCGGCGCCTACGGCCACAACTCCGATGCCTACCTCATCGGCTTCCTGGCCTGCGCCCGCGGGGGCCTGGTGCACGTACCGGTCAACCAGAACCTGACCGGCGGCGATCTCGCGTACATCGTGAGCCAGTCCGGCAGCACGCTGGTCCTCGCCGACCCCGACCTGTCGGACCGGCTCCCCGACGGCGTCCGTACGGTGCCCCTGCGCGACGCCGACGACTCGCTGCTCGCGCGGCTGGCACAGGCCCCCGCCTACGACGGCCCGGAGCCGCGCTCCGAGGACCTGGTGCAGCTGCTCTACACGTCGGGCACCACGGCCCTGCCCAAGGGCGCGATGATGACGCACCGGGCGCTGGTGCACGAGTACCTCAGCGCGATCACCGCCCTCGACCTCAGCGCCGGCGACCGCCCCGTGCACTCGCTGCCGCTGTACCACTCGGCGCAGATGCATGTCTTCCTGCTGCCGTACCTCGCGGTCGGGGCCACGAACATCATCCTCGACGCGCCCGACGGCGACCGGCTGTTCGACCTGATCGAAGCGGGCCGCGTGGACAGCCTGTTCGCGCCGCCCACCGTGTGGATCGGCCTCGCCAACCGCCCGGACTTCGACCGACGCGAGCTCGGCGGGCTGCGGAAGGCGTACTACGGGGCGTCGATCATGCCGGTGCCCGTGCTGGAACGGCTGCGTGAGCGGCTGCCGAAGCTGGCGTTCTACAACTGCTTCGGGCAGAGCGAGATCGGCCCCCTGGCCACCGTCCTCGGACCCGGCGAGCACAAGGGCCGGATGGACTCCTGCGGCCGACCCGTACTGTTCGTCGACGCCCGGGTGGTCGGCGAGGACGGCAAGGACGTCCCCGACGGAACGCCCGGCGAAATCGTCTACCGCTCCCCGCAGTTGTGCGAGGGCTACTGGGACAAGCCCGAGGAGACCGCCGACGCCTTCCGCGACGGCTGGTTCCACTCCGGCGACCTCGCCGTGCGGGACGCCCACGGCTACTTCACCATCGTCGACCGGGTGAAGGACGTCATCAACTCCGGCGGCGTGCTGGTCGCTTCACGGCAGGTCGAGGACGCGCTCTACACCCATGAGGCGGTCGCCGAGGTGGCGGTGATCGGTCTGCCCGACGAGCGCTGGATCGAGGCCGTGACGGCCGTCGTCGTCCGCCGCGGTGAGACCACGGAGGAGGACCTGATCGCGCACGCCCGCGACAAGCTCGCCCACTTCAAGGCACCCAAGCGGGTCCTGTTCGTGGACGAGCTGCCGCGGAACGCGAGCGGGAAGATCCTGAAACGGGAGCTGAGGGACCGGTTCGGCGGAACCGCGGTCTGACTCCAGAGTCGCGCCGCGGCCGTCAAGGCTTCCAGCGCGCCGGCCTGCGTGCGCCAGTCCACCGGGTTGGGGCCGGCGCCGGACCAGCGCTGACCGAGACGGTTGAGGGAGTCCCGGTCGTTGGCCCAGATCGCATCGGCCTGTCTTTGGGCGTACGCCCGGTAGGCGGCGGACCCGGTGGCATCCGCCAGGTCGGCGAAGTGCCGCATGAAGATGCCCTTGAACTGCTTCTGGTTGTCGTCGCAGGAGTTCGTGCCGATGTCGCAGGACTCGGTCAGCACCCCGTCGCGGGTCAGCGCCGGCGAGGAGATCGCGGCATCGGCCAGGCGCCTCGCCGTGTCCAGGTATCGCCCGTCCCCGGTGGACCGCCACAGCTGAGTGAAGGCGCCGATGGCCAGGCCCTGGTTGTAACTCCACACCGTCTGGCCGTTGTTGCCGCAGCTTGCGGTCAGCCCGTCGTTGACCAGCCCCGAGGAGTTGATCATCCCGCTGGCGAGAAACCAGTCCGCCGCCGTGGCCGCGCGGCTGTCCCACACCGTGTCGCCGCCGATCCGCTGGTGCAGCGAGGTGGTCAGCCACAGATACAGCCCGTTGGTCACGGCGTTCTTGTACGTCCGCTCACGGTCCCACCACACGCCGCCACCACAGGTGCTCGGATCCCAGAACCGGTGGACGTAGTCGGTGATGGTGACCGCCTCGTCCAGGTAGCGCCGGTCGCCCGTGTAGTCGTACGCCGTGATCCAGGCCGCCGCCCACCAGGCCGCGTCATCGACGGCGCGGCTGATGAAGTGGCCCTCGATCGGGTCCGAACTGCGCGCGCCCGCCGGGAAGACGCCACGGTTCTGCTCGAAGGTGCGGGCGATCACCCAGTCGTAGTCGTGCCGCCCGGTGCGCTCGGCGACATTGATCAGCGAGGTGAGCGCGACGGCCGAGTTCCACCAACTCCTGTGCCACCAGCCCTCATGGGTGTGGTACGACGCCATGAGCCCGTCGGCCGCCGCGCGCGCCCGGGTCGGCGCGGGCCTCACCCAGGCCGTGCAACTGCCCTCCTGGTGGGAAGCCTCGCGTCCGCAGGCACGGACCGCACCGCCGTACAGCAGGCCGCGCGGGTCCCGGGTGGCGACCATGACGGTGCGGGTCGAAGCGGACCCGGACGGCACACTCGCACGGCCGAGGGACGAGCCCTCGGGGTGGCTCGCGCCCTCGTCCCAGGAGCGGTCGAGCCAGATCTCGTCGCCCGCGCCGCCGTCTTCGATGACGCCCCAGGCCATGCCGTTGTGCTGGTCGACGTGCAGGCTGATGGTGCGGCCGAAGAGGGTCGTCGACGGTACGGGGGTGTCGTCGCCGGACGCGGTGGCGGGGTCGGCGCCGTCGCAGGACGTTCCGTCGCACACGGTTGGGTACACCCAGTCGGTGCAGGTGACGGCGGCGGCGTCGCCACACGCGCGGATCCAGCCACGCCGGTGCCCCACCGGGTCGGTGATGTTGAACATCAGCGTGCGGGTGCCGGTCCAGGAGCCGGGGATGCTCGCCTTGCCGAGCAGGGGCTCCCAGGTGGCGCCCCGGTCCCAGGACCGGTCCAGCCAGACCGAGTCGCCGGTCACGCCGTTGTCGATGCTCGCCCAGGCCATGTTGTCCGGGTCGGAGACGTGCAGCCGCAGGATGCGGCCGTTGATGGTCCGGTCCGGGACCGGGAAGGTGTCCCGCTGTGCCCGCGAGGGGTCCAGCGTGTCGCACGCCAGCGCGCAGACCGCCGTCGCGGCGCGGGAGGGCGTGGGCAGGGCGATCAGGCCGGCCACGGCGAGGGCCAGGGCCAGGAGGCCGGTCCACAGGCGATGTCTGCGCGCTGACATGACGTATCCGCCTTTCCGAACGGTCAGGGAGCCCAGGGCGCTGCGATCGCCCAGGTGGTGTCCTCGGTGAAGGCCGCCGGGTTGTCCCAGCTGTGGGTGCCGCCCAGTTGGGCCAGCCACAGCTCGGCGTTGATGTGCCGCAGGTACTGGCGCGGGAAGTTGGCCGCCGACAGCCGGATGCCGCCGCTGCCCTGCACCGGGCACCAGGTGGCGTCCTCCTTGTACAGCGCCGAGTTGTCGTTCGCGTCGCGCCGGACGCGGTATTCGCGGTGGCGCAGATACTCGCCGGGGTAGTTGCGGGACTCGAAGGAGTAGCAGAGCCGGTTGGCGAGCCCCGGCTTCACCTTCCAGGTGGCATCCGCCTTCAGCAGGTCCGTGCTGCCCGAGTTCACCACCTCGGTGGAGCCGAGCCCGTCCTGGTGGCGGATGTAGCGGTCGGTGTAGCCGGGCGTGGTGACCCGGGGCGACACATACTGCTCCAGCGGCAGCTTCACCGTCGGTCCGACCGTGCGGGACGCCGCGATGAGCGCCTGGTTGGCGGCGCGGACGCGGGCCTCGTCGACCTTGACCACCTGACGGTCGTAGGTCAGGAGCCCATTGGCCTCGTTCTCGACGTCGGTGATCTGCGTGTAGACGGCCGCCGACAGACCGCCCGCGGGCATGGTGTTCTCGCGGATGCCGTCGAGCAGCCCGACGAACCGGTCGTTGAGCGCCGGCAGGCTGGGCTGGTCCTCGTAGGAGAATCCGCCGCCCGGGTACCACTCGTGTCCGGCCACCCGGAAACCGAGGCCGCCGTACTCGCCGAGCACGGAGGCGCGCACCGGTTCCGTCGGGGTGTTCCCCGGGCCGACGTAGTTGTGGTTGTCGATCACGTCGCCGTTGCCGCCGTCCTGGGAGCCGCAGCAGTTCACGCCGCTCATGTTGTTGACGAGGCGCGAGGGGTCGTACGCCTTGACCATGTCCGCGATGCGGGCCTGGTCGTACTGGCCCCAGCCCTCGTTCTGGTCGACCCACATGATCAGCGAAGGGGAGCTGCGGTGCTGGTCGATGAGGGCGCGGAACTCGCTCTCCCACTGCGGACGGGCCTGGGCGGACGGGGTCTTGCCGGTGTCCATGGAGGGCATGTCCTGCCACACCAGCAACCCCAGCCGGTCCGCCCAGTAGAACCACCGCTGCGGCTCCACCTTGATGTGCTTGCGCACCATGTTGAAGCCCATGTCCTTGTGCTTCTGCAGGTCGTGTCTGAGGGCCGCGTCGGTGGGCGCGGTGTAGATGCCGTCCGGCCAGTAACCCTGGTCCAGGGTGCCGGTCTGGAACACGAACTGCCCGTTCAGGACCGGACGTTGGACGCCGTTGACGTTCTGCACCGAGATCGAGCGCATACCCGCGTACGAGCCGACCCTGTCGGCGCCCGCGCTGCCGGTGAGCTCGGCCGTGACGTCGTAGAGGTAGGGGTCCTCCGGAGTCCACAGGCGGGCGTTCGGCACCGGCACGGAGAACTCGGTGCCCACCGTGCCCACGGCACTCCCCCCGCCCGCGACCGTGACCCGGACGCTCGCGCCGTCCGCCCCGGCCGCGCGCACCGTCACCCGCAGGGTGCTGTTCTGCAGGTTCGGGACCATGTCGAGCCGGGTGATGTGTGCGGCAGCCATGGGCTCCAGCCACACTGTCTGCCAGATCCCGGACGCGCCGGTGTAGAAGATGCTGCGCCCGGCGTGCGGGGTGACGTCCTGGATGCGCTGCTTGCCGACGGCCTGACCGCCGGTCTCCGTCGGGTCGTACGTGGAGACGACGATCGTGTTGGTGCCCCCGTTCAACAGAGAGGTGATGTCGTACGAGAACGCGTCATAGCCGCCGCGATGGACAGCGCCCGCCTGCTGCCCGTTGACCCAGACCGTGGTCTCCCAGTCGGAGGCGCCGAAGTTGAGCTGGACGCGGCGGCCGCTCCAGTCGGACGGGACCGTGAAGGTGCGCTTGTACCAGAGCTTGTCGTTCTGGGTGATCTTCCGCTGGATGCCGGAGAGCGCGGACTCCGGCGCGAACGGCACCCGGATCTGTTCGCTGAACGTGGCGGGCTGTCCGGCGTCGCGGGAGGTGACGGCGAAGTCCCAGATGCCGTTGAGGTTGGCCCAGTCGGGCCGGGTGAGCTGCGGGCGCGGATACTCCGGCAGCGGGTTGTCGACCGGGACCTGGTCGGTCCACGGTGTTGTCATGGGGGCGGGCTTGGGGGTCCAGGCCGCCGGGGCGGCGTCGGCGGGGGCCGCGCCGGAGGCGAAGAGGCTGGTGACGGTGAGTGCCAGCATCGCTGCGGCCGTTGTGATGTGCCGCCAGGGCGGTATGAGTCTCAGCACGGTGATCGCTCCAGGGTCTTGGTGACGCAGGGAGGAACGCCGCCCGCGCAGGGGCCGGACTCCGCGCGGACAACGTTGTCGGGCATCAGCTGAACGCCCGCATCAAGGCGCCGCGTTGAGCAGGTCGAGGGCGCTCTGCTGCCGCGCCGCGTCCAGCTTGTCGACCGGCCCGTACCAGCGCAGCCCGTACTGGTCGAGGGCGTTGCGGTCGCTCGCGTGGGCGCGGTCCGCCTGGCGTTGCAGATAGGCCGTGTAGGGACGGTCCGGCAGCGCCGCGTTGAGCTTGCCCAGACCGCGCACGTGCGCGCCCTTGAACGACGGCCCGTCGCCGCCGCAGTCGCCGCCCTCGCACGGGTCACGCAGGATTCCGTCGGCGGTGTGGAGCGAGGAGGCCGTGGTCGCGGCGTCGGCGATCTGCCGTGCCCGGGTGAGCAGCGCGCCGTCGCCCGTGGCCCGGTGCAGTTCGGTGAGGGCGCCGAGCAGGACGCCCTGGTTGTACGACCAGACGGGCTGGCCGTTGTTGCGGCAGGTGGACAGGTCGATGCCGTCGTTCACCAGGTTCGAGCCGTTGATCATTCCGGTGCCCTGGAACCAGGACCAGCCGGCGCGTGCCCGGTTCAGGTACGTCGTGTCGCCCGGGATGCGGTTGTGCAGGGCGGCGCTGAGCTGGATGTAGAGGGAGTTGGCGATGGCGTTCTTGTACGTCCGCGCCGTGCTCCACCACACCCCGCCACCGCAGGTGCCGTCCCAGTACGCCGCCATGTGATCGGCGTCCGCGCGGGCCGTGTTGAGGTAGCGGCTGTCGCCGGTCAGGTCGTACGCGGCGATCCAGGCGAGTCCCCACCAGCCGGTGTCGTCGATGTAATCGTTGCGGAACTGTCCGCCTTGGGCGTTGAGGTTGAGGTCGTAGGTGCGGGAGATCGCGTACGAGTAACTGCCCATGCCCGACACGCGGATGTTGTCGATCACGGCGTTCAGCGCGTTGGCCGAGTTCCACCAGCCGGTGGTGTCGAAGAGGCCGGTCGAGTAGTTGTAGAACGTCATCAGGCCGGTGGCCGCCGCAGCGCGCCGGTTGCCGGCGTTCCATGTGGTGCGGGCCCATGGGGTGCAGGCGATCTCGGCGCGGTCCCCGGCCTTGCCGCAGGCACGCAGGGCGCCGACGCCATGGTTGTTCCAGTCGTCCACGTTGTACATGAGCGTGCGCCAGCCTCGCTGGCCCGCGGGGACGGCGGTGTTGCCGAGTTTGCTTCCTGAGCTCCAGGTGCGGCCGCCGTCGAAGGAGCGGTCCAGCCACACCTCGTCGCCCGGGTTGCCGTTGTCGACGGACGCCCAGCCCATCGCGTCGGCGTCGTCGAAGTGGAGGGCGATCGACCGCCCGTGGATGCTGGCCGTGACCGGGGTCCGGTCGCCGGGGGAGAGGGCGGGGTCGCGGGCGTCGCAGTACTTGTTGCAGATGGTCGCGGTTACGGCGGGGTCCGCGGCGGACGCTGACGCCGACTGCGGGGCGAGAGCCGCGAGCAGAGTCAGGGTGAGTGCCGCGGCCGGGCGTCTGAGGGGGCGGGGTCTCGGTGTCCGGAGTCTTCGTACGGGAGTCATGGGGTCTCCCTGCAAGGAAGCGGTGGTGGATGTGAGAGCGCTCTCAGAAGTTAGTGACGGGCAGACGGAGCGTCAACGGGGCTGGCGTGTACGAGAGTTGAAGACAGGGCGCGGGGTTCACGCGTCGCCGGTGAACCGGCCTACTTGGCGCGCAGGTCCACGATCCGCCGGATCTTGCCCACGGAGCGCTCCAGCGACTCCGGGTCGACGATCTCGACGGCGACCGAGACTCCGATGCCGTCCTTGACGGCCGCCGCGATGGCCTGCGCTGCGGCCTCCCGGGTCTCGGGGGAGGCGTCGGCGCGTGCCTCCGCGCGCACCGTGAGGGCGTCGAGACGGCCCTCGCGGGTGAGACGGAGCTGGAAATGGGGCGCGACACCCGGCGTGCGCAGCACGATCTCCTCGATCTGCGTCGGGAAGAGATTGACGCCGCGCAGGATCACCATGTCGTCGCTACGGCCCGTGATCTTCTCCATCCGCCGGAACACGCGGGCGGTCCCCGGCAGCAACCGGGTCAGGTCCCGGGTCCGGTACCGGACGACGGGCATGGCCTCCTTGGTCAGCGAGGTGAAGACCAGCTCACCTTCCGCGCCCTCCGGCAGCACCTCGCCGGTGACCGGATCCACGACCTCGGGGAAGAAGTGGTCCTCCCAGATGTGCAGCCCGTCCTTCGTCTCCACGCATTCCTGGGCCACACCCGGCCCGATCACCTCGGACAGCCCGTATATGTCGACCGCGTCGATCGCGAACCGCTCCTCGATCTCCCGGCGCATCTGCTCGGTCCAGGGCTCGGCACCGAAGATGCCCACGCGCAGGGAGGTGCCGCGCGGATCCACGCCCTGCCGCTCGAACTCGTCGAGGATCGTGAGCATGTACGACGGCGTCACCATGATGATCCCGGGCTGGAGATCCTGGATCAGCTGGACCTGGCGGGCCGTCATGCCGCCGGACGCGGGGATGACCGTACAGCCGAGTCGCTCGGCGCCATAGTGGGCGCCGAGCCCGCCCGTGAACAGGCCATAGCCGTACGCCACATGTGCGATGTCGCCGGGCCGCCCGCCCGCCGCCCGGATCGACCTGGCCACCATGTCGGACCACAGGGACAGGTCGTTGTCCGTGTAGCCGACCACCGTGGGGCGTCCGGTGGTGCCGCTGGAGGCGTGGATGCGGCGGACACGGTCCCGGGGCACGGCGAACATCCCGTACGGGTAGTTCTCCCGCAAGTCCGCCTTGGTGGTGAAGGGGAAGTGCGCCAGATCGGCGAGGGAACGGCAGTCGTCCGGATGGACGCCCGCCTTGTCGAAGGACTCCCGGTAGAAGGGCACGTGGGCGTAGGCATGCCGCAGCGAGGTGCGCAGCCGCTCCAACTGCAGCGCCCGCAGCGCCTCCGCGTCGAGCCGTTCGCCCGAGTCCAGCAGGTCCTCCGCCGCATCCGCCATGTGCGCACTCCCTCACACAACCGCATCAATCCGGGCGACCGATCATTCGGTCGAGCTGCTCTGGATCAGTAACCCAGGCCACCTGACCTCAGGCAAGAGCTGTGCCGCCGATTTCTCCTGGAAGGCGTCGCCCGATGCGGCTCGGCTGTGGGCAGAGCAGGGGGAGAGGGCGGTGCTCCGCCGGTTAGCGTGCCGGCATGGACATCGAGCTGCACACCGTCAAAGCCAACGGCATCACCCTCGCCTACCGCGTCTGGGGTCCCGAGCAGGCGCCGCCCGTTCTGCTGCTGCACTGCCGTGGTGCCGACGGGGCGGACTGGGCGCCGGTCGCCGAGCGCCTCGCGGCCGGTCCGCGCCGGGTGTACGCGCCGGATCTGCGGGGGCACGGGCGCAGTGACTGGCCGGGGGTGGGCGCGGACGTGTATGCCTACGCGAAGATGCGGGACGACATACGTGGTCTTCTTGCGGCTCTCGGCATCGACCGCGTCGATGTGGTGGGCCATTCGCTCGGTGGTGCCGTCGCCTACCTGCTGGCGCAGACGGAACCCGACGTCGTACGGCGGCTCGTCCTGGAGGACGTGCCCGCGCCGATCCCGCTCGACCCGCCCCGGCCGCCCGCCGACCAGCCCGACGGGGAGCTGCCGTTCGACTGGGCCATGGTGCGGGCCACCGACGAACAGCGCAACGCGCCCGATCCTGTGTGGTGGGACCACATGGGGCGGATCACCATGCCCACGCTGCTCATCGGGGGTGGCCCCACCAGCCTGATACCGCAGGAGCAGATCGCCGCGCTCGCCGGACTGATCCCCGACGCCCGGCTCGTAACCATCGATGCGGGACATCTGGTGCATGAGACGCGGCCGGCGGAGTTCCTCGCGGAGGTGGAGGCGTTCCTCGATGCTGAGGACGTCTTCACCCGGAGTTCTGAGGTCCGTACGCCGTCATGAAGCGGTCGCGGAAGGCGTCCATCCCCCAGCGCGGCCCGTCCGGAGCGGGCTTGAGTCCGTCCGTCCAGCCCCAGTCCGAGATCCTGTCGAGCACCTTCTTGTCACGGGCGACGATGGTGATCGGCACGTCCTTGCTCCGGTCGCCCGCGGTGACCGTCGGGACGGGCTGGTGGTCGCCGAGGAAGACGAGGACCGTGTTCTCGTCGCCGTAGCGCTCGACCCATTCGGTCGTGCTGCGCAGGGAGTACTCGATGGCGCGCCGGTACTCGGTGCGTACGCTCTCCGGGTTCTTCCAGACCTCCTTGGGGTCCTTGCCGTCCTTCTTGATCTCGTGGAAGACCGAGCCGTCGCCGAGGTCGTTCCAGTCGATCATGCGGGCGACGGGGGCCCAGGGATTGTGGCTGGAGGCCAGGATGATCTCCGCCATGATCGGCTGCCGGTCCTTCCGGCCGTGCTCCAGGCGTTCGAAGGCCTCCAGGCTGAACTGGTCCGGCACGGGTGTCCAGCTGAAGTAGGGGCCGTGGTAGCCGAGGTGCTCGGAGTCGTAGATGTGGTCGAGGCCGAAGAACTTCCCCTCCGGCCAGGCCCGCCGCACCCCGGGCACGACGCCGACCGTGCGCCAGGCGCCGGTCTTGCCGAAGTAGTTGGTGAGGGTCATGCGGTCGCTGGTGGTCAGGCTCCGGTAGCGCTGCTGGTTCTTGATCCACAGTCCGGAAAGGAAGGTCGAGTGGGCCAGCCAGCTGCCGGCCCCGGTGACGGGTGACTTGAGCCAGGCGCTGCGCGACGCGAACCCGGCCGCGTCGAGGGTGCGGGTGCCTTCCTTGAGGACCGCGTCGATCTGCGGTGCCATCGCCGGGTCGTCGATGGCGACCCGGCCGTAGCTCTCGATGAACGTGAACAGGACGTCCTTGCCGCGCAGACCGGTGAGCAGTTGGTCCGGCGGGGTCTTCGCGAACGCGTCGACGGCGGCCTGCTGCTGGAAGACCCGGGCGTCCCGCAGGCCCGCGCGCACCTGTTCCACCCGGTTGCCGAGGAACTCGGCGTTGCCCTTGGTGGCGACCTGGGTGCCGGCGACCTGCACGCTCAGGGTGACGCAGGTGATCCACGCGGTGCCGAGGACCAGGGTCGTACGGGCGGCGGCGGGACGGTGGCGGACCATGAGGTTCGTCAGCCGTACCGTCGCGAGCGTGGTCAGCACCAGCACGGCGGCGAACAGGACGATCACCGCGACCACGGCGAGCACCTGTCCGGTACGGCCGAACGACTCGCGCAGGAAGTCGGTCGCGTCGTCGAGCAGGATCCAGTCCAGAACCAGGTCGAAGGGGCGGGCCAGCACCTGGTAGAAGCCCATGTCGACGAACTTCAGGATGGTGAGCAGACCCAGGAACACGCCTGAGGCGACCGCCATGATCCGCCGGGGCCTGGGCGGCAGCGCCAGCAGCAGCCCGGCGAGCAGGACGCCCTCGGCGGGGATGCGCAGGAACGCGCTGGGGTTCAGGCGTTCGAGCCGGTTGGGCATGAGGAGGGCGAAGAGGACGAGGACACCGGCCAGGACCGTGATGCCCACGGTCACACCTTGGGCCGTACGGGGGTACTTACGGCGCCAGCCGAACCAGCCACCCTTCCCCTCAGCCTTCCCCTCAACAGGGGCGTCCGTCGTATCAGAGGGAGCGTCCGTCGTCTCGGTCTCAGCCGTCCCGTCTTCGGCGTCCGGCAGCTGACGAGAACGAGTGACGTGCTGTGACACAAAGGTCCTTCCGTGCGAAACCCCGGCGATGGTGCGGCGGACCGGATCCGGCCGGAACCCGTTCCGCCACCATCCATACGGTCGCACGTCATCTGCTGTTCAATCGAGCAACCCGCACAATCGCAGGTTCCGCCCGCACCGGATCACCGGTCTGCCGCCACCGCCACCTCCCGCGCCCACCGGTAGTCCGCCTTGCCGCTCGGTGACCGCCGGATCGCATCCGTGAGCACCAGCTGGCGAGGGATCTTGTAGCCGGCCAGATGGGAACGGCAGTGCGTCTGGATGTCGTCGAGCGACGGCGCGCGCGCACCCTCGCGCAGCTGCACCACCGCCGCCACGTGATGACCCCACTTCACGTCCGGCACCCCGGCGACCAGCGCGTCGTACACATCCGGATGGGACTTGAGCGCCTGCTCGACCTCCTCCGGGTACACCTTCTCGCCCCCGGTGTTGATGCACTGCGAGCCGCGGCCGAGGACCGTGACGACGCCCTCCTCGTCGACGGTGGCCATGTCGCCGAGCAGCACCCATCGCCCGCCGTCCTTCTCGAAGAAGGTCTCGGCGGTTTTCGCCGGGTCGTTGTAGTAGCCGAGTGGGACGTGGCCGCACTGGGCGACGCGGCCGACCTCGCCGACGGCCACCGGCTCATGGGTGGCCGGATCGACCACCTGGGTACGGGAGTTGACGCGGATGCGGAAGCCGCGTTCGGGGCCTGAGTCCTCCGTCGCCGTGCCGTTGAAGCCGGATTCGGAGGAGCCGAAGTTGTTGAGCAGCATCACATTCGGGACGAGCGCCTGGAACTGCCGCCGCACCGTGTCCGACATGATCGCTCCGGACGACGACACGCTGAACATCGACGAGCAGTCGGTGCCCTTCATGGGGCCGTTCAGGGCGTCGATCAGTGGCCGCAACATCGCGTCGCCGACCAGCGACACGCTGGTGACCTTCTCCCGCTCGATGGTGCGCAGCACCTCCTCGGGCGCGAACTTGCGGTGCAGTACGACCCGTTGGCCGAAGTTGAAGCCGATGAACGCCGTCAGCGTGGACGTGCCGTGCATCAGCGGGGGAGTGGGGAAGAAGGTGATCCCGTCGCCGCCCGCCGCGACCCGCTCGGCCAGCTCCTCCGGCCTCTTGACCGGCTCACCGGTCGGCGCGCCGCCGCCGAGCCCGGAGAAGAACAGGTCCTCCTGGCGCCACATCACGCCCTTGGGCATCCCGGTCGTACCGCCGGTGTAGATGATGAACTGGTCGTCGCCCGAGCGCTTGGCGAACCCGCGCTCCGCGGAGCCGGCGGCCTCGGCCTCGCCGAAGGGCACACCCGGCGTACTCCCGGCTCCCACCCGCACCAGATGCCGGACCTTCTCCGCCCGCGGCAGCGCCGCCGTCACCCGGTCGGTGAACTCGACGTCGAAGACGAGAGCCACCAGGTCGGCGTCCCGGTAGAGGTAGACCAACTCCTCTTCCACATAGCGGTAGTTGACGTTGACCGGCACGATCCGCGCCTTGAGGCAGCCGAGTACCGTCTGCAGATACTCGACGCCGTTGTAGAGATGGAGTCCGAGGTGCTCGCCGGGACGTATCCCGCTGTCGAGCAGATGGTGCCCGATGCGATTGGCTGCCGCGTCCAACTGGGCATACGTCAGCCGACGTTCCGCCCCCGTGCCGGGCTGGTCTATGTACACCAGCGCCTCACGGTCCGGCACCACGTCGACGACCGACTCGAACAGGTCGGCAAGGTTGTACTCCACCGCTCCTCCTGACCTCGCCCTCCACCGGCTGCCGGTCATCAGAGCAAAGGGCGGCACAACTGTGAAGGGCCCGCGCACAATAAATCTGACTGACTGTCAGAAAACTCTTGAAGTGCTTCCCCGCCTCCTGCAACCTGTTCTCGTTCTGTGAGAGGGGAGACGGTCGATGGGTGGGACGGAACACCTCGCCGTACGGCGGGAAGGCGCCACACTGGTGCTCACGCTCAACAGGCCCGAGGCCAAGAACGCGCTCTCGCTGCCGATGCTCGTCGGGCTGTACGACGGCTGGATCGCGGCCGACGAGGACGACGAGGTCCGCTCGATCGTGCTGACCGGCGCGGGCGGCGCGTTCTGCGCCGGCATGGACCTCAAGGCCCTGGCCGGGAAAGGAATGGAGGGGCAGCAGTACCGGGACCGGCTGAAGGCCGACCCCGACCTGCACTGGAAGGCGATGCTGCGGCATCACCGCCCCCGCAAACCGGTGATCGCCGCCGTGGAGGGGCACTGCGTCGCGGGCGGCACCGAGATTCTCCAGGGCACCGACATCCGCGTCGCGGGCGAGTCGGCGACCTTCGGGCTCTTCGAGGTCAAACGCGGGCTGTTCCCGATCGGTGGGTCGACGGTCCGGCTGCAACGCCAGATCCCGCGCACGCACGCCCTGGAGATGCTGCTCACCGGCCGCCCCTACAGCGCCCGGGAGGCCGCCGGTATCGGTCTGATCGGGCACGTCGTACCGGACGGCACAGCCATCACCAAGGCCCTGGCGATCGCCGAACAGATCAACGCCTGCGGCCCGCTGGCCGTCGAGGCCGTCAAGGCGTCGGTGTACGAGACCGCCGAGATGACCGAGGCCGACGGGCTCGCCGCCGAACTCAAGCGCGGCTGGCCGATCTTCGACACCGCCGACGCCAAGGAGGGCGCCCGCGCCTTCGCGGAGAAGCGACCGCCTGTCTACAAGCGGGCCTAGGCGCTGCGCTGGCTTGGGCCGGCTTGAAGCTGCGGGTCGGCTCTGGCTGGTCGCGCAGTTCCCCGCGCCCCTTTCGGGGCGCTCCACGCACCGACCTCCGAAGGAGGCCCTCCCCCGATGCCCGAAGTTCTCAAGGCTCCGCTGACTGTTGAATTCCCCTTCACCCGGTCCCTCGGCCCCGTCCAGAGCGCCTTTCTCACCGGGCTGCGCGAACGCGTTGTCCTCGGCGTGAAGACGTTCGACGGCCGGACCCTCGTACCGCCCGTCGAGTACGATCCCGTCACCGCCGAGGAGATTCGCGACCTGGTCGAGGTCGCCCCCACCGGCACGGTCACCACCTGGGCCTGGAACCACGCCCCCCGCCGCGGCCAGCCCCTCGGCACCCCCTTCGCCTGGGCCCTCGTGCGCCTCGACGGCGCGGACACGGCCCTGCTGCACGCTCTCGACGCCCCCGGCCCCGACGCGGTGCACACCGGTATGCGCGTCCGGGTCCGCTGGGCGGAGGAACGTACCGGCGCCATCACCGACATCGCCTGCTTCGAGCCGTACGACGGCGACGATCCGGTCGAACTGGCGGGATGTGGCGGCGAGTTCGAGGACATGGTCACCGGCATCGTCGCCCACGCCCGCCTCGACTACACCTACTCACCCGGCCGCGCCCAGTCCGCCTACATCAGCGCCCTGTCCGAACACCGCAACGTCGGCGAGCGCTGCCCGAGCTGCCGCAAGGTGTACGTACCGCCGAGGGGTGCGTGCCCCACATGTGGTGTGGCCACATTGGAACAGGTCGAGGTGGGTCCGGGCGGCACAGTGACCACGTTCTGCATCGTCAACATCAAGGCCAAGAACCTCGACATCGAAGTGCCGTACGTCTATGCCCACATCGCCCTCGACGGCGCCGACCTCGCGCTGCACGGCCGGATCGGTGGCATCCCCTACGACCAGGTGCGCATGGGCCTGCGGGTGGAACCGGTGTGGACCGAAGGGTCCCGCTTCCCCGATCACTACCGGCCGACCGGGGAAGCCGACGCGGACTACGACACCTACAGGGAGCTCCTGTGATGCGTGACATAGCACTGGTCGCCTTCGCCCAGACCGACCACCGGCGCACCAGCGACGAGCACTCCGAGGTGGAGATGCTCATGCCGGTCCTGCATCAGGTGCTCGACCGGACCGGCCTGAAGACCGCCGACATCGGCTTCACCTGCTCCGGATCCAGCGACTACCTCGCCGGCCGGGCCTTCTCCTTCACCCTCGCCCTCGACGGCGTCGGCGCCTGGCCGCCGATCTCCGAGTCGCACGTCGAAATGGACGGCGCCTGGGCGCTGTACGAGGCCTGGACGAAACTCCTCACCGGGGACGCGGACACCGCGCTCGTCTACGCTTACGGCAAGTCCTCGCCCGGCTCCGTCCGCGACGTCCTGACCCGGCAACTCGACCCGTACTACGTCGCGCCCCTGTGGCCCGACTCCGTCACCCTGGCCGCGCTCCAGGCGCAGGCGCTCATCGACGCGGGCCACACCGACGAGCCCGCGCTGGCCGGCGTCGCCGCCCGCAGCCGAGGGGACGCCGCCGACAACTCCCATGCGCAGCTGAGGGGTTCGGTGCCGCACGGGGACTATCTCGTACGGCCCCTGCGCACCGGCGACTGCCCGCCCATCGGCGACGGCGCCGCCGCCGTGATCCTCGCGGCCGGGGACCGGGCCCGGGAGCTGTGTGAGAGGCCCGCCTGGATCCGCGGCATCGACCACCGCATCGAGGCACACGGACTCGGCGTCCGCGACCTGACCGACTCCCCGTCCACCCGCCTGGCCGCCGAGAAGGCGGGCGCCTTCGAACGCCCCGTCGACACCGCCGAGCTGCACGCACCCTTCACCTCGCAGGAGGTCGTCCTGCGCAGGGCGCTCCGCCTCGACGACAGCGTCCGCGTGAACCCGTCCGGCGGCGCCCTGGCCGCCAACCCGATCATGGCCGCCGGGTTGATCCGGATCGGTGAGGCCGCGGCCCGCGTCCACCGCGGGGAGTCCGACCGGGCCCTCGCCCACGCCACGTCCGGCCCCTGTCTGCAACAGAACCTGGTCGCCGTACTCGAAGGGGATCCCCGATGAGCAAGGAGCCCGTGGCCGTCGTAGGCATCGGCCAGACCAAGCACGTGGCGGCGCGCCGGGACGTGTCGATCGCGGGGCTCGTGCGGGAGGCGGCGCAGCGGGCGCTCGACGACGCGGAGCTGCGGTGGGCCGACTTCGACGCCGTCGTGATCGGCAAGGCGCCCGACTTCTTCGAGGGCGTCATGATGCCGGAGCTGTACCTCGCCGACGCGCTCGGCGCCGTGGGCAAGCCCATGCTGCGCGTGCACACCGCGGGTTCGGTCGGCGGGTCCACGGCGCTGGTCGCGGCCAACCTCGTCGCCGCCCGTGTGCACGGCACCGTCCTGACCCTGGCCTTCGAGAAGCAGTCCGAGTCGAACGCCATGTGGGGCCTGTCGCTGCCCATCCCCTTCCAGCAGCCGCTGCTGGCCGGCGCGGGCGGGTTCTTCGCGCCGCACGTGCGCGCTTACATGCGGCGCAGCGGCGCGCCCGACACCGTCGGCTCGCTCGTGGCGTACAAGGACCGGCGCAACGCGCTGAAGAACCCGTACGCGCATCTGCACGAGCACGACATCACCCTGGAGAAGGTCCAGGCCTCGCCCATGCTGTGGGACCCGATCCGCTACTCGGAGACCTGCCCGTCCTCGGACGGCGCCTGCGCCATGATCCTCACCGACCGCGCGGGCGCGGCCCGCGCGCCCCGGCCGCCCGCCTGGATGCACGGCGGCGCCATGCGCAGCGAGCCGACGCTTTTCGCGGGCAAGGACGCGGTGTCGCCGCAGGCCGGCAAGGACTGCGCGGCCGATGTCTACCGGCAGGCCGGCATCGCCGACCCGCGCCGGGACATCGACGCCGTCGAGATGTATGTGCCGTTCTCCTGGTACGAGCCCATGTGGCTGGAGAACCTCGGCTTCGCCGCCGAGGGCGAGGGCTGGAAGCTCACCGAGTCCGGGGTGACCGAACTGGACGGGGATCTTCCGGTCAATATGTCGGGCGGCGTCCTGTCGACCAATCCCATCGGCGCCTCCGGCATGATCCGCTTCGCGGAGGCGGCCCTTCAGGTGCGCGGACAGGCCGGTGAGCACCAGGTGGAGGGGGCTCGCAGGGTGCTCGGGCACGCCTACGGCGGCGGATCCCAGTTCTTCTCCATGTGGCTCGTGGGGTCGCGGCCGCCCGACTCCTGAAAGGTCCCCCTCACGTGGCCTGTTGGCACTCGGTACCGATCGCTAGGCTGGCCCGCGGACGACGAATCGGGAGGAGCACGGACGTGGCCGAGAGCACCATCCAGGACCACCCGCTCACGGGCTGGGACAAGCCGGAGCTGGACCTCAGCAACGCCGAGTGGCACTCCAGCAGCCGAGGGCTGGGGGACGTACAGATCGCCTTTGTCGAGGGTTTCATCGCCATGCGCAACAGCGGTCGCCCGGAGAGCCCTTCCCTGATCTTCACGCCGGCGGAGTGGGGCGCGTTCGTGTCGGGTGCGCGGGAGGGCGAGTTCGACCTCACCTGAGCCGGAGCGGGCGGGACCGAGCCGTGGGTGTTCCGCCCGTTTTTCCGGACACGCGACGCTGAGCACTCCCCGGGGCCGATGCCTGAGCGAGGCTGGGTCCCAGGACGTGCAGGTCGCACTCCGGAGGTGAGGAACCATGAGCACCCTGCCGGTCATCGCCGCGGTCGACGGCTCGGACGACAGTCTGCGCGCCCTGGACTGGGCCCTGGACGCCGCCCGGCGCCGCGAGGCACCGCTGCGGGTGGTCCATGTGCGGCAGTACGCCGCGTGGACCCAGCCCGACGTCCTGGCGGCCGGGCCGCCGGATCCGGATGTCGACCCCGTGCTCGACCAGGTCCGTGCGTATGTCGCCGACCGGACCCCTGCCGAGTACGTGGCGCTGGAGGGCGCCGCGAGTGCGGTGTTGCCCGAACTGGGTTCCGCCGCCCAGCTGTTGGTGCTCGGCTCCCGTGGCCGCGGCGGCTTCGCCAGTCTGCTGCTCGGCTCCAACGGCATGGCCGCCGCCCGCGACGCCGAATGCCCGGTCGTCGTGGTGCCCCGGCCCGGGCGCGAGGTCCATGACGGCGCACCCGCCGGACCGGGCCCGCGTGTCGTCGTCGGCCTGCACGTCGACAGCCCCGACGAGGCGACACTCGCCTTCGCCTTCACCGAGGCCGCCCTGCGCGGCGCCCGCCTCCAGGTCATCGCCGCCTATCCGTGGCCCTTGCAGACCTGGGCGACCCCCGGCGAACTGGTCCCGCCCGTGATCGACCAGGACGCCGTCGAGAACGAGACCCGCGTCCTCGCCGAGGGCTTCCTCGCCCCGCACCGTAAACGGCACCCGGACGTCCACGCCGAGCCATATGTGGCGCCGGGCGACGCGGCCGGCCACCTCGTCGCCTCGTCCCAGGACGCCGAGCTGGTCGTCGTCGGCCGCCACCGACGCCGTCTGCTCGCCCCCGCCCGCATGATGGGCTCCGTCACCCAGGCCGTCCTGCTGCACGCGGCGAGCCCTATCGCGGTGGTGCCACCGACGCCGGGCGAGGAGTGAGTCTCCGTCGGGATCAATGGGTAAGGGCCCGCCCATCATCAGCCCGATGCGGGGCTCGCTCAGCAGGCTCGCCCTGGATCTCGTCCTCACCGTCCGGCACGACGCAAACGGCTCAGTCGCCGACGACCGGTACCGGAGGCCGTCCAGCGCCTCAACGCGGCAGCCGCGCGGATGCCGGCCATCCCGGTGCTGCGCTGGGCCGAGGGCGCCGAGCCCGTCGTACACCGGCAGGCAGTGGACGGGGAGGGCGAGCCGGTGGCCGTGCTCGCGCAGGCCGCGATCGCGTTCCTCGCCGGATCCGGCTGGGAGCGGCTGCGGGCCTGCCAGGCACCCCGCTGTCTGCGGTACTTCCTCAAGGAGCATCCACGGCAGGAGTGGTGCCGGCCGTCCTGCGGCAACCGGGTCCGCGTGGCCCGCCATCACGAACGGCACAAGAAGGACGCGGACAGGGTCGGTCAGTAATGGTCGGACAACTCGCCGCCGTCGACGAGACGTTGGCCGAACACGCCGGTCCGCGTGCGGACGGCACTGAACCACTCAACCGGCCACGCGGCGCCCCGCTCGCCTTCGCCGGCGGCGCCTGCTGTCGGCGGACTGCCGAAAGATGGGCAGAAAGATGGGCACGGACATCACTGGACTGGCAGCAGCGCTGAGGCCGACGTGATCGTCGACCCACGTAAGGGGCGCGGGGCTGTATCGATATGCGGCCGCTCGGCCACGTACCATTGGCCGCATGTCGTTCCTCCGCCGCCGCAGCGCCACGCCCGCCGGGCCCGACTTCGACGTACTGGCCATGGATCCGGGTGACTGGCCCGGAAACCTGGGCGCGGGCCTGCTGCCCGCTCCCGACGGCACCTGCCAGGGCGTCTTCCTGCGCTACGACCTGTTCGGCGGCCGCGGCCCGGCGATGATCATCGGCAATCTGCCGGAGGGCTCCCCGGCCCGCGAGGTCGCCGAGGACGAGATCCCCTTCGAGGTGGCCCAGCTGCTGCTCGCGCTGGAGAACGAGGAGGACGTCACCGTCGTCGGCGCCGAGGACGTGCCCGTCATGCAGGGCGACAACCTGCTGATCGTGCGCCGTCTCAAGCTCTCCGAGAGCCGGATCTCCTGCGTGCAGTTCGACCGCAGCGACAAGGTCCTGGTCACCATCGCCGCCTGGGACCGCCCCATCACCGACGACCTGTACGCCCTGCTGAAACCGCTGCCCGCGGAGCTGTTCCAGCAGGGCTGACGACCTACCGGGACGGCTCTTCGCGCACGTCGGCGGCCCGCACGTACGCCACCCGGTGGCCGAACTGGATCTCGTAGTAGAGATCCTTCCCGACGATCACCTTGTGCGAGTCCGTCGTGAAGGTGACCGCGTAGTAGTACTCGCCCGGCACCTTGTCACCCACCACGTACTTCTGCCCCGCGAGCAGTTTGTACGGCAGCGGCGACACGGCCTGCGCGGGCACATCCGCCGGATACGCCCCCGCCTCCGGGTAGGCGCGCCCGTACACGGGAATCTGCGCCAGCCCCGCCCTGGGGGTGACGACCGCACCGGAGGCGTTCACCGCCGTCGGCTGCTTCTTCGGGTTCTTGAACCAGGCCTTCTGACCCAGGTACCAGATCGCCGTCCAGTCGCCCTGCCGGCCCGCGACCGCGTACTGCTGGCCGGTGGAGACCCGCGAACCGATGTCGTTGACGTCGATCGTCGAGGCGTCCCCCGACGGGCGCAGACCGATGTCCTTGATCAGAGCGGAGTTCTCGTCCGGCTGGGAGTACAGCCGGACCGCGCTGGAGCCGTGGGCCGGGCAGGCCTTGCCCTGCGCCGTGCAGCCCGTGAAGGCGGGCCGGTGGTCGGCGTAGTCGGGGAGGATCGTCACCAGGCCCGCGCCCGCTCGCGCGGTGGTGCCGAACGGGCGGCCCAGCAGGGTGAAGTAGTGCTGCCAGTCCCAGTAGGGGCCGGGGTCGGTGTGCATGCCGGGGATCGTCGACGTGGTCGGGCCGGGCACGGTGTCGTGGCCGAGGATGTGCTGCCGGTCCAGCGGGATGCCGTACTTGGCGGCGAGGTACTTCACCAGACGGGCCGACGTCCGGTACATCGCCTCCGTGTACCAGGCGTCCGGGTTCGCCAGGAAGCCCTCGTGCTCCAGGCCGATCGACTTGGAGTTGATGTACCAGTTCCCGGCGTGCCAGCCGACGTCCTTGGCCTTGAGGTGCTGGGCGATATGGCCGTCGGTGGAGCGCAGGCTGTAGTTCCACGACACATAGGTCGGGTCCTGGACCAGGTTGAGGACACCCTCCCAGGCGCCCTCCGTGTCGTGGATGACGATGTAGTCGATGCTCTGGGACGCGGGCCGGTCGCCGACGTCGTGGTTGCCGTAGTCGCCCTCGCCGAACTGCTCGTACGGCGCCGGGATCCACTCGCAGGACACCGTCGTGGGGCACTCGGTCTCCGCGGCCGAAGCGTTCCGCAGGTCGGCCCGGTCCAACTGGCCGGTCTCCGGGGCCAGGCCCGGCCGGGCGGGGAGGGTGATCTGCTGCCCCGTGTCCGTGGTGCGCTGTTCGCCGGTGCGGAGCACGTCGTACACATCGTTCGCGTACACCGCCGCCGTTGCCCTGTCGTCGGCTGCCGAGAAACGGGCCACCGCCCCGTACCAGTCCGCCGGATCGTCGCTGAGCGGCTCGCCCAGGTCCTTCTGGGCGGCGGCCAGGAGTGCCGCACCGCCCGCCACGTTGGCCGCCGGGTCCGTGCGCAGTTCCTCGGCCGGCAGGCCGGTCAGCTCGGCCGCCTTCGTCAACGTCGTGAGGCGGGCCGGGAGTTCGGTGCTTGTCGGCACCTCGGTCTTGGGCAGCAGGGGAGTGCGGGCGCTGTCGCCGCGGGCGTCCTCGGTGCCCTCGCTGTGGTGCGGGACCTTGGCCAGCGCGGTGCGGGCGTCGGTGAGGTGCATCGGGCCGTAGCCGCCGGCCACGCTCGGTGCCCCGCCGTGCGCGTCCCAGCGGGACTGGAGATAGGAGACGCCGAGGAGCACGCTCTGCGGCACCTGGTACTCGGTGGAAGCTGCGGCGAACGCCTGCTGCAGCCCGTCTGCCGACGTCTCGGACGGTGCCGCGCCGAGGAGCGGCAGGATGAGGGCCGCGGCTGCGACTGCCTGGGCGGCTCTGCGACGGCCTCGGTCGGGAGCGGTGGCGGATCCTCGCAAAACAGCCTCCTGGGACGGACGAGTGCGATGAGCCGTGCGGGACCGGGTTGTGCGTCTGTGCTACCGGCCTGCCGACGATCCGTCAATCATGCCCAGAGAGAGGCGTTTTATCGTGTAATCATAGGGTGTAGGGAGTTTCGTGGCGGTGGAGTGCAAGGGCACGCGCTCCGTCGTACAGCGATCTCGCCCATACGAAGATCCGCGGTACGCCGCTGTCCGGGCGCACCGCGGATCGCCGTCCCCGTCAGCGAGTGCCGACCGCCGCGCGCACGGCCCGTCGGGCCAGCTGGCAGTCGTCGTGCAGCCGCCTGAGCAGCAGCCGCTGTTCCTCGCCGGACGGCGCAGCACCCGGGTGGGCCACTCCCGGTGCCGCCGGGGTCGTGTCGTGCATCGAACGCTGCACGGCCGTCTCATAGGTACGGATCTCACGCGTCAGGACGAGCATCAGGTTCACCAGGAAGGCGTCCCGGGAGGCCGGTCCCGCCGACTGCGCGATCTGGCTGATCTGCCGCCGGGCCACCGGTGCGTCCCCGAGGACCGACCACAGCGTCGCCAGGTCGTACCCGGGCAGATACCAGCCCGCGTGCTCCCAGTCCACCAGCACTGGACCGGCCGGTGACAGGAGGATGTTCGACAGCAGTGCGTCGCCGTGGCAGAACTGGCCCATGCCCTGCCGTCCCGCTGTGTGCGCGATGCCGTGCACCAGTTTCTGCAGATCGCCCATGTCCCGGTCGGTGAGCAGACCCAGCTCGTGGTACCGGGCGATGCGCGCCGCGTAGTCCAGCGGCGCGTCGAAGGTGCCCGCCGGTGGCCGCCAGGCGTTCAGCCGGCAGATCGCGCCGAGTGCCGCCCTGATGTCCGCACGCGGCGGGGCTTCGGCCGGGTGCCGCTGGAGAGCCGCCACCCGCCCCGGCATCCGCTCGATCACGAGCGTGCAGCTGTCCGGGTCCGCCGCGATCAGCCGGGGCACCCGGACGGGCGGGCGGTGCCGGACGAACGAGCGGTATGCAGCTATTTCGTGACGGATGCGCTCGGCCCACGCTGGGGAGTGGTCCAGTAAACACTTCGCGACGGCCGTGCTGCGCCCCGTCGTCCCCACCAGGAGGACGGATCGCCCGCTGCGGCGCAGGACCTGGACCGGAGCGAACTCCGGGCAGATGCGATGCACCGACGCGACCGCCGTACGCAGCTGCGTGCCCTGAGGGCCGGACAAGTCGAGTCTCCCGCTGAGCGGTTGGGTGCCGACCCCCGCGGCGCGCGGCGGCCGGCCCGCTCCGAGCCGGGGAGGCGCGGGACGCGCGGGGTCGAGGTAGGGGCCGCTGCCCGCAGGGCGGGGGCGCAGCGACCGGGGCGGGGCGGACACGGAGGACGATGCTGCGTACATGGGCGAAACAGATCCCTTCGTGTGCCTGCGACGACAATGCGCTACCCGGCCCGGCCCCTCGGGTGCACCCTGGGGAATGCCCCTCGGCAACCGGGTCGGGGTGGCGCGTTCCTACCTGACACCCGTCGCCCAGTGGCACACCATCTGGCGCACCCTGGCGAACCCTGGCGAATAGTCGCCCGGCAACTCTCACCGGGCTACTGTCAACTCAGCCGAGAACCTGGGGGCTTGACGTGAGCGGAGAACCCAACACCCGACTGTCGGACCTGTTCGGCCTGGCCGGCTGGTCCAAAGGTGAACTCGCGAGGCTGGTCAACCGGCAGGCGGCGGCCATGGGCCACCCCCAGCTGTCGACCGACACCTCCCGGGTGCGGCGGTGGATCGACATGGGAGAGATCCCGCGCGATCCCGTGCCGCGGGTGTTGGCGGCCCTGTTCACAGAGCGTCTCGGCCGTGTCGTGACCATCGAGGACCTCGGTCTGGTCCGGCACGGGCGTACGGGGAAACGGCAGAGCGGCGGGAGTGTGGAACATCCCGACGGTGTGCCGTGGGCGCCCGAACGGACTGCCGCGGTCCTCACCGAATTCACGGGAATGGACCTCATGCTCAACCGACGCGGCTTGGTGGGCGCGGGTGCCGCGCTCGCCGCGGGATCAGCACTCAGCAGCGCCATGCACGACTGGCTGCACACCGATCCGACCCTCTCGGCCGACGCTCCCGACCTCGACAATCCCCTGCACGCCGACCCTGCTGGGTTCGACCGCTATGAGGCCGCCCCCATCGGGTCGCAGGAGATCGAGGAACTGGAGCGCTCGGTCGAGGTGTTCCGAGCCTGGGACGCGGCCCGCGGCGGCGGGCTGCAACGCAAGGCCGTCGTGGGTCAACTCAACGAGGTGGGCGGCATGCTCGCCTACCGTCACCCCGATCACCTCCAGCGGCGCCTGTGGGGCGTCGCCGCCAACCTCGCCGTTCTCGCGGGCTGGATGTCGCACGACGTCGGCCTGGAGCCCACGGCCCAGAAGTACTTCGTCATCGCCGCCCATGCGGCCCGTGAGGGCGGCGACCGGCCCCGCGCCGGGGAGGCGCTCTCCCGAGCGGCTCGCCAGATGGTGCACCTGGGCCGGCCCGACGACGCACTCGACCTGATGAAGCTCGCCCAGTCCGGCTCCGGCGAAGAGGTGCTGCCGCGCACCCGGGCGATGCTGCACACCATCGAGGCCTGGGCACAGGCGTCGATGGGCAAGGGGCAGGCGATGCGCCGCACCCTCGGACAGGCGGAGGATCTCTTCGTCTCCGACCGGGGCGACGTGCCGCCGCCGAGTTGGATGCAGATGTTCAAGGAGGAGGACCTGTACGGCATGCAGGCCCTGGCCTACCGCACGCTGGCCGAGCACGAGCCGGGCGCGGCCGTGCACGCGCAGCACTATGCGGAGAAGGCCCTGGCCCTGCGGGTCGACGGGCGGCAGCGGTCGAAGATCTTCGACTATCTGTCCATGGCCTCCGCCTGCTTCATCTCCGACGACCCCGAACAGGCCGACAGGTACGCGCGGTTGGCCCTGATGTCGATGGGCACCAACTCCTCCCATCGCACCTGGGACCGGCTGCGCCAGATGTACCGGCTCACCGCCGAGTACTCCAGCTATCCGAGGATCAGCGAACTGCGAGAGGAGATCAAGCTCGCGCTGCCGAAGCCGAAGGGCGGCAACAGCGCACGGGCATAGGGGGTCCGTGCCGCTGTTCGGTTCAGTCGGCGTTCGGCTTCAGTCGGCCACCCGGGCGATGAGCACGCAGGCGTCGTCCTCTCGCTCGAACTCGCCCAGTTCCTCCACGACCGTCCGTACGCAGTCCTGTGCGGTGCGCGCCTCGCGGAAGCGGGGAGCCAGGTCGAGGAGCCGATGCACCGCCTCCTCGCGGCTGCGCCTGGGCACCAGCCCGTCGGTGTACAGCACCAGCAGGTCGTCCGCCTCGAGGGTCACTTCGGCCTGCTCGTAGGCGGCGCCCGAGGTCGCACCGAGCAGGACGCCGTCCGGTGCGTCCAGTGAGCGCCCCGTCCCGTTGCGGAACAGCAGCGGGGCGGGGTGTCCTGCCTGCGCCCACGACAGCGTGCGGGTCGCGGGACGGTAGCGGCAGCAGACGGCGCTGCCCAGGGCCGGCTGCACGGTGGCGTCGAGCAACTGGTTGAGCAAGGACATCAGCCGGCCGGGCTCGGTGCCCGCCATCGCCATCCCGCGCAGCGCGCCGAGCAGCATCGCCATGCCGGACGTCACGGCGACGCCGTGTCCCGTCAGGTCGCCCACGCTCAACAGCGTGTCGCCGTCGGCCAGTTGGATCGCGTCGTACCAGTCGCCGCCGATCAGCGCGCTCGTCGACGAGGGGAGGTAGTGCGCCGCGAGGTCCAGGCTCTCGGCGCCCTGGTGCGGGAGTCGCAGGGAACCGCGCCACGGCGGCAGCACGGCCTCCTGCAACTCGACCGCCAGCCGGTGCTCGGTCTGCGCATGCTGCCGGTGGCGTTGCAGCGAGTCACGGGTCTCGCTCACCGCCCGCTGGCTGCGCCGCAGTTCGCTGACGTCACGCAGCACGGCCCACATCGAGGCGGTGCTGCCGTCGGCATCGAGCACGGGCTCGCCCATCATGTGCACGGTCCGTACGTCGCCGTCCGGGCGTACGACGCGGAACTCCCCGTCGATCGGCTTCGCGTCGACGAGGCAGTCGGTGACCATCGCCGTCAGCTTCGGCCGGTCCTCGTCGAACACCAGGGACGGGAGCTCGTCGAGGGTGAGCGGGGGAGCGGCGGGGTCGCGGCCCAGGATCTGGAAGAGCTCACCGGACCAACTGGCCTCGTCCGTCAGCAGGTTCCACTCGGCGCTGCCGACCCGGCTGAGCAGTGAGCCGCGCCGAGGAGGGGGCGGCACGGCACGGACTGCGGACACCGGTTCCGGCGCCATCGGCACGGGCGGCGGGCCTTCCCGCAGCTGCGCCAAGTGGGCGTCCAGGTCGTTGAGTTGATGCAGTGCCAGGTCGTACAGAGCGCGCTGCCAACGGTCCTGCGGATCCGATCCCTCGCTCTGCGCGTCCCGCCGTACGGCGTCCACGTCGCCCTTGAGCCGTCGCGTCTGCGATATGAGCGCGTCGACCGAGCCGCGTCCGGGCGGCTGGGCGGCTGGGCGGTCCGCGGAGAGATGGGACGGCATCAGGCACTCCGAGGGGGACGGTACGACCAAGGCGGACGGAGGGACCGTTACGACTGTTGCACAGGCCGCGACGCGCTGTAAGGGATTTGGCAACACACGATACGGTGGTGCTCCTGGCATATGCCACAGTCTTCACGGCCTGCGTGTGCGGTGCGAATGGAGTACATCGCCGAAGGGTGCAAGTCGTAGACGACGTACGTGACTTGACCGATCGCCGGCGGGTTCCGGTCGACGTTCAGCTACGTGTTCGACGTGCGTTTGTTCTATGGATGAGGCCGATCATGTGGACGTGACGCAGGTCACACCATTGATTCCGGATTTCCCGTAATGCAAACGGCGTCTGCGGGGTCGTAAGAGACACCGGCACAACGGGCCGCCCTCTCACCCGCAGTGGAGACCGACCATGGACATCAGCCTCGCGCAGCCCGCACGCGCCCTCCTGATCACCGCCGAGGAGGAGGAACTTCCTGTCGCCGCCACGCTTCGCTACACCGCCGCGGACCCGCTGGCCGTGCATATCGACTTCCCGCCCGAGGCCGCACTCGACGGTGAGGGCGTCACCTGGACCTTCGGGCGGGCCCTGCTGGAGGCCGGTCTGCGTGGCCCGGCGGGCAGCGGCGACGTGCACATCTGGCCGTGCGGCCGGGACCGGACGATCATGGAGTTCCACTCGCCGCACGGACTGGCGCTGCTCCAGTTCCGCACGCCCGCCCTGCGTCGCTTCCTGCTGCGGACGTACGCCGTGGTCCCGTCGGGGCAGGAGGACGTCGGCGCGGCCGTGGACCGCGGACTGAGCGCGCTGTTCGGGAGTGTCTGACAGCCTCAATGGCCGGCGTACAGGTCCGGACGTGGGGCGAGAGCCACGGTCGCCCGGTCGCCGGTCTCCAGGGACCGGACCCCGGCCTCGGCGACCACCGAGGCCGCGTAGCCGTCCCAGGCGGCGGGACCGGTGACCCGGCCCTGCCGGGTGGCGTCGACCCAGGTCTGCACTTCGCGGTCATAGGCGTCGGCGAACCGTACGAGGTAGTCCTGCGGGACCTCTTCGCGGGCCCCGCCGTCGGCGGTGACGAGCATGGTGTGCCCCTCGCCGATCCGGGCACTGCCCCGCTCGCAGACGGCCTCGCAGCGCACCTGGTAGCCGAAGCCGCAGTTGACGAAGACCTCCACGTCGACGAGGGCGCCGTGCTCGGTCTCGAAGAGCACGAACTGCGGATCCAGCAGCCCCTCGGGGGCGTCCGCGGAAGACCGCGGACGCAGCGCGGTCACCGCGGTCAGCTCCTGGCCGAGCAGCCAGCGGGCGGCGTCTATCTCGTGCGAGACAGAGCTGTTGATCAGCATCGCGGAGGTGAAGCCGGGCGGGGAGGACACGTTGCGGTGGGTGCAGTGCAGCATCAGTGGACGCCCCAACCGCCCGCCGTCCAGCAGCGACTTGAGCTGCCGGTACTCGGTGTCGTACCGCCGCATGAACCCGATCTGTGCCAGCCGCCGCCCGAGTCGCGCCTCCGCCTCCACGACACGGAGCGCACCCCTGGAGTCCGGCACCATGGGCTTCTCGCACAGCACCGGAAGGCCGCGCGCGAACGCCGCGAGCAGCGCCTCCTCGTGCGCCGGGCCCGGCGAGGCGATCAGTACGGCGTCGACGCCGGGCGCATCGAGCGCGGCCGCCGTCTCGGCATGCACCGCGACCCCGTCGATCCCGGCCACCGCCTCCTTGGCCCGCGAGGTGTCGGGGTCGGCCACGGCGGCGACACGCGCGCCGCTCACCACGTACTCGAGCCGACGTATGTGGTCGGCCCCCATGTGCCCGGCACCCAGTACCGCCACGCCCAACAGGTCACCCACGTGCGTACTCCCTTGTCGCCGACTGTCCCCGGCGAAGGGTAGACGCGGGAGGCGCCGGAGCGTCAGTAGCGCAGTACGCCCGCGATCCCGTGGGCGTCCCGCAGCGTGCCGTCCGGTACGAAGCGGACCTCGGCGCCGGTCTCCAGGCACTGCTCGACGATCTCGTCCACGATGTCCTCGCGGGCGTCGAGGTCGCCGCTCTCGGCCGGGATCAGGTGATCGCCGTCGTCGCGGACCGTCGCCCGGTAGTTCTCCTCGACGGCGAGCAGCCTCACCCGTGCCTCGCGGGCGTTCTGCCAGACCTCGTCGAGGCCGGCCGCGAACGCCCGCCGCCCGCGCGCCGATTCGAGTTCCCGCGCGACTTCGTCGGTGCTCTTGCGGTCCTGGGCGGCGACGATCGGCCGGACCGCCTGCCAGACGGCTTCGTGCGTGCCGTGTGCGAGGCCGCCGTGCGGGATGTGCACCGCGTCCTTGGTGACCGTTCCGATCTCGTCCAGCGCGGACAGTGCTGCCTGCTCGCCGGTGATGTACAGCGGGCGGGCGTCGTCCTTGAGGACCGCGTTCATCGCGGTGTCGGCGTCGCGCAGGAAGTGGCGGGTGCCCTCGTCGCGGAAGGTGCTCGGCAGATCGCCGATCCGCTCCTGCCGCTCGGCGTCGAAGTTGTCGAAGGACCGGGTCAGCGGGAAACCGCCGGCGCGGACCTCGGTGACCCGGTCCGTGCCGCCGCTCCACAACGTGACGCGGTCGGCGGAGACCGACAGCACCCAGAACGGCCGCTCGGCCGCCTGCGCCGAGACGAGGTTCCGGGTCAGGAAGGTGTCGGACAGCACCACCCGCTCGGGCACCGGACGGGCGAGCGACCACACCTGGTGCTCACCCGGCGCGGCGAAGATCACCAGTCCGTCCTCGGCATGCGTGAGGTCGACCTCGGCGAGGGCCTGGTCGAGCTGTCGTTCGACGTCGGTACGCCGGTCCCGGCTGACCGCGGGATCGGACTCCAGCTGCTTCTTGGCCGCGGCCACGACATTGCGCAGCCGTACCGGGTCCTGGGCCTTCTCCGGCTCACGGCGGTGCGTCGGCGTCAGCACGGACACTGCCGGATAAGGGCGCGGACGGCGCAGCTCGGTGAGGGTCGCGGGGCTGAGTGCGTGCTCCATATCAGCACGATAGGCCCGATTCACCGATTGGGCACTTGGGGTAACTCAGCCGGACATCAGGGGTTGATTCGCCGTTGGCGCTCTGAGTCGGCTTCAGCCGTCGTCGTCATCCGAGCCGCAGGAGCTGCCGCTCGCGGGCAGGGAGCCGTAGAGCAGGAAGTCGTCGACCTTCTTGTGCACGCACTTGGAGGAGGCGTATCCGGTGTGGCCCTCGCCCCTGTTGTCGAGCACCACGGCAGAGGAGCCCAGCCGTTTCGCCGTCTCCGTGGTCCAGCGGTACGGCGTCGCCGGGTCGCCGCGGGTGCCCACCAGGAGCATCTTCGGGGTGTCGACGTCCCGCACCTTCTTGCGGATGTAGTCGGTGCCCTTGGGGCGGCCGTAACACATGAGTACCTCCGTGAGGCGGTACTCGCCGAAGACGGGAGAAGCCTCCTCGTACTCGGTGCGCAGCCGGTCGAGGTTCTTCGTGATCCAGTCGGCCGTCGGGCGGTCGGGATCGTCGGCGCAGTTGATCGCCATCAACGCGGCCGGCAGGTTGTCGAAGGGGACGTCCTCCTCGTCCGCGAGGCCGCCGTCGCCGTCCCGGGCCATGCCGCCGCCCGTGAGGGCGAGGAGGCCCCGGGCGTCGCCGTCCTCGACGAGCGAGGCGATGGCACGTTCCAGCGTGGGCCACATGTCCCTGCTGTAGAGGGCCTGGCTGAGGGCGGCGACGAGGTCCTGCCCGGTGAAGGAGTCGCCGAAGTCGGTCGGCACCGGATCCTCGTCGAGCGACTCGACGAGGGTCACGACGTGTTCCCGGGCCGTGCGGGAGTCGGTCCCGAGCGGACAGGCGACGTCGTCCTCGGCGCACCATGCGACGAAGGCGTCCAGGGCGGTCTGCTGCCCCTCCGCGCCCACGATCGCCTGCTCGGTCAGCGGCTCCGTGAGCGTGTCCACGCCGTCGAGCACCAGCCGGCCGACCTTGTCCGGGAACTGCGCCGCGTACACGGCGCCGAGCCGTGTGCCGTACGAGAAGCCGAGGTAGTTGAGCTTCTTGTCGCCGACGGCCTGGCGTATGACGTCCAGGTCGCGGGAGGCGTTCACCGTTCCTATGTGGGGGAGCACGGGGCCGGAGTGCTTCGCGCACTGGGCGGCCGCCTGCCTCAACTGCCTGAGGACGGCCCGCGGATCGTCGGTGAGATCCGTGCCCGTGCCCATCGCCTCCGAGGCCTCGTCGGAGCCGTCGCCGCAGCTGACCGGGGAGGATCTGCCGACGCCGCGCGGGTCGAAGGAGACCACGTCGTAGCCGTCGGTCAGCTCCATGAAGTCGTCGCCGCCGAAGGCGAGTTCGGGGACCCCGGGGCCGCCGGGGCCGCCGAAGTTCAGCACCACCGAGCCGCGCGGCTTGCCGGTGGCCCGGTAGCGGGCGAGAGCCAGGTCGAGCGTGCCCGACTTCGGCTTCGCATAGTCGAGGGGGACGGTGACCTTGCCGCACTGGAGGTCCTTCGGCATCGACTTGCTCGCGCACTTCGTCCACACGACCTTCTGCCGGTAGAACCGCGTCAGGTCGGACTCGCTGTCGCGTACGGCCACCGCCGGCAGCCCCGCCGCCAGCACGGCCAGCCCGACCGCGCCGGTGAGCGTGGAGCGCCGGAGTTTGAGGCGCGTCGTCAGCTTGGCCAGCATCCATGCCTCCAGAAGCGCTCGCCGGGGACCGGAATTGGCGCCTCCGCTCACGATAGGCGGCCCCCGGAACCGACGCCTCCGGGCGAGCGGGATCGTATGGAGTGCCCTACCCTGGGCGGCTCTCGACGCATAGTGCGGCTTTGCCGCAAGTTCGATAAGAGGGCCGCTCGATGGGGTGAAAGGCCGATAAGCCATAACTCGGATGGTTCGCCTGCGTTTTATCCGGTGCGGGCGAGTGCCCGCGACCATGTCTGGAAGGCAGGGAACCTATGAGACGGGTTACCCGAAACGGTGTGATCGCCGTCGCCGCCGCGTCCGGCGCGATGGCAGTGACAGTGCCCGCGTACGCCGACTCCGCGGCCGACGGTGCCGCGGCCGGTTCACCCGGGTTGATCTCCGGCAACACCATCCAGCTCCCGGTGCACGTGCCGGTGAACGTGTGCGGGAACACCGTGAACGTGGTGGGGCTCCTCAATCCGGCGGCGGGCAACGAGTGCGCCAACGAGAGCGGGGGCGGGAAGCGGGGCGGCAAGCCCGGCGGAGCGGTCGCGGAGAGCCGCGGAAAGGATTCGCCGGGTGTGCTGTCCGGCAACGGTGTGCAGCTCCCGGTGCACGTGCCGGTGAACGTCAGCGGCAACACCGTGAGCGTGGTCGGCGCCGGCAACTCGGCCACCGGCAACGAGTCCGTGAACACCTCCGGCGGCCGGCCCGACCGCCCCTCGACGCGCCCGGCTCCCAGGCCGGCCGTGCCGGACACCCCACCCAAGGCGGTCCCGCCCGCTCCACGGGCCCCCGTGGCGGCCCTCGCCGACACGGGATCCGACGGGATGCTCCCCGCGGTCGCGGGCAGCGCCGCACTGATGCTGGGCGGAGCCGTCCTGTACCGGCGTTTCCGCGCCAAGGCGGCTCACTGACCGGGACGTCCCGGTGACGGACGGCCCCACCGGGCCCGTGATCGGTGGGGCCCCGTGTCAGCCACGCCCGCGGTGGAACCGCCGGTGCAACTCCCGTACCTCCTCGGCCAGTTCGGGGACGGGGCCGGCCACCGCCACGCCGGGCGCCACCTCGTTGACCGGCAGCGTCCGCACCGGGGGCGCGGGGACGTCCAACTCGGCCAGCCATGAGGCGAGTTGCTCGGACGAGGCGACGTACACGATGCGGCCGAGGCCCACCCAGGCGTGCGCGGCCGCGCACATCGGGCAGTGCTCGCCGGAGGTGTACACGGTGGCGGCGGCCCGCTCCTGAGGGCTCATGTGCGCCGCGGACCAGCGCGCCAGCTCGAACTCGGGGTGCCGTGTGCGGTCGCCGGAGGCCACCCGGTTGTGGTCCTCAGCGAGCACCGCACCGCCCGCGTCCACCAGGACCGAGCCGAACGGCTCGTCGCCGGCCTCCAGTGCCTCGGCCGCCAACTCCACACAACGGCGCAGATACAGCAGCTCGGTGTCCTTCACGACCATGGTGTACGACCTCTCCCGTGACGTGATCTTCACCGAAGCCTATGTTTGGCGGCGCGCGGCCGGGAAGGAGTGCCGTCGGCCGAGCGCCACCGTGGCGAGGGCGGCCACCATCAGCGGCAGCGCGGTCCAGGGCAGGGACCGGGCGCCCGCGTTCTCCAGGACGACACCGCCGGTGAGCGAACCCGCCGCGATGCCCGCGTTGTAGACCGTCGTCTGCAGTGCGGTCGCCACGTCAGCCCGGGCCGGACCCGAGGCGTCGACCAGCGCGGTCTGGATCAGCGTCGGCGCCCCGCCGAACGCGGCACCCCACAAGGTGACGGTAACCAGCAGCACGGCAGGGGCGCCGGCCGCCAGACCCAGCGCGAGCATCACGGCCGCGCACAGGGCGAGCGCGCCCAGCAGCGTGGGCCGCAGATGCCGGTCGACGAGCAGCCCGGTGACATAGATCCCGGCGACCGTGGCCGCCCCGAACACCAGCAGCACCAGCCCGGTCCGGCCGAACCCGGCGTACGCCGCGAACGGGGCGACGTACGTGTACATCACCTGGTGCCCCAGCAGCAGGCACAAGGTCACAGTCAAGATCGCCGGAATGCCCGGCAGCACCGCTACCCGCCCGAGCGGCAGCCGGGTGCCCGGCGCCTCACCCGGGAAGTCGGGCACCCGCCACCGCACCCACCCCGCCAGCAGCAGCGCGATCCCGGCCAGCGCTCCGAACGCCGTGCGCCAGCCGAGCGCCTCGGCCATCGCCGTCCCGGCGGGGACGCCGAGCGACAGCGCGAGCGTGATCCCGGCGAGCACGATCGCGATCGCCCGCCCACGCCGCTCGGCCGGCACCATCCGGGCCGCGTACCCGACGAGCATCGCCCACAGGGTGCCGCCCATCACCCCGGCCACGAGCCGTGCCGCGAACGTAAGGGCGTACGACGACGACAGCGCCACCACGGCGTTGCCGCACGCGAAGCCGAGGAGCGCGCCCATGAGCACCGGCCGTCGCGGGAGCCCGCGCAACAGCGTGGTGAGTGGGATGGCGGCGGCGAAGGAGGCGAGCGCGTAGGCGGTGACGAGGTATCCGACGCGTGCCTCGGTGACTCCCAGCGCCGGTGCCATACGGGGGAGCAGCCCCGCCGGGAGCAGTTCGGTCAGGACGGCGGTGAAGGCGGCCGTGGACAGGGCGAGCAGCCCGGACCAGGGCAGGGACGCGGGCACGGCTGTGCCCTTGACCAGGGATGCGGTGGACATGCGACCATGCTCGGACCTTCACATCAGTGTGAAGGCAAGGGCGGTCTCTGGAGAGAGCCAATGAGGATCGGAGAGCTGTCCCGCCGCACCGGCGTCCCCACCCGACTGCTGCGGTACTACGAGGAACAAGACCTCCTGCACCCCGAGCGCACCGAGAACGGTTACCGCGACTACGGCGAACCGGCCGTCCAGGACGTCCAGCAGATCCGCGGGCTGCTGGACTCAGGCCTGACCACGGAGATGATCCGCGCGATCCTGCCGTACCTCTCCGGACCCGACGAGATCCTGCTGCCCTCCGCCTGTCTCACCCCCGAGACCGCCGCGCTGCTGCGCGGCCACATCGACCGCATCCAGGCCCGGATCGACTGCCTGGCCCGCAACCGTGACCGGCTGAGCGCGTATCTGGACGCGGTGAACGGGATGTCGGCCGTATCGAAGCGCTAAAGCTGTTGCCACGAGGGCACCCCGGTGCTGGAGTGAACACATGGATCATGTTGGTGTGCTCGCCCTGTTCGACCGGGACATGCGTGAAGGTGCCCAGCCGGACACTCCCGACGCCCGGATCGAGCGCGCCGGACGCGTGGTGCGCCAGGTGTCCTCGCCGCAGGGCTGGAACGGCGTCGTGTGGTCCGACCTGGACGAGGCGAGCGCGGACGCGGCGATCGCCGACCAGATCGCCTACTTCTCCGGCCTCGGCCGCGAGTTCGAGTGGAAGCTCTACGGCCACGACCTGCCCGTCGACCTCGGACAGCGGCTCAGGGACGCCGGGTTCACGGCCCAGCCGGAGGAGACACTCATGATCGGCGAGGTCGCCGATCTGACCCTCGACGCCGAACCGCCCGAGGGCATCCGCATCCTTCCCGTGACCGACCGGGCCGGCGTCGACCTCGTGGCGGACGTGCATGAGAAGGCCTTCGGCACGGACGGCTCCCGGATGCGGCACCAGTTGCTCGCCCGGCTCACCGACGACCCCGATTCGGTCGTCGCCGTGGTCGCCCTCGCCGGTGACACGCCGGTGAGCGCGGCCCGGATGGAGATGGTGCCGGGCAACCGGTTCGCCGGGCTGTGGGGCGGCGGCACCGTCGAGGAGTGGCGCGGCCGTGGCATCTACCGCGCGCTGGTCGCGCACCGGGCGCGGGCCGCCGTGGAGCGTGGCTACCGGTATCTCCAGGTCGACGCCATGAGTCAGAGCCGCCCGATCCTCGAACGGCTGGGCTTCCAGCCGCTGAGCACCACGACGCCGTACGTCTACGTGCCGTAGCGCGCCTCGTGGGTCACGTCAGGCGGTCAGGTCAGGCCGAACGTGTCCGCCAGCGAGTCCATTTGGGCCGTGAGCAGGGTGCCTCCGTCGTGCCCCATGCCGTCGAACTGACCTGACACCTCCAGGCCGACCACCCCGTGCATGTGCGACCAGGCGAGCATGGCACCGGCCAGCGCGGTCCCCTGGTCGACGGCGGGCGCATTCAGGCGTACCCATTCCGAAACCGGTGTGTCCCTGTCGGCCCAGGCTTTCATCTGCGTCACCACGGGTCGTACGGCCGACGACGGTTCGGCCCCGTCGAAGGCGGGCAGGAACGGCCCGAGCACCGCCCGCGCGCTGTCGAGCGTCTCCGGGGGCGCGGTGTATCCAGGGACGGGCGTGCCCTGGATCAGCAGATAGCGGTGCGGCTGCGCGACCGCCCAGTTCCGGCATGCGGTCGCGAGAGCCCGTAGCCGCGCCCGCGCTGAGGTGGTCGCGGGCAGTGCGTCCGCGGCCTCGGTGACGGCGGCGGCCAGATCGGCGTACGCGTCCCGGATCAGGTCGGTGAGCAGCGCGTCCCGGCTGTCGAAGTAGCGGTAGAGGGCCGGTCCCGACAGCCCCACCTCCTTGGCGATCCGCGTCAGCGCAACGGCCCCCGTACCGCCGTCGGCCAGCTGCCGGAGCGCGATCTCCTTGATCTCCGCCCGCGTCTGCTCGCGATAACGCGCCCTCGGGCTCTGTGTGCTCCCGGCCATGGCCGACTCCCTTCTCGATGTCGCGACACACCTTAACGAAGGGCCGAGTGTCCCACGCTTGTGATGGACTCTCGTAAGAGTTATAGTCTCTAACAGAAGTGATGGTGAGTTACGAAGAGAAGAGGTCAATCATGTCCGGTACTCAGGAGTCCCGCACCCTGCACGCAGTCCTCGGCTCCGGCCCCGCCGGAACCGCGCTCGCCCGCGAGCTGGTACGCCGCGGCCACTCCGTGCGTCTCGTCGACCGCAAGGGCGACGGACCCGCGATCGAAGGGGTCGAGCGGTACGCCGCCGACGTCAGCACGGCCGACGGAGCGCGCGAGGCGATCGCCGGTGCCGCTGTCGTGTACCACTGCGTCAATGTCGGCTACCACCTCCAGGTCGAGGTCATGCCCCGCGTCCAGGACGCCGTCCTCGGTGCCGTCGAAGCCTCCGGTGCGCGGCTGGTCGTACTCGACACGCTGTATCCGTACGGCGAGACCGGGGGAGCGGTGATGACCGAGGACACCCCGTGGAAGGCGACGACCCGTAAGGGCCGGATGCGTGCCGAACTCGACGAGAAGTACCTCGCCGCGCACCGCGAGGGCCGGGCCAGGGTGGTTCTCGGGCGATCCGCCGACTTCGTCGGACCTGGTGTGATCGGCTCCTCCCTCGGTGGAGCGGTGTTCCCCGCGGCGCTCAACGGCGGTGAGGTTCCCGGGCTCGGGGACATCGACTTGCCGCACAGTTACACGAGCATCGCCGACGTCGCCGCGGGCCTCGCGACCCTGGGCGAGCACCCCGAGGGAGACGGCCGTGCCTGGCATCTGCCCACGGCGCCCGCCGTCAGCACCCGCGAGATCCTCACCATGATCGAGCAGCGGGTGGGCCACCCGCTGAACATCGTGACGGTCGACGAGCCCCGACCCTTCGGCCCGTTCGACGAGGAGTTCATGGCCGAGTACGCGGAGATGTTCTACCAGCACACCGAGCCCCAGATCATGGACTCCTCCGCCTTCGAGCAGGCCTTCGGTGCGGCTCCTGCGCCGATCGAGGAGACGGTGGATGCCACGGTGACCTGGTACCGGGAGTGGCTCGCGAGCCAGTGAGACGCGAGTCGCCGACGGCCGTGTTCGTCCTCCGCCGCGGACGTACAAGAGCGCGTCGTTGCGTGGGACGCGGCTACGGCAGCCTCAAGAAGCAGCCGCGTCCCGACACTGTTCTCCCTGCCCGGGTCCGGCCCTCAGCGGCGGACCTTCGACCGGTCCAGGGCGGCCACGCCGACCGCTGCCAGACCGATCTGGATGAGCCACTCGATCCAGTCGACGCCGTCCGTGTCGGCCACGTCGAACGCGTTCGCGATCGCCGAACCGATCAGTGCGGCCGCGATGCCGACGAGGATCGTCCACAGGATTCCTATGCGCTGGCGACCCGGGACGACCAGCCGCCCCAGGACACCAATGATGATGCCGATGACAATGGCACTGATGATGCCCGAGATCTCCATTTCCGCCCCTCTTTGTCGGGACCCCCGTTGCTGACCAAGTGCCCGCTGGAGGCGGAGACAGTCCGGGTTGGCGTCACGAAGCCTGGGGCGTGGTGTCCGGGGTCGGCGTCGGGTCCGGTGCCGGGGTCTGGTCGACCCACGACGTCAGCTGACCGTCCGGCTGCAGAGCGACATACAGGCCGTTGTTCTGGCCGTACGCGGCGCGTCCCTTGGTGACGAGGGTGTCGATCTTCGTGCCGTCGGCGAATATCTCGGCCTCGTAGTGGCCGGGCGAGAGCTGGTAGACCTTCGCCGTGGAAGTCCCGTCCGCCAGCGTCGCGTTGGCGACCAGGACGCGCTTGACGACCGGCTTGGGATTCGGTTCGGCCCGCTCGACCCAGGAGGTGACCTTGCCGTTCGGGTGGAGCGTGACGTGCAGGCCGTTGTGCTGGGCGTGGGCGGGCGGGGCGGCCTTGCCGTTGGTGTACAGAGTTCCGTACTTGACGCCCTTGGCCCAGATCTCCGCTTCGTAGCGGTGCTTGCCGGTGGTGAAGACCTTCGCCCGGGAGACCTTGTCCGCGAGCTTCACCGTCTTCACCGGGACGCGCTTCGTCCTGCCGTGGTCGGTCGCATGCGCGGAGGACGCGATGTTCCCGGTCGGTGACGCGGGGAGGGCGACGGCGCCCGCGGCCGGGAGGCCCAGTGCGGCGGTGACGCCGGCGGCGATGAGGGCGGTGCGCGGGGTGCGGGGAGCACGCATCAGAGAGCTGTCCTTCGGTGGTCGGTCATCCGGGAAGTGGCGCCGCATGGGGGCGACGACCTGTTCGACGTTACGGACCGTGCATCAAGGCACCCCATACGTCGTGTAACAGTCATCCGGCGTACAACGGGAGAAATGCCGGATAATTTGCTGCTCAACGGTCCACTGGCCGCAAGATTCAGCCCGCTGTTCGGCCGACCGTTGACATGCAGGCACTTGGCTGCATAACTTTGAGTGTGCGATCAGAGAGCGACCCCGCGATGGACCGGGTTTTCAAGGCGCTGGCCGACGACACGCGCAGGCGGCTGCTGGACCGGCTGCACGAGGACAACGGGCTCACGCTCGGCGAACTGTGCGAGCGCATCGACATGCGGCGTCAGTCGGTGACCCAGCATCTGGCCGTCCTGGAGGCCGCGAACCTGATCAGCACGGTGCGGCGGGGGCGGGAGAAGCTGCACTACCTCAATCCGGTCCCGCTCCATGAGATCCAGGAGCGGTGGATCGACAAGTTCGAGCGCCCGCGCCTGCGTGCGCTGGGCGCCCTGAAGCGACGAGCCGAGGAAGCCATGACCGACAAGCCCAGCTATGTGTACGTCATCTACATCGAAAGCACGCCCGAGAAGGTCTGGGACGCCCTCACCGACGCCGACCTGACCGGCGCCTACTGGGGCCACCGTAACGAGTCCGACTGGCAGCCCGGCTCCCGCTGGGCCCATGTCCGCACCGATGGCTCGGGCATCGCCGACGTCGTCGGCAAGGTCGTCGAGAGCGACCGCCCGCGCCGCCTGATCACCAGCTGGGGCGATCCCGAGAAGGAGGGGCAGGAGGACACCTACTCCCGGGTCACCTTCGACATCCAGCCGCACGCGGACATCGTCAAGCTCACCGTCACCCACGAGGACCTCGCCGACGAGGGCGAGCTGGCCGACGTGTCCTCCGGCTGGCCGGCGGTCCTGTCCAACCTCAAGTCGCTCCTGGAGACCGGCAGCCCGCTGCCGCAGGAGCCCTGGTCGGTGCCCGGCGGTCGCTGAAAGGGCAGCGGAGGGCCGGTCCGCGTGACGCGGACCGGCCGGATACTCGTTCCTTCCTTGCGGTGTCTACGGCCTTGGGGCGCTCCTCGCCGCCGTACCGGCGCACATCAGCCCTAGGATCACGGCCAGGGCGCCGATGATGATGTTGTTCCACACGACGCCGGCATCGGGGCTGTCGCCGACGATCCACGGTGAGATGATCATCCACGCGCCGAGCGCGCAGAAGGCCCAGCTCAGGCCGTACATGCGCTCCGGAGCGCGGGTGAATCCGAGGGCCAGCAGGCCGATCGCGATGCCGATGACGAGGTTGTGGGGCACGAGATCGGGCTGGCTGTTCGTGTAGTGGACTATCCAGGGGGATACAGCGCAGTACAGACCGAGCAGGAACACCGGTCCGTCCACGAGCGCCACATCGCGACCGCCGAGCATACGGGCGTAGCGATCCCGCATTTCGGATGCATCAGGGTGGCTGGTTATGTCACCTCTGGTGGGCGAGACGTTGGCCATGACTCGTCTCCTTTGACTTCGCAGGCCTGACCGCGTCTGGTGCGGTGTGCGGTAAGCGTCGCGTGCATCCATTCTGCGCTTATTTCTTCTTTATGTGTAGTGGTCCGGGCTGTGGCCGCGTCCATGGTCCGCGATACGAGACCCGTCGGGCTTACCTTGACGACGTCGACGAGCGGCTGCCACGATCGAGGGCATGATGATGCGACTGGACCTCACGCGGCGGCGCCATGTCGACCTCGCGCGCGTCTCCAGCGCCTCCTGTTGCGCCGCCGCCTGATCAGCTCTCCGCGATCCGCCGCGCTTTCTCCCTTTCTCGCCTGAATTCTCCGTTTCCGTGCACTCATTGAATTAGGTGTGCCCGAAAGCATTCCGCAACCGGAGTTCCCCGTCGCCGGAACCTGGTTCCGCCCCCAACTCCCTCAATTTTCACCGCTGATCGGAGATCCCCGGTGCCCCTCACCTTCCACTGGTTCCTGCCCACCAACGGCGACAGCCGGCATGTCGTCGGCGGCGGCCACGGCTCTCCCGCCACCGCATCCGGACGGGACCGGCCGCCGACCGTCGGCTATCTGAGCCAGATCGCCCGCGCCGCCGAGGACTTGGGCTTCGTGGGTGCGCTCACGCCGACCGGCGCCTGGTGCGAGGACGCCTGGCTGACCACCGCGATGGTCAGCCAGAACACCGAGCGCCTGAAATTCCTGGTGGCCTTCCGGCCCGGCTTCGTCTCGCCCACGCTCGCCGCGCAGATGGCGTCCACCTTCCAGCGGCAGAGCGGCGGACGGCTGCTCCTCAACGTCGTCACCGGCGGCGAGAGTCAGGAGCAGCGGGCCTACGGCGACTTCCTCGACAAGGACGCCCGTTATCGCCGTACGGGTGAATTCCTGCAGATCGTACGGGAGTTGTGGGACGGCAAGACCGTCGACCTGAACGGCGAGTTCCTTCGGGTCGAGGACGCCACGCTGGCTCGCGTGCCGGATCCCGTTCCCGAGGTGTACTTCGGCGGCTCCTCACCCATCGCCGGCGAGATCGCGGCCCGGCACGCCGACGTGTACCTCACCTGGGGCGAGCCGCCCGCCCAGGTCGCCGAGAAGATCGCCTGGATCAGGGGACTGGCCGCCGAGCAGGGACGCACACTGCGCTTCGGTATCCGGCTGCACGTCATCACCCGTGACACCTCCACGCAGGCGTGGGCGGAGGCGAACCGGCTTTTGGAGGGCTTCGACGCGGACACCGTACGGGCCGTCCAGGCCGGGCTGGGCCGCAGCGAGTCCGAAGGGCAGCAGCGGATGCTCGCCCTGCACGGCGGCAGCCGGGACGGTCTGGAGATCCACCCCAACCTGTGGGCCGGGATCGGGCTCGTGCGCGGCGGCGCGGGTACCGCCTTGGTCGGCAGCCACGACGAGGTCGCCGCGCGCATCGAGGAGTACCACGCCCTCGGCATCGACGAGTTCGTCCTCTCCGGCTATCCGCACCTGGAGGAGGCGTACTGGTTCGGCGAGGGCGTCCTGCCCCGGCTCGCCGGGCGGGGGCTGTGGCGGCATCCGTACGGAGAGCAGGCGGACTCCTCGGCGCAGGTTCCGTTCGCGAGCTGAACCTCAGCCGGGCCGAATCTCAGCCGGACAGCCGGTCGAGGTGCGCTCTGCGCACCCCGGCCGTCTGCCCCTGCACCAGCAGGAACATCCCCTCGCGCGCGAGCCGTTGGGCCGGGCTGCGCAGGTCCATGGCGCGTCCGCCTCCGGCGACGATCGCGGCGGTCGTCGCGGCGCGCATCAGGTCGTACGCCCGTGTCTTGAGGGCCAGCCGTTCCTCGATGTGCTCGTGGGGCACGGGGTGGTCGGCGAGGGCGTACGCCTGGGCACGGACCTCGTCGAGGTGGGCGCGCAGGGATGACGCCGTCTCCTTCGCCTCCGTATCCGCGTCGAGCAGGGCGAGCGCCGCGTACGCGATTCCGAAGACGGCCGGGTTGGTGTTGGTGGCGCGGGGCAGGTCGATCCGCGCGAACTTCTCGTGCGGCGTGCGCAGTACCACCGCCTCGTCGGGCAGCCACAGCCCGGTCAGCCGCAACGACACGGTGCGGGCGGCGGTGAGTGCCGCGAGCCGCATCGGCTCCGACGGGCGCAGCCCCGGCTGCTCGCGTGCCTCGGTGAACGCGAACACCACGTCGCCCGCGTCCGTGACACCGGCGAGCAGCATCACGTCGTTGAGACCCCAACCGGTGTACCAGGGCACGGTGCCGTCGAAGCGCCAGCCGCCGCGCTCGGCGGTCGCCCGTACCGGGATCCGCGGGAAGGCGCGGACGTGCGCGTAGGCGATCCCGGCGAGCAGCTCACCGGTCGCCAGTGGGCTGAGCAGCCGCTCCCGGACGGGCAGTCGGGAGTCGGCCAGGAGCTTCACCGGCGTGTAGTGCTGGGTCTGCACGAACCAGGTCGAGCAGCACGCCCCGGCCAGGATCTCCGCGGTCTCCCGGGCCACCGCGGCGGGCGCGGCCGAGCCGCCGTACTGCTCGGGCGCGCTCACCCCGAGCAGCCCGGACCGCCTGACCGCCTCGATGTGGCTCACCGGCACGCCCTCCCGGTCGACGCGCTCCGCCTGAGGCGCCAGGACCTCGGCGGCGAGCTGTCGGGCACGGGCGACGAGCGGGTGGGGTGTGGTGGTCATGGACAAGATTCTTCCGGTGTCGTGGCGCGGGGTGTCGATCGGGGGCGCTTCCGTTCGTGTAGGAGGTGAGAGAACGCGACGACGCCTGGGAGGCCGTCATGAAGTACTACCTGCTCAGCGTGATGCAGCCCGTCGGGGAGCCGCCCGCCCCGGAGATCCTCGCCGAGATCGGCAAGAGGCTCGATGTCTTCCACCAGGAGCTGCACGAGGCGGGCGCCTGGGTGTTCGCCGGGGGACTGCACGGCCCGGAGTCCTCCACCGTGCTGCGGCCCCGCGACGGCGACGTCCTGGTCACCGACGGGCCGTACGCCGAGGGCAAGGAGATGCTCGGCGGCATCTGTCTGATCAAGGCGCCCGACCTGGATGTGGCGCTGGAATGGGGGCGCAAGGCGGCGCTGGCGACCACGCTGCCGATCGAGGTGCGCCCCTTCATGCACGAAGCCGAGGCCTGATGGCTCCTGACGTAGAGGCCGTCTTCCGCGCGGAGTACGGCCGCGCGGTCTCCGTCCTCGTCCGCTTCCTCGGCGACATCGACCTCGCCGAGGAAGCGGTCCAGGACGCGTTCACCACGGCCGTACAGCGCTGGCCGGAGGCGGGCGTCCCGCCCAGCCCCGCCGGGTGGATCATCACCACCGCCCGCAACCGGGCGATCGACCGGCTGCGCCGCGAGTCCTCCAGGGATGTCCGCCACGCCGAGGCCGCCCTGCTGCATGCCCCCGACACACCGGCCGAGGAGGGACCCGTGCGCGATGACCGGCTCCGCCTCATCTTCACCTGCTGCCACCCGGCGCTGGCGCTCCCGGCGCAGGTCGCCCTCACGCTCCGGCTGCTCGGTGGGCTCAGCACCGACCGGATCGCCCGCGCCTTCCTCGTCCCCGAGCCGACCATGGCCCAGCGCCTGGTCCGCGCCAAGGCGAAGATCCGGGACGCCCGGATCCCGTACCGAGTGCCCCGCGACGCCGACCTTCCCGATCGCCTGAAGGGCGTTCTGGCCGTCGTCTACCTGATCTTCAACGAGGGCTACGAGGGTTCACCCGAGCTGTGCGCCGAGGCCGTACGTCTGGGCCGGCTGCTGACCGAGCTGATGCCGGACGAGCCCGAGGTCACCGGCCTGCTCGCCCTGATGCTGCTGATCGAGTCGCGCCGGGCCGCCCGGCAGGACGAAGCCGGTGCGCTGGTGCCGCTGCCCGAGCAGGACCACACACGCTGGGACCGTGACCTGATCACGGAGGGACAGGCACTTGTCCGCCGCTGTCTGCGCCGGAACCAGCCGGGTCCTTACCAGATCCAGGCCGCCATCCAGGCCGTGCACAGCGACGCGCCCACCGCCGACGGCACCGACTGGAGCCAGATCCTGCAGCTCTACGACCAGCTGATGGCGCTGGCCCCCAGCCCGGTCGTGGCCCTCAACCGAGCCGTCGCGGTCGCCGAGGTGACCGGCCCCGCGGCGGCACTCGCCCTCGTCGACACCCTTGACCTGGAGCGCTACCGCGTCTTCCACGCCGTACGCGCCGACCTGCTGCGCCGCCTGGACCGCACCGCCGAAGCGCTCGCCGCGTACGAAGCGGCGATCGCGCTCAGCGAGAACCCGGCCGAACGCGCCTACCTGGAACGCGTCCGGCGGGCCCTGTGATCACACGCTCAACGCCTCCCGCACCGACGCCTCCGCCTCCTTGCCGCCCTCGCCGGACGAGGTGACACGCCCCGCCTCCAGGACGTAGTACCGCTGCGCCGCCCGCATCGCGAAGCCGACGTGCTGCTCGACCAGCAGCACCGACAGCCCGCCCCGAGCAGCCAGCGCCAGGATCGTCTCCTCGATCTCCGCGACCACCGACGGCTGGATGCCCTCGGTCGGCTCGTCGAGGAGCAGGATCCGAGGCTCCGTCACCAGGGCGCGAGCGATGGCCAGTTGCTGCCGCTGACCGCCCGACAGCAGACCCGCGCGACGGTTCGACAGGGTGCGCAGTGCCGGGAACAGATCCAGCGCCTCGGCAACCGCTGCCTTCCCGCGCTTGCGTCCGTCCGCGACCAACTGGAGGTTCTCCGCGGTCGTCAGATGCGGGAACGCCTGCTGGCCCTGCGGGACGTACGCCATCCCGCGCGCGACCCGCTCGTGCGGCTTGCGGCGCGTGATGTCCTCGCCGTCGAGCCGGACCGTGCCGCTGACGGGGGTCAGCAGTCCGACCGCCGTACGCAGCAGCGTGCTCTTGCCCGCGCCGTTGTGCCCGAGCACGGCGGCCACACCGTCCTTCGGGACCTGCACGGAGACGCCGTGCAGGACGGTGCTGCGGTGGTAGCCGACGCGGACGTCGTCGATCTCGAGCATCACGCCTCCTGTACGACGGCGGCGGCGTCCTCGGTCGCCTTGTGCCCGAGGTACACCTCCTGCACCTTGGGATCGGCCTGCACTTCGGCCACCGTGCCCTCGCTGAGCACCTTGCCGGCGTGCAGCACGCTCACGCTGCGCGCGAAGGACCGCATGAAGTCCATGTCGTGCTCGATGACGACGACGGTCCGCTCCTCGCTGATCTGCTCCAACAGCTCGCCGGTGGCCTGCCGTTCGTCGTGACTCATCCCGGCGACCGGCTCGTCCAGCAGCAGTAGGCGTACGTTCTGCACGAGCAGCATGCCGATCTCCAGCCACTGCTTCTGCCCGTGTGCGAGCGTCCCGGCGGGGGAGTCCGCGAGGTCGGCGAGCCCGACCGTCTCCAGTGCCCGCGCGACGGACTCCGGTACGTCCTTGCGGCGGCGCAGCATGGTCCACACGCTGCGGCCCGCGCCCGCCGCGATGTCCAGGTTCTGCAGCACCGTCAACTCCTCGAAGACGGTGGCCGTCTGAAACGTACGGCCGATGCCCGACCGGGCGATCCTGTGCACGCTCCGTCCCAGCAGTTCCTGGCCGCCGAAGAGCACCGAGCCCTCTGCCCTCACCAGTCCGGTGACGGCGTCGACGAGTGTCGTCTTGCCCGCGCCGTTCGGCCCGATGAGAAACCGCAGATCGCCCGGCCGCACGTCCAGGTCCACGCCGTCCACGGCGGTGAACCCGTCGAAGGACACCCGCAGTTGACGTATCTCAAGTCCTGACAGCTCGCTCATGCTGTTTCTCCCACAGGAAGGGCGGGCGTCTGCTGGACAGCTCTGCGGCGCCGTCGCACGATGCCCGCCAGTGAGGCGAGACCGCCCGGCAGGAACGCCAGCGCCACGATGAACAGCAGCCCCTGGAAGTAGGTCCAGGCCGCCGGGAACTCCTCCGACAGCGCCGTCTTGGCCCAGGCCACACCGACCGCGCCGAGCACCGCGCCGACCAGACTGGCCCGGCCGCCCACCGCCGCGCCGATCACGAACTCGATGGACGGGACGATGCCGATCATCGCGGGCGAGATGATGCCGACGGCTGGGACGAACAGGGCGCCCGCGAGGCCCGCCATTCCGGCCGCGACGACGTACGCGACGAGCTTCACGTTCGCCGGGTTGTACCCGAGGAAGCGCACCCGCTCCTCCGAGTCGCGTACGGCGACGAGGAGTTCGCCGTACCGGCTGTGGATCAGCTGGCGGGCGATCGCGATCAGGGCGAGCAGACAGGCGGCGATGATGAAGTACACGGTCCGCTGGTTGAGCGGGTCGTCGAGGTCGTAGCCGAAGAAGCCCTGGATGTCGGTGAGTCCGTTGGTGCCGCCGGTCGTGGCCTGCTGGCCGATCAGCCAGATGGCGAAGGCGGCGGCGAGGGCCTGGCTGAGGATCGCGAAGTAGGCGCCCTTCACCCGGCGGCGGAAGATGAACAGGCCCAGGATCGCCGCGACGGCCATCGGCAGCAGCACGGTCGCGGCGAGCGCGAAGACGGGGTTCGCGAACGGCTGCCACCACCAGGGCAGTTCGGTCGCGGTGCCGTACAGCGCCATGAAGTCGGGCAGGTTGCCCGGCCCGGCGTCGGCGATCTTCAGATGCATCGCCATGGCGTAGCCGCCGAGTCCGAAGAAGACACCCTGGCCGAGCGTGAGCAGGCCGCCGCGGCCCCAGGCCAGGCAGATGCCGACGGCGACCATCGCCGTGCACAGGTATTTGGCGAGCAGGTCGAGCCGGAAGTCGGAGAGGGCGAGCGGGGCGACGGCGAAGAGCAGCAGGGCCGCGCCCGCGAATCCGGCCCATGTACGGGCGCGCCCGTTGAGAACGGTCATACGAGACTCCTCGTCCGCAGTGTGTACAGCCCCTGGGGCCGCCACTGGAGGAACGCGACGATGGCGACGAGCACCAGCACCTTGGCGACGCTCACGGTGGTGGAGTACTCCAGCGCCGACTGCAGCGCGCCCAGCACGAAGGCGACGATCACGCTGCCCTTGAGCTGTCCGATGCCGCCGACCACGATCACCAGGAAGGCGTCGATGATGATGTTGGTGCCCATCGTCGGCCCGATCGGACCGACCAGCGTCAGCGCCACCCCGGCGACACCCGCGAGCCCGGAGCCGATGAAGAAGGCCGTGCGGTCGACGCGGGACGTCGAGATGCCGGACACCTCCGCGAGGTCCCGGTTCTGCACGACGGCCCTGATCCGGCGGCCCAGCGGCGTCAGCCGCAACGTCAGCGACAGCGCGACCACCGCCGCGATCGCCAACGCCAGAATGAACAGGCGGCTGTTGGCGAAGGTGAGCGGATCGTCGCCGCCGATGACCGTGATGTTGCCGGTCAGCCAGTCCGGCGCACGGGTCTGCACATTCGGCGCGCCGAAAATGTCACGGGCGAGCTGCTGAAGCATCAGCGAGACACCCCAGGTGACGAGAAGCGTGTCAAGTGGCCGCAGATACAGGCGGCGTATCAGCAGCCATTCCAGCAGGGCACCGAGCGCTCCCGAGACGAGAAATGCGACGGGCAGCGCGACCAGCAGCGAAATACCCGCACTGGAAATGGACTTCTGCAGGACATACGTGGTGTAGGCGCCCGCCATGATGAACTCGCCGTGGGCCATGTTGATGACGTTCATCTGGCCGAAGGTGAGCGACAGGCCGAGCGCGATGAGCAGCAGGACGGCACCGATGCTGATGCCGGTGAAGGTCTGACCGAGGATCACGGTCATACGGCGGCTCCGGGAGACGGCGGCCGTGGGCCCCGGAGGGCCCACGGACGGTGACGGACGGTCAGGACAGGCCGGAGGCCCAGGAGTAGCCCTTGAGGTACGGGTCCGGCTTGATGGGCTTGCCGGAGTTCCACACCTCCTTGATCAGTCCGTCGGTGCCGATCTCGCCGATGCGGGCGGTCTTGTAGATGTGCTGGCTGGCGCCGTCGACGGTGACCTTGCCCTCGGGCGCGTCGAAGGTGATGCCGTCGGAGGCGGCCTTCACCTTCTCCGGGTCGAAGGACTTCGCCTTCTCGACCATCGCCTTCCACAGATAGACCGAGGTGTACGCGGCCTCCATCGGGTCGCTGGTCGGCTTGTCCTGGCCGTACTTGGCCTTGTACGCCTTCACGAACTTCGTGTTCGCCGCGCCGGCGGTGGTCTGGTAGTAGTTCCACGCCGTCAGCTGGCCCGCCAGGTACTGGGCGCCGATCGACTTGACCTCTTCCTCGGCGATCGACACCGACACGACCGGCATGGATTTCGCGGTCAGACCGGCCGACTTGTACTCCTTGAAGAAGGCCACGTTCGAGTCGCCGTTCAGGGTGTTGAAGACCGCGTCGGCCTTCGACGCCTTCACCTTGTTGGCGATCGTGCTGAACTCCGTGGAGCCCAGCGGCGCGTAGTCCTCGCCGAGAATCGTCATGCCGTTGGCCTTCGCGTACGCCGTGATCTCCTTGTTGGCGGTGCGCGGGAAGACGTAGTCGCTGCCGACCAGGTAGATCTTCTTGAGGCCCTTGCTCTTCAAGTAGTCGAGCCCCGGCACGATCTGCTGGTTGGTGGTCGCGCCCGTGTAGAAGATGTACGGGGACTCCTCAAGGCCCTCGTACTGCACCGGGTAGAACAGCAGGGACTTGTTCTTCTCGAAGACCGGCTTGACCGCCTTGCGGCTGGCGGAGGTCCAGCAGCCGAAGGTGGCGGCGACCCGGTCCTCCCTGATCAGCTTCTGCGCCTTCTCGGCGAAGGTGGGCCAGTCGGAGGCGCCGTCCTCGCTGATCGGCTGGACCTTCTTGCCGAGCACACCGCCGGAGGCGTTGATCTCGTCGATCGCCAGCTTCAGCGAGTCGCGTACGGTCACCTCGCTGATCGCCATGGTGCCGGAGAGCGAGTTGAGCAGACCGACCTTGACCGTGTCACCGCTGACGTCGGCCTTCGCGGCCTCGTCGGAGGAACCGGCCGCGTCGGTCTTCGCACCGCACGCGGAAAGCGTCACGACCGCCGCGAGCGCGGCGCCGCCGGCGATGAGACGACGTCGGAGAACAAGTGAAACCGTGGACAAATGAACCCCCTCGGGGATGGCGGGAGGCAACCTCCCGAAGCGGTCCACAGCCTCAAGTCACCCTGTTTCCAAGGTGTTTCGCCGGACTTTCCCCGAGGCAACAAAAAACGCCCCGAGGGGACGTGACCGGCATTGAGAAACCGAATTCACAATTCGCCCGAGGCATTCTAATTAGTTTCCGTGGGAAGTATCTTGGCGGGGTGCGGACATGTCAAGGGCGGGAACCGTGAAGATCCAGCTCCGTGAGTACGTCGAAGTCGAGCCCGTCCGCCCGCGCCAGGTAGATCCGCTGCCGCACATGGCTGCCGCGCAGATGCAGCAGCCCGCGCGGGCCCTCGTACGACACGGAGTCGGCGGCCGCTCCGATCGCGGACACGTCCAGTGTCCCGGCCTGCTTGAGCAGCGCGGCGAGCAACAGCACGCCCTCGTAACAGGATTCGCCGAGACTGCCGAGCGTGGGCGCCTCGACGCCGTACCGGCCCGCGTACCGCCCGTGGAAGTCGAGCGTGTCCTGGTTGGCCAGCGAGGCGAAGAACCCGGCCGTGCTGTAGAGGTCGGCGGTGGCCGAAGGGCCGCTCGCCATCAGCATGTTCTCGTCCATCAGCGTGCTCAGCCGCAGACAGCGGGCGTCGAGACCGTAGGCCGCGAACGCCCGGTTGAAGCGCACCGCGTCGCTGCCGACCAGCAGCATCAGGACGCCGTCCGCATCCGAGCGCTCGATGCGGCGCAGCACCGGCTCGAAGTCGTGGGTGCCGAGCGGGAGATAGACCTCACCGTCGACGCTTGAGCCGCAGTCCCGCGCATACGCACGGGCCGCCCGTGCCGTACGCCTGGGCCACACGTAGTCGTTGCCGACGACGAACCAGCGCCGCACCCGCCGCTCGTGCGCCAACAGGCCCATCGCGGGCCGCAGTTGGTCGCGCGGCGTCTCACTCGTCAAGAAGACACCGGAGGTGTGCTCGCCGCCCTCGTAGAGCGCGGTGTAGACGTACGGCACCCGATGGGCGATTCTCGGCGCCAGCGCCTGCCGCACCGAGGAGATGTGCCAGCCCGTGACGCCCTGTACGACGCCCAGGTCCACCAGTGCTTCGAGGTGGTCGGCGATCTCGCGCGGCGCCGCGCCCCCGTCGACCGGCAGCAACTTGAGCTCCCTGCCGAGCACCCCGCCCGCCCGGTTGACCTCCTCCGCGGCCAGCTGCGCGCACAGCTCACACGTCGGCCCGAACATCCCGGCCGGCCCCTGCAACGGAAAGACCAGGGCCACGCCGAGTGTGGAGTCGTCGGCGGTGAACCAGTCGGGCGCTGGGGGATCGTGCCGGAACATGGCGTCATGATTCCGGGTCGCCCTGGTGAACTCCAGTCCGTCTCATACGATGTACGCACCCCGTGACAGGCCCTAGGAGCACGATGCCTACCTCTGCTGCACGTCAGCCTCATGACCTGATGCAGCTGCTGACGCGGGCCGAGCGGCTGGCCGCGCGGCGGCTGCAGACCGTCCTGGAGAAGGAGGGCTGCTCGCTGGACGGCTGGCGGGTGCTGGCGCTGCTCGCGGACGGGCAGGGGCATCACATGACGGCGCTCGCGGAGGCCGCGTTCCTGCCGCCGCCGACGCTGACCAAGCTGGTCGACCAGCTCGTCGACCAGAACCTCGTCCACCGGCGGGTCGACCCGCTCGACCGCCGGCGCATCCTCGCCCACCTCACCCCGCGCGGTCTGGAGTACTGGCGGCGCGTCGACCGGGCGGTCCGCGCCGACTGGCCGGCCCTCCTCGACGAGGGGGACGGCGAGCTGCTGCGGGCGCTGCTGGAGCGACTGGCGGCGACGCTCGACGCCTCCGCCCACGTGTGACGGGACCCTCTCCAGTTGTCTTCTGACCTGCCGTTCGGCGGCGTGGGGGAGAGGGCATGGGCAACTGCCACGGCCACTACTCCATCGAGACGTTCAGCCTTGACTGGTCTACACCCTTGACTGGTACAGACCAATGCGATTGAGTGTGCCTCCACACCCCCCACCACGGCCGCCCCCCACGCTGTGGCCGGCCCCGCCGGCGCGTGCGCACAAGGCTCTGCTTCGCCCTGCCTTGTCGGGGTCGGCCGTGCTTCGCAAAGGAGTTGATCCTGTGTCGAGGCGCCGCATCTCCGCCGTACTGACCGCTCTCGCCCTTGCCGGCAGCGTGCCGGTGTTCCTCCCGGCCGCCGAGGCGTCCGCTGCCGCCTGCTCCAGCTACCCGAGTTGGACGGCCGGACGGTCGTACAACGCCGGAGACATCGTCCGCTACACCGACGGCAAGGCGTACATCGCCGAACACGCCAACCCGGGCTACGACCCGATCATCAGCACCTGGTACTGGGAGCCGTACGCCTGCGACAGCGGCTCCGACACGCCCGCCGCCACCTTCGTGGTGAGCGAGGCGCAGTTCAAGCAGATGTTCCCGAACCGGAATTCGTTCTACACGTACAGCGGCCTGACCGCCGCGCTGAGCGCCTACCCCGGCTTCGCCAACACCGGCGGCGACACGGTGAAGAAGCAGGAGGCCGCCGCCTTCCTCGCCAACGTCAGCCACGAGACCGGCGGGCTGGTCCACATCGTCGAGCAGAACCAGGCCAACTACCCGCACTACTGCGACTGGAGCCAGCCCTACGGCTGCCCGGCGGGCCAGGCCGCCTACTACGGGCGCGGCCCGATCCAGCTGTCCTGGAACTTCAACTACAAGGCAGCGGGCGACGCGCTCGGCCTCGATCTGCTGGGCAACCCCTGGCTGGTGCAGAACGACGCGGCCGTGGCCTGGAAGACGGGCCTGTGGTACTGGAACACCCAGTCCGGTCCCGGCACCATGACCCCGCACAACGCCATGGTCAACCAGGCCGGCTTCGGCCAGACCATCCGCTCCATCAACGGCTCCCTGGAGTGTGACGGCAAGAACCCGGCCCAGGTGCAGAGCCGCGTCGACAACTACAACCGCTTCACCTCGATCCTCGGCGTCTCACCCGGCGGCAACCTCTACTGCTGACGCCACGCCTGGACCCTCTTTTTTGGAGGGTCCAGGTACTGGGACGTGCGCGGAGGTCAGTGGTTGCGCGGGGTGACCAGGCCGGACTCGTAGGCGAGGACGACGAGTTGGGCACGGTCGCGGGTGTGGAGTTTGGTCATCGCCCGGTTGATGTGGGTCTTCGCGGTCATCGGGCTGATCACCATGCGGTCGGCGATCTGGTCATTGGACAGGCCCTGTGCGACCAGGGCGACCGCTTCGCGTTCCCGGCCGGTCAGCTCCGTGAGTGCGGCGCCGGTGGTGGGGAGGGGCTGGGTGACGTACCGGTGGATCAGCTTGCGGGTGATGGACGGGGCGAGCAGGGCGTCGCCGCGGGCGGCGACCCGTACGGCGTGCAGAAGGTCCTCCGGCACGATGTCCTTGACCAGGAACCCGGCGGCGCCGGCGCGCAGCGCTTCGAAGACGTACTCGTCCATGCCGTAGTTGGTCAGCATGACGACGTGCACACCGGCCAGGGCGGGGTCCGCGGCGATGCGTCGGGTCGCCTCGATGCCGTCCATGACCGGCATCTGGATGTCGATGAGCGCGACATCGGGCAACTGCTCCCTGACGAGTGCCAAGCCCTCCGTGCCGTCGGCGGCCTCGGCCACCACCTCGATGTCGTCCTCGAGGTCGAGCAGTGCGCGGAAACCGCTGCGGATGAGCGGCTGGTCGTCGACCAGCAGGACACGGATCATGATCCTCGTTCCACGGGGAGTTCGGCCTGGACGGTGAAGCCGTGCTCGGTGAGTGGTTCGGCGCGCAGCCGGCCCCCGAGGGCGTTGACGCGTTCGCGCATGCCGAGCAGTCCGAGGCCCGGGGCCGGGGCGTCATCGGGGGTGGCCTTGCCGTCGTCGTCCACCTGGACGGCAAGGGCGTCGGGCCGATATGCGATCCGGACCGCCGCGGTCGTCGCACTGGCGTGCCGGGCGGTGTTGGTCAGCGCCTCCTGGACGATGCGGTAGGCGGTACGGCCCACCGCGGCCGGCACGTCGTGCCGCTGACCTTCGATCGTCAGCGTCGCGTCGAGGCCCATCGAACGGGCGCGCTCCACCAGTTCCGGTACGTGGTCGAGGCCCTGCGGCGGGGTGGTGTCGTCGTCGCGCAGGGCCTCCAGAGTCGCGCGCAGTTCCCGGGTCGCCTCACGGCCGGCCGCCTGGATCGCCAGCAGGGTCTCCGGCACTTCTTCGCCCCGTCTGCGGGCCACGTGGACGGCGACCTCGGACTGCACCTTGATGATCGAGATCTGGTGGGTGAGCGAATCGTGCAGTTCCCGCGCGATGTGCAGCCGCTCCTCGTCGGCGCGGCGCCGTGCGGTCTCCTCCCGGGTGCGCTCGGCTTCGTCCGCCCGCCGCTCGGCCTGCCGCAGCGCCTCACCGGCGGCAAAGGCGGCGATGAGCCAGGCGATTTCGAGTACGTTCCGGGCCTGTGAGAACGCCTCGCGCGCGGGTCCGTCGCGGAAGACCAGGGCCGTGAGGGGGAGGACGACGAGCAGGGCCACGGATGTCGCCAGCGTCAGGGCCCGGTGCCCGGCCCGTACGGCGCCGTACACCGCGACCAGGTAAGAGACAGCCAGCACCTCAAAGCCCGCCGCCTCGTAGCCCACCGCGCACAGGCCGGTGACAGCCAGCACGGCAATCGGAGCCCTGCGACGCGCGGCCAGCGCCAGACCACCGGCCGCCAGCAGCACGGAGCCGAGCAGCTCGCGGTCCCCGGTCGGGTGCTGCCCGGACAACCCGGTGCCCAGCAGCAGTGCCGCCACGCTGACGGCGATCGCCCAGTCCATGGCACCGGCCGGGACACGAAAACGCCCTGTGTCCATGCGCGCACCCTAGCCGGACGCCGCAGCGAGCGAGTCCAGCCCGCGGACGAGCGGTCGGTTACCGCACCCGCGGTATCCGCCCGCCGCCTGCCGCATCCGCGGCAGGCGACTGCCACGTCGACGGCAGTCCGAAGAGACCGCACCTGCCGGACGACCGGCGGCCAGGTCTGCAGGCACGCTCAGGTCACAGCGAAACCTCGCACTTCGCCACGCAAGAAGCGCGCAGGAAGCACTCAGCAGGCACGCAAGAAGGAGGAGAGCGGCATGAGCGCAGCAGATGCCCTGATGGTGGCCGCCGAGGGCGGAGTCATCGGCGACGGACGGACCGGGGCCAACCTGGCCCTCGGGGTGGGCCTGATCGGCGTGGCCCTCGGCTGGCTGTCCCTCGGCCGCGTCGCCGGCCGTATCAGCACCGGCAACGCACGCACCGGCGCCGTGTCGGCCATGGCGGTGGGGCTGGTCGGCACCGCGCTCGCGGTGCTGCATCTGGCCACCTCCAGCGGCGGTCCCGGCACCGGCAACGGGATGGTGGGAGCCATCGGGGCCATCCCACTGGGACTGATCGCCCTGGCCCTCGGCCGACGCGCCCTCACCCGCTCCCGACGCGCGGAGCAGACCGCCGACCGCTTCGAACACGAGCGGGAGTTCGGGTCCGCCTGATGAGTACCGCCTACTCGGCCGACGGGCGGCGCAGCGTCGCCAAGCAGACGAGGGTCCAGGTCGGCAACCTCCTGGCTGATGGGGCAGGCTCAGTCGCCGCGGACCCGTGCATGCAGATGCATGTCGTGCCGGCCGTCGTCGTGCACGGCGGCGCTGCGTTTGGTGCCTTCCAGGAGGTAGCCGGACTTGATGGCGACCCTGCATGAGGGATGGTTGCGGGTCGAGTGGTCCAGTTCCAGCCGGTGGAAGCCGATCTCGTTCAGTGCCCAGGCGGTGAGCGCCACCAGGGCATGCGAGGCCACACCGGCGCCGCGGGCGGCCGGGAGCACCCAGTAGGCCACGCCTGCGATGCCGTCGTCGAAGTCCAGGCCCCGCAGCGCGATCCGGCCGAGCACCTCGCCGCTGTCACGGGTGATCGCCCAGTGGCCGCCCTTCTCCCGTTTCCAGTCCTGGCGGTACGCGTCGAACCATTGCCGCACCTGGGCCTGGGAAGAGGGGCGACGCGTGTGCCAGCGGCGGATCTCACCGTCTTGGTAGGCAGACAGGAAAGCGGGTGCGTCGGATTTCTCCCAGGGGCGCAGCTGTAATCCTCCGATGGCGGGGAGCACGGGTTGGGGAGAATTGGCGAGCAAGCCGGAGGCGATGACGGGCGGTGTCGACAGAGCGCGAGTCATGAATCATGATCGCCCGACACCGACCGCGCACGTCAACCATGCGCCGGGTTCGACTGCAAGGCACGCCGGAACTCCCTGCGATGCGAGAGAACGGATAGGAGTTCTTCTGCCGGGGCACCGGTGCCGCGCCGCCCGGGCCCGCCCCGGGTGTTGTTCAGGCGAGGGTCACCTCGACCGGCAGTTTCTTGATGCCGTTGACGAAGTTGGAGCGGACGCGTGGGACATCGCCGGCGAGGCGGATGTCGGCGAGGCGGGGGATCAGCTCCTCGAACATGATGCGGATCTCGGTGCGGGCGAGCAGGTTGCCCAGGCAGAGGTGAGGGCTGCCCTTGCCGAAGGTGACGTGGTCGTTGTCGGCGCGGGTGACGTCGAAGTCGTACGGGTTGCCGAAGGCCGCCTCGTCGCGGTTGCCGGAGGCGTACCACATGACGACCTTGTCGCCCTCCTTGATCCGCTTGCCGCCGAGTTCGACGTCCCGGGTGGCGGTGCGGCGGAAGTGGTAGACGGGGGAGGCCCAGCGCAGGAACTCCTCCACCGCGACGGGGATCAGGGACGGGTCGTCCTTGAGGCGGGCCAGTTGGTCGGGGTGCTGGAGGAGGGCCAGCATGGAGTGGGTGATGGTGTGGCGGGTGGTCTCGTTGCCGGCCACGACGAGGAGCAGGAAGTAGTTGTCGAAGTCCTGTGGCGAGAGCGGCACACCGTCCTTCGGGGTGGTGTTCACCAGCCTCGACACCAGGTCGGTGCCGTGGCCGCCGCGCCGCTGCCGGGCCAGCTCACGGCCGTATTCGAAGACCTCCAGCGAGGCGGGCGAGCGGAAGGGCAGGTGTCGGTACTGCTCGCTCTCCGCGCTGTCCAGCAGGACATCGGCGTAGTCGGGGTCGGTGTTGCCGATGATGCGGTTGCCCCAGTCGATGAGCTGCTGGTTGTCCTCCGGCGGAACGTCGAGGAGGCGGGCGAGGACGTTGATGGGGAAGTCGGCGGAGACTTCCTTGACGAAGTCGAAGGTCCCCTTAGCCAGCGCCGCGTCCAGCGTGGTGGCGGTCAGGCCGCGCAGGAAGTCGGTGTAGCTGTTGATGACGCTCGCGCCGAACTGGCGCTGGAGCAGACTGCGCAGCGCCCGGTGACGGACACCGTCCAGCTCCAGGATGGAGGCGCGGGTCTTGATCTGGTCGTCGTCGACTTCTTCGAGGTTGACGAACTTCGTGGAGGTGAAGGTCTCGGCGTCACGGTCGACGCGGGCGATGTCGGCGTGGCGGGTCACGGCCCAGAAGCCGGAGTTGGGGGCCTCCTCGGGCTGCCAGTGCACCGGGTCCTGGTGGCGCAGGGTGTGGAACATGCGCCATGGGGTGCTGCCGTCGGTGAAGTTGTCCAGGTCGGCGAGGTTGACGTCCGCCAGTGGCATCGGTTCGTTCACGGCGGCGGTCGGGGTCTCGGTCGTCATCGCATGGCTCCCAGTCGTCACAGGTGGTAGGCGTACTCGGTGAACTCCCAGTCGGTGACGTGCCGTTGGAAGCGTTCGATCTCGTTGCGCTTGTAGGAGAGGAAGGAGGCGGTGAAGTCCTTGCCGAGGACGTCGGCCAGCTCCGTGTCCGCTTCCAGGGCGTCCAGCGCGGCCGGCAGGCTCATGGGCAGCACGGCCGCCCTGGCGGTGTCGTAGCCGTACCCCTCCAGTGGGGCGGGGGGCTCCTCGCCGGTCAGAACCCCGAGCAGCGCGGCGGCGATCGTGGCCGCGATCAGCAGGTGCGGGTTGGCGCTGGCGTCACCCAGGCGCAGTTCGAATCGGGCGCCGGAGCCGCGCTCGGGCGGGATGCGGACCATGGCGCTGCGGTTGTCCAGACCCCAGTCGATCAGCCAGGGGGCGAGGGTGTCCGGGCCGAAACGCTTGTAGGAGTTCACGGTCGGGTTGGCCAGTGCGGTCAGGGCCGGGGCGTGGGCGAGGACGCCGGCGACGGCGTGGCGTGCGGTGGCGGACAGCCCGTACGGCCCGGCGGGATCGTCGAAGGCGTTACCGGAGCCTTCCTCGTCGGAGCTGTCGCATGACAGATGGAGGTGGAAACCGGAGCCTCCGGCGTCGTTGAACGGCTTGGCCATGAAGGTGGCGAGTTTCCCCTCCTTCCGGGCCAGTTCCTTGATCGCGGACTTGAAGCGGAAGGCGCGGTCCGCGGCGGACAGGGCGTCGGAGTGGGTGAGGTTGATCTCGAACTGGCCGCCGTCGAACTCGTGGTTTCCGCTGGTGACGCCGATGTCCATGTCCCGCAGCAGGCGCAGCGTGCGGAGCAGGTGGTTGTCGCCGTCGGCGCGCAGACCGGCGGTGTAGACGACACCGGTGGCGCCCGAGTAACGCTTCCAGCCGCTCGGGGAGGCCGGGTCCTCGTCGCAGAGGAAGTACTCGAGTTCGGGGCCGACCACCGGACGCAGGCCGTGTTCGGCACACCGGTCGAGGACGGTACGCAGCAGATCGCGGGGTGACTCGGGCGCGGACAGGCCGGTGGCCGGGTCGGTGACGTCGGCGAGGCAGGAGGCGACGCCGGGTTCCCAGGGGAGGGAGACCAGGGTGTCCAGGTCCGGTCGCACGGTGATGTCGGGCAGGCCGGCGTCGAGACCGCCGGAGACGGGGACCACGTCGCCCTGAGGGCTGGTGTGGTAGACGGCCCGGCAGAAGGCCAGGCCGTGGTCGCAGGCCGACGGCAGGTGGTCCAGCAGGATGTCGCGTGCGCGGTCGGTGCCGATGAGATCGGGATAGGTCACGCGCACCACGTCGATGCCCTCGGCGGCGAGCCGCTGCATGTGCTGACGGAGGCTGGGTGTTGGGTCTGCGCTCACCGATGTCTCCTCGGGCGCTGGGAATGTGGGTGGCGGGGAGTCAGAGGGCCGGTGCAGGTGGGACCGGATTGTTTGATGCCAAACGGTAAGAGGGCTGCGAGCGCCCCGCAAGAGGGAGTGGAAAAAAATTATCCGCATGGATAGGTATTGACCAGGGGTAGGCAGCTTCCTATGTTGTTTGAAGCCAAATGAGTAAGGGCCCGGTCAGTTACCGGGCCCTTGGCCGGGGCCCGGCCGACGGCGATTCGACGGCGGTCGGGCCCCTCTTCCTCCCCTCGACCCCCCGACCTCACTTTCAGGAGGACCGGCCATGAAGGTCGTCGTCGACATGAACAAGTGCCAGGACCACGGCCAGTGCGTCTTCGCAGCGCCCGATGTCTTCTCCATGGACGACAACGGCCACCTGGCCTACGTCCCCGACCCCGACGACGCGCTGCGCGACGAGGTCGAGGAAGCCGCCGACGTGTGTCCGCTCCAGGCCATCCATATCGAGGCCTGACCATGACGTCGAGGAGTGCACGCATCGTCGTGGCCGGCGCCTCCATGGCCGGCCTGCGCGCGGCCGAGCAACTGCGGGCCGCCGGCTGGACCGGAGCCATCACGCTCGTCGGTGACGAGCCGCACATGCCTTACAACCGGCCGCCCCTGTCCAAGGAGGTCCTGGCCGGCAAGGCCGCCTTCGAGTCGCTCTCCTTCCGCCCACGGGCGAGCGTGGCCGACGCGGAATGGCGGCTGGGCACCAAGGTCGTCGCCGCGCGGCTCGCGGAGAACATCGTCGAGTTCGACGACGGCGAGGCACTCTCGTACGACGGACTGGTCGTCGCCACCGGAATGCGGCCCCGGCGCCTGCGCTGCCCCGGCCCGTTCGCGGGCCGGCACACGGTCCGCACCATCGACGACGCGCAGGGCCTGCGGCAGGCCTTGACCAGGCCCGGAACCCGCGTGGTCGTCGTCGGGGGCGGCTTCATCGGCTGCGAGGTTGCTGCCACCGCCGTCGCTCTGGGGGCCCGCGAGGTGACCGTCGTCGACCCGCTGCCCCTGCCGATGGTCGGCCTCCTGGGGGAACTCCTCGCCAGGGGCCTGCTGAAGCGCCACGAAGAGCGCGGCGTGCGTTTCGCCCTCGGCGCGGGCGTGACCGGCTTCACCGGCGACGACCACGTCACCGGCGTCGCCCTCGGCGACGGCACGGTCCTGCCCGCCGACGTGGTGGTCGAGTCGGTCGGCTCGGTCGCCAACACCGAGTGGCTGGACGGCAACGGCCTCGACCTGAGCGACGGCGTGCTCACCGACGAGCACCTGCGCGTCGGCGGACGGCCCGACGTGGTGGCCGTCGGCGACGTCGCCCGCTTCCCCAACGCCCGCTACGACGGCGTACCGCGCCGTGTGGAGCACTGGTGCATCCCCACGGACACCGCCAAGCATGCCGCGAAGACCCTCGTCGCCCAGTTGACCGGCACCGGCCACGACCTGTCCCCGTTCGCGCCGCTGCCCACCTTCTGGAGCGACCAGCACGACTTCCGCCTGCAGTCCTTCGGCGCACCGGTACTCGGCAAGGAGGACGTGCGCGTACTCGAAGGCGACCTCGACGGTGACGTCGTCGTCGGCTACCACGCCGGCGGCCGGCTGGCCGGTGTCGTCGCCCTCGGCGGTCAGGCCGCGACGGCCGCCGCCTCCCGCTACCGCGCCGAACTGCTCAAGCAGCCCGCCCTCACCGCCCAAGGACTTTGCTGACCATGACCACCGTCCGTGGATTCTTCTTCCCCAAGACGGCGAGCGGAGCCTCGTCGCTGATCCCCTCACCGCCCTGGCGGTACTCCGGTGACCTGCTCACCGTCGAGTACCGCACAGACCCCTCACGAGTGCGTGAACTGCTGCCCGAGCCATTGGAGTTGGCCGACGAGGATCCGGGCGCGGTGGCGCTGATCTGGGCCGACTGGCAGTCCTGTTCGGCGTCCGGCGAGGAGTTGCTCGATCCCGTGCTCTCCCAGTACAAGGAGGCCTTCGCGGTCGTCCGCTGCCAGTACCGGGGACAGACCTACTCGCGATGCGTCTACATCTGGGTCGACAAGGACTTCGCCATCGCGCGCGGGCTGCACCAGGGCTACCCGAAGAAGCTCGGCTCGATCCACCAGACCCGCCCGCACCCGTACGGCCCCGCGCCGCGCATCGAGGCGGGGGCCCGTTTCGGCGCCACGCTCGCCGCCGCCGACCGGCGCCTGGCCCACACCGTGGTCACCCTGCGCGAGCCGTCGGAGACGAATGGCTTCGTCAACGCCCACCCGATGGCCCACCACCGCTGGCTGCCGTCCATCGAGAAGGGCAAGGGACTCGCTCTGGACGAGCTGATCGAATCGGGCGCCGCATCCTTCGAGGCGGGACAGGCCTGGCGCGGCGACGCCGAGCTGGAGCTGTTCGAGGCGCCCACCGAAGAACTGGCCCGCCTGGAGATCCGCGAGCCGATCGCCGCCTACTACCGCCAGGTCGGCGTCGTCTGGGACGGCGGCCGACTGCTGGAATCCGGCACCTCCGGCGCCGAGTAGACCCCGCCACCCCGTGAGACCGCCAGGAGCAGAGCATGAGCGAACACACCATCACCGTTGCCGGGGTCGCCGTCGACACCCGGCACTGGATCGGCGGCGAGCGCGTCGCCTCGACACACACGTTCCCTGACATCTCGCCCATCGACGGCAGCACGATCGGCGGCATCTCCCGAGGTACGGCCACGGAGGCAGCCGCCGCCGTGGCCGCCGCGAAGGCCGCGTTCCCCGCCTGGGCCGCCACGTCCCGCGCGGAACGCGCCCGCATCCTGCACGCCATCGCCGACGGGGTCGACAAGCGGATCGAAGAGCTCGCCATCGTCGAGACCACCGACAACGGAGCCCTGCTGCGCTCCCACCGCCGCGGAGTGATGCCGCGCGTGGCGCACAACTTCCGCTTCTTCGCCGACTGGCTGCTGCAGCTGGAGCACGAGGACTTCGACACTCGTGGCCACACCAACCACGTCAGCTGGGACCCGGCGGGCCCCTGTGTGCTGATCACCCCGTGGAACGCCCCGCTCATGCTGGCCACCTGGAAGGTCGCGCCGGCCCTCGCCGCGGGCAACACCGTCGTCCTCAAGCCCGCCGAGTGGTCGCCGCTGACCGCTTCCCTGCTGGCCGACATCGCCGCCGAGGCCGGGCTCCCGGCAGGTGTCCTCAACATCGTCCAGGGTTACGGCTCCGAGATCGGCGACGCGCTGACCTCACATCCCGACGTGCGCCGGATCAGCTTCACCGGCTCGGTGCCCACGGCCCAGCGCATCGCAGCATCGGCGGCCGCGAACCTCACGCCCCTGAGTCTCGAACTGGGGGGCAAGTCACCGCTGTTGGTGTTCGCCGACGCGGACCTGGACCTTGCTGTCGACCTGGCGGTGGAGCAGTACGACAACGCCGGCCAGGTGTGCCTGGCGGGCACCCGGCTGCTGGTCGAGGAGTCGGTCGCCGAGGAGTTCACGCGCCGGTTCGTCGAGAAGGCGAGCGTGCTGAAGCAGGGTGATCCGCGCGACGAGGCCACCGACATCGGGCCCAACATCCACCCCCGCCAGCTGGAGAAGATCGACGGCATCGTGCAGCGGGCCGTGGCGGCCGGGGCCCGCGCGGTCATCGGCGGCCACCGCAACGACGGGCAGTACTACGCGCCCACCCTGCTCACCGATGTCGCCCAGGACTCGGAGATCGTGCAGGAGGAGGTCTTCGGTCCGGTCCTGACGCTGCAGACCTTCGCCGCCGAGGACGAGGCCGTACGCCTCGCCAACGGCACCCGCTTCGGGCTGGCCGCCACCCTCGCCACCGGCGACCCCGAGCGTGCGGAACGCGTCACCGGGCAGCTCGTCGCGGGCACGGTCTGGGTCAACTGCTTCTTCGTCCGCGACCTTCAGGCGCCCTTCGGCGGCTCCCGGCTCTCCGGCGTCGGCCGGGAGGGCGGCACCTGGAGCTTCGACTTCTACTGCGACCTCAAGAACACCGTGACCGCACCGAACGGATGGACAAACCATGGGTGAGATCGTCGGGGCGGGCCTCCTCGCCCACGTCCCCACCATCGTGCTGCCCGAGGAGGACCGGCTGGAGCTCAACGAGGGCAAGGAGATCACCCTCGTCACCGGCCTGAACCAGCTCCGCGAGGATGTCTTCGCGCGCGACGACTACGACACCGTCGTCGTCCTCGACTCCCACTGGGCCACCACCGTCGAGTTCGTCGTCACCGCCCAGCAACGCCGGGCCGGGCTGTTCACCTCCGAGGAACTACCGCGCGGCATGTGCCGGATGCCGTACGACTTCCCCGGGGATCCCGAACTCGCCCACAACATCGAGAAGTTCGCCGATAAGCACGGCACCTGGATCACCGCGATCGACGACGAGTACCTGCCGATCTACTACGCCACCATCAACCTCTGGAAGTTCCTCGGCGAGGGCCTGCCGGACAAGCGGTGGGTGACCATCGGCGTGTGCCAGACCGGGGACATGGAGGACCATCTGCGCCTGGGCCGCGCCCTGGCCGACGGCATCGCCGCCACCCCGGGGCGGCGGGTCCTGCTGATCGCCTCCGGCGCCCTCTCGCACACCTTCTGGCCGTTGCGCGAGCTGCGCGACCACGAGGCCAGCGACCCGGTGCACATCTTCACGCCCGAGGCCCGTGCCGCCGACCACGAGCGCATCGCCTGGTTCAAGGAAGGCCGCCACGACAAGGTCCTCGACACCATGGACGAATTCTGGAAGCACAAGCCGGAGGCGAAGTTCTTCCACTACCTGATGATGGCCGGCGCCCTCGGCGAACAGGCCTGCGTGGCGAAGGCCCGCCAGTACGGCGAGTACGAGAACTCGATCGGCACCGGCCAGGTGCACCTCTGGTTCGACCGGCCCGCCGACGGCTGGACCGCATCCCACACCCCCGTACAGGAGTCCGCCCATGCCTGACTACCGCCGCATCCTCTTGGACGGCGCCGCCATCCAGGTCACCGTCGACGGGGACGAACTCGTCGCCGGGGACGGCCGCCGCGTCAAGACCGAGGACGCCCAGCACCTCCCCCCGGTCGTGCCCTCCAAGGTCATCGCGGTCCACCTCAACCACCGCAGCCGTGTCGACGAGTTCGGGATCGACCTCCCTGACACTCCCACCTACTTCCACAAGCCGACCTCGGCCCTCAACTCCCACCAGGGCGCCATCGTCCGCCCCGAGGGCTGCAAGTGGCTCAACTACGAGGGCGAGGTGGCCATCGTCATCGGGAAGACCGCGCGCAACATCTCCCCGGCCGAAGCGGGCGAGTACATCGCCGGCTACACGATCGCCAACGACTACGGCCTCCACGACTTCCGCGACACCGACGCCGGCTCCATGCTCCGGGTCAAGGGCTCCGACACCCTCTGCCCGCTCGGCCCCGGCCTGGTCACCGACTGGGACTTCCACCGCAAGAGCCTGCGCACCTACGTCAATGGAAAGGTGGTCCAGGACGGTACGACCGACGAGATGAAGTGGGACATGCACTACCTCGTCGCCGACATCGCCCGCACCATCACCCTCTACCCCGGAGACGTCCTCCTGTCCGGCACCCCCGCCAACTCCCGCCCCGTCCAGCCGGGCGACATCGTCGAGGTCGAGGTCGAGGGCCTCGGCCGGCTGACCAACCACATCGTCACCGGCCCCGCCTCCATCCGCACCGACGTCGGCGCCCAGCCCACCGAGTCGGAGGAGGTGCTGTCCACCGCGCTCGGCGGCGACTGGGAGTTCCGCGGCATCCGTCCGCCGAAGCGCTGACGCCCTGCGGCGGTCGGCCGGTCCGGAGGTGCGGGTAGGGTCGCGCTCATGAGCGATTCCTCCCAGAAGCCCCCCGCCAGGCCTCGCAAGCGCGTGGACTACGGGACCGGCCGCGAGGCCCTGCTCAAGGCCGCTGTGCGCGTCGTGGCCCGGGGAGGGCTGCGGAAGCTCACCTATCGCTCCGTCGCGGAGGAGGCGGGTGTCACGCACGGGCTCGTGGTGCACCACTTCGGTTCGCGGGACGCGCTGATCGAGGCAGCGCTCGAACACGCGGTACGCACCAGCGCGAGTACGAGTTCCCTCGAACCCGGTACGGGCGACATCGCGGACTTCGCGGCGGGACTGGCGGACATGGTCACCCGCGACCCGGCCATGCAGACGTTCCAGTACGAGCTCATGCTCGAGTCCCGGCGCAGGCCCGAGCTGTTGCCGCAGATCCGCGCGCTGTACGACGAGTACTTCGAGGCCACGGAGCGGGAGTTGTCCCGCAGCCTGCCCGAAGGCACCAGCCCTGCCCTGACCCGGCTCGTCTTCGCCGCTCTGGAGGGCCTCGTACTGCACCAGCTGGTCCTCGACGAGCCGGACGTCACCGAGGCCGCGCTGAAGGAACTGCGGTCACTGCTGACGCGGCAGCGTGGAGGCGCTGAGTAGTCGGCCATGTGGTAGTCGCTGTCGTAACGGCAGGTCAGGACGAGTCCCCGTCGCCCAGCGACGGGGACTCGCCGGTTTCCCGCGGCGTAAAGAGTCGATTACCTGCGCTCGAAGTGTTGACGAAATTATCCGGGTGGATAATTCTCGGCGATGTAGGGCCAATGGCCGCCCTCCCTCTGCCACTCCCCAGCTCCCCGCCGCCTCGCGCCCGATACGAGGAGTGTCACGACATGACCGTCACCACCGCCGGACCCGCGTCCGGCACCGAGGATCTGCTGCCCTTCCGTGACCCCGGCTTCCGTGCGGACCCGTACCCGTACTACGCGCGGCTGCGGCAGGCGCACCCTGTCTACAGGCATCCGGTCGGCCTGTACGTCGTCTCCCGCTACGAGGACGTCGCCCGGCTGATCCGCAACCCCACCCTGAGCGTGCAGCAGCTCGACTTCGGGCCGGCCACCCCGATCCACCACACCATGCTCGGCAGGGACGCCCCCGACCACACGAGGCTGCGGCGGATCACCAACCGCTGGTTCACACCCAAGGCGGTCGAGGAGTGGTCCAAGGTGATGCGTGCCGGCGTGGAGGCCGTGCTCGACGAGGTCGAGAAGGGCGACGGTTTCCTGGACGCGGCCGACGGCCTCGCCCTGAAGTGCACCTTCGACACGACCTGTCACATCTTCGGCATCGAGCCGACCGAGATGGACACCATCCAGCGCAAGACCTACGAGATCGGGCTGAGCCTCGGCCCCGGCGGCAACGACGAGGAGGCCCGCGCCACCAGGGAGGCGTTCGCCTGGTTCGCCGAGCACATCCGGCGGCTGGTGGCCGACAAGCGCGCCCATCCCGGCGAGGGCCTGATCGACGCCTTCATCGCCGCGCAGGGCGAGGGCAGGATGACCGAGGAAGAAGTCGTCTACACCATCTTCCTGTTCTTCGCCGTGGGCCACCTCGACGTCAAGCACCTGATCAACCACGGCATCTGGCTGATGACGCAGCAGCCCGAGCTGTTCGCCGCCTACCGGGACGAGCCGGAGGCACGGCCGGGCATCATCAACGAGATCCTGCGGATCGATACGCCCGAGTCGATGGTGGTGCGCCTGACCACGCAGGACACGGTCATCGGCGACACCACGGTACCGGCCGGTGAGGCGCTGGCCCTGCTCATCGCCTCCGCCAACCGCGACCCCGAGGTGTTCGCCGACCCCGACACCTTCGACCACACCCGCCCGGTCGCCGCCGGCCAGCACCTCGCCTTCGGCTCCGGCATGCACGGCTGCGCCGGCCAGGTCCTGGCCCGCGCCGAGGCCGACATCGTCTTCAGCTCGATCGTCAACCGGTTCTCCGGTGTCGAGCCGGCGGGCGAACCCGCCTATGCGCACACCGAGTTCCTGCGCACGATCACCCATCTCCCCGTCCGTTTCCTCTGATTTCCCCACCACGGCCAGTGCGCCTACGCCGCCCCCGACCAGCTCGCGCTGGACGACAGGGAAACGCGGCACAGCCCTCGACCCAATCCCCACGAGTGAAGGACACCCACCCGTGCCCGCACCCACCCCTCCCCGCATGCTGCTCGTCCTGAGCGAGAACTGGACGCTGACCGGTGACCGGGCGGACCTGCCCACCGCCGTACGGTGGGCCCGCGAGGCCGAGGACGCCGGCTTCGACGCGATCATGGTCAGCGAACACATCGTGCTCGGACCGGATGCCGGGGCCGCCGGTGTCATGGGAAACCCCCGCGACTACGCCCTCCCGGGCAACCAGGACCCGTACACTCCCTGGCCGAACTCCCTGCTGCTGCTCGCCGCCATCGCCTCCGTCACCTCTCGCCTCCGGCTGGCCGCAGCGGCCGTCGTCGCACCGCTGCGCCACCCCCTGCTGCTCGCCCGCGAACTCGGCACCCTGGACCTGCTCAGCGAGGGCCGCCTCGTGGTGCAGCCCACGGTGAGCTGGAGCAGGGACGAGTACGCGGCTCTGGGCGTGCCGTTCGGCAGGCGCGGGCGGCTGCTGGACGAGCACCTTCAGGTCTGGGCGAAGGCATGGGGACCGTCCCCGATCTCCCACGACGGCGAGCACTACCCCTTCCGTGACGTCTACTTCGAGCCCAAGGCGTACCGCCCTGACGGCCCGCGGCTGTGGTTCGGCGGACAGGGCGTACACGGCCCGCTGCTGCGGCGGCTCGTGCGGTGCGGCCACGGCTTCCACCCGCTCGGACGGCCCGCACCCGAAGACATGCGGGAGCTCGGGGACGCCATGGCCGGAGCCGGACGCGACATCGCCGACCTGGAGATGATCGGCGGCACCCAGGCCGTGTTCCCCGACGACCACTCACCGGCCGACCTCGGCGCCGCCCTTGCCTCCATTCCCGAGCAGATGGAGCTCGGCTTCACCACCTTCTGCATCAAGCCGAACCAGTTCATCGACGACCCCAACGGCATCGGACCCTTCTGCCGGGACGTCATGCGGCGCGTGGAGACGATGACCGCGTAGCCCGCCGCACAAAGGATCTCCCCGCAGCCCCTTGTCAAACGGATAGTTCCGGCCCACCATGGGGCAACTCGTTTGGCCTAAAACAAACTCCGCCCCTTCCCGTCCCCGGCAGGTGATTCGAGTGGACAGTCAGACCGCGGTCGCCACACAGACCGCTCATGACGCATCCATGGCAGGCAGGCTCAAGCCCAACTCTCTCGGTGTCCTCGGCATCCTCTTCTTCGTTCTCTCCGCCCAGGCACCGCTGACCGGCATCGCCGGGGCCGTGCCGATCGCCATCGCCATCGGCAACGGAGCCGGCGCTCCGGCCACCTATCTCGCGGCCGGAGTCATCATCCTGCTGTTCTCGGTTGGCTTCGTCGCCATGGGCCGCCACGTCGTGGACGCCGGCGCCTTCTACACGTACATCGGCAAAGGGCTCGGCCGCTCGACCGGCTCCGGCAGCGCCGCCGTCGCGCTCTTCGCCTACTGCGCCGTCCAAGCGTGTATGTACGGGCTGTACGGAAGTATCATGAGCGGCCTTGTCGAGCACCACACCGGTGCCCATGTCGCGTGGTGGGTCTGGGCGTTGGTCACCATGGTGATCGTGCAGATTCTCGGCGCCTCCGGCATCGAGATGGGCGCCAAGATCCTCGCCGTCTTCGTGCTGGCCGAGTTCAGCATCCTGATCGTCTTCGCCCTCGTGACCCTCTTCAAGGGCGGCGGACCCGAGGGACTCGGCCTCACGGACAGCTTCTCGCCGTCCGCCGCGCTCCAGGGCGCTCCCGGCGTGGCGCTGATGTTCGCCGTAGCGTCGATGTTCGGCTTCGAAGCCACCGCCATCTACGGCGAGGAGGCCCGTGAACCCCGCAAGACCGTTCCCCGGGCCACCTACCTGTCCGTCGCGGTGATCACCGGCTTCTTCGCCTTCGCCACCTGGATGCTGGTCTCCGCGCACGGTGCGTCCCAGGCCACGGCCGAGGCGGGCAAGGCCTTGGAGAGCGGCGACGCCACGGCCTTCGTCTTCGCGCCTATCGCCACCCAGTTCGGCGGCTGGGTCAACGACGTGCTGCCGATCCTGCTGGCCACCTCCCTCTTCGCCGGCCTCCTGGCTTTCCACAACTCCGCCAACCGCTACCTGTTCTCTCTCGGCCGCGAAGGGCTCCTGCCGCACGGACTGACCGCCCTCAACCGGCGTCACTCGCCCTGGGTGGCGGGCACCGTGCAGACCGCGATCGCGGTGCTGCTCGTAGTGCCCTTCGCGGTCCTGGGCAAGGACCCGGTGCTGACCCTCTTCTCCTGGTTCAGCGGGGTCGCCGTCCTCGGCATCATGCTGCTGTACTTCCTGACCTCGGTCTCGGTCATCGTGTTCTTCCGCCGCTCCGGCGCCGACACCCGCCCCTGGAACACCCTGATCGCCCCCGTCCTGGGCGCGCTCGGTATCGCCGGTGCCATCTGGCTCATCATCGCCAACTTCACGACGCTCATCGGCGGCGACCGGACCACGGCCCTATGGCTCCAGGCCACCGTTCCGGTGGTGCTGATCCTCGGCGTCGTCGCCGCCCGGCTGACGCGGTCCAGGGCAGAGACCACCGGCTGAACACCGCGATCCCTCACCGATACGGCCGGAGCCCGCGCCCCGGCCGTATCGGGCCTTTGTCGAACGGCGTGAGTCGTTTGTGACCGAACGAAACGGATGAAACGGAGATGGAGAGCGCGTGCTGAACGCCACCCACGAGGAACTGCTGCGCCGCGCCAAGGGACTCGACCTGCCCACGCAGCACCACATCGACGGCAAGGACGAAGCCGGTGACGCTGGATCGTTCGCCGTGATCTCCCCTCGCGACGGTCAGACCCTGGTCCAGGTCGCCGACGCGCGGGAGGAGGAGGTCGATCTCGCCGTCGCGGCGGCGCGCCGCGCCTTCGACACAGGGCCGTGGCCGCACCTGGCGCCCGCCGAGCGCGGCCGGGTCCTGCTGCGGATCGCCGAGTTGCTGGAGGAGCGGCGCGAGGAACTGGCGCTGACCGTGAGCCTGGAGATGGGCAAACCGATCACGGACGCGTACGCCATCGAGCTGCGCGCCGCGATCAACACCTTCCGCTGGTACGGGCAGCTCGCCGACAAACTCACCGACGAGTCTCCCCACACCGCACCGGACTCGCTGGCCCTGGTCACCCGGGAGCCGACAGGTGTCGTCGGCGCCGTCGTGCCGTGGAACTTCCCGCTCACGTTGGCGAGTTGGAAAGTCGCTCCCGCCCTCGCCGCCGGCTGCACCGTCGTCCTGAAGCCGTCGGAGTCCTCACCGCTGTCCGCCCTCCTGCTCGGCCGCGTCGCCACCGACGCCGGACTACCGCCGGGCGTCCTCAACGTCGTCACCGGTGACGGGCCGGTGGCCGGCCGGGCGCTCGGTCTCCACCCCGACGTCGACGTCCTGGCCTTCACCGGATCCACCGCCGTCGGCCGCCACTTCCTGCGCTACGCCGCCGACTCCAACCTCAAGCGCGTCTGGCTCGAACTCGGCGGCAAGTCACCGAACATCGTGCTGCCCGACGCCCCGGACCTGGAGAAGGCGGCGGCGACCGCGGCCTGGGGCATCTTCTTCAACCAGGGTGAGATGTGCACCGCACCCTCCCGGCTGCTGGTCCACTCGTCCATCGCCGAACAGGTCACGGAAGCAGTCGTGGCGCGTGCGCGCGAGCTGCGAGTGGGCGACCCGCTCGATCCGGCCACCGAGATGGGCGCACTGGTCGGCGACAGCCACCTCGGCCGGGTCCTGGAGCATGTCGCGTCCGGCCTGGACGAGGGCGCCCGGCTGCGCGTGGGCGGGGACCGGGCCCTGGCCGAGACCGGCGGCAGCTACCTGCGGCCCACCGTGTTCGACCGGGTCGACCCCGGCATGCGGCTGGCCCGAGAGGAGATCTTCGGCCCCGTCCTGTCCGTCGTTTCCTTCGACGACCTGGACGAGGCGGTACGGCTGGCCAATGCCACCGAGTACGGTCTCGCCGCCGGCCTGTGGACCTCCGATCTGTCCACCGCACACAAGGTCTCGCGCGCACTGAAGGCAGGGACGGTCTGGGTCAACTGCTACGAGGAGGGCGACCTGACCGTCCCCTTCGGCGGCATGAAGCAATCGGGCAACGGCCGCGACAAGTCCGCCCACGCCATCGAGAAGTACACCGAACTGAAGACCACCTGGATCCAGCTGTGACCCGTACGCACCCGCGACCCCTGATCGCGATTCCGGCCCGGTTCGCCGCCACCACGTCCGCGCTCCGCTACGCCGCCGAGGTCAGCGCCCGCGCACTGGTCGAGGCCGTGTGGCGGGCCGGGGGCGAGCCGGTGAGCATCCACCCCGCAGACCCGGCCGGAGCCGACGTGGCCGAGCGGCTCGCCCGCTTCGACGGCGTGTTGCTCCCGGGCGGCGGAGACTTGGCCCCGCATCGCTACGGAGCCGCCGACACCCATGACAGCGTCTATGACGTCGACGACCTCCAGGACGAGTTCGACCTCGAAGTCGCCTGCCAGACACTGGACTTGGGACTGCCCCTGCTGGCGATCTGCCGTGGGCTGCAGGCGGCGAACGTCGCCCTCGGCGGCAGCCTGGAACAGGACATGGGCGGCGCGGACCGCGAACACCGGCACGTCGTGCACCCGGTCGCGATCCAGCGCGGCACCCTGCTCGAACAGGCCACCGGCGCCGAGAAGACGGAGGCTTCCTGCTACCACCATCAGCGAGTCGACCGGATCGGTGTCGGGCTCACGGTCACCGCGCGGGCCGCCGACGGCACGGTGGAGGGGCTCGAACTGCCCGGACACGCGGGGTGGTTCACGGCGGTGCAGTGGCACCCCGAGGACACCGCGGACCAGGACCCGGCCCAGCAGGGTCTGTTCGACGCGCTGGTCCAGGCCGCCCACAACAGACGCTGACACAGGCATGGCTCTCTTCGGCCGCAAGCGGCAGGCTCCCCGCCTCGCCCCCGAACTCGACGACGTTCCGCTGGGCCGGGTACTGAGAGGCATCGCCGCCGCCCGCGGCCCCGGACCGCAGGACCTCGCCATCGCCCAGGTGGGGCGG